>JBGAJY010000188.1:0-10863 GCA_044224705.1 Saprospiraceae bacterium
CACCAGGCGATCATTTCCGCGAAAGCTTCGGGCGTGTCGGCCAGCAAGGCTTCCTTCTTTTGCCGCGCGGCAATGCCCTCCATGCCGATGCGGGTGGAGAGCACGACTTTTCCCAAAGCCATGCCTTCGAGGATCTTGGCGCGCATGCCACTGCCAGAGAGGAGCGGCACCACCATCACCGAATGTTGATTGATAAAATCGGCGGCGCTATCGACCTCGCCGTGCACCGTAACGCGCTCTAAACGAAGGCGTTCCAGCCACTCGGGCGTATTGCGACCCGCGATATGAAACGTCAGTTCGGGGAAATGCGGCGCCAGCAGGGGCGTCCACACTTCGTCGAGAAACCAGCGCAGTCCTTCGAGGTTGGGCATCCAGTCGAGCGAACCGATAAACGACAGGCTCAGCGGCCGCTCAAAACTGCGCGGATCGGGCTGATAATCGCGGGAATCGAGGCCGATGGGCGTCACGACGGCGGGTTTGTGCAGGCCCAAATGGCGGAACAGCGCCACGTCGCGCTCGGTGATCCCGGCCAGCAGGTCGTATTGGCTGAGCTGTTCGATCTCGTATTTTTTCAACCGGGGCGTGATCCGGCCGAGGTACCATTTTTTCAGCGTGTGGCTGTTGGCCGCGATGCGCTCCCAGATTTCGTGCTCCACGTTGTGGGCGCGCAGGACGACAGCGGCGTTGGAATTTTCACGGATCACCGGCACGTAGGGCGCCAGGTAGAGGGTTTCGAGCTGCACGACGTCGAATTTTTCGCGGAGCAGCAGCTCGCGCAATTTGTCCGCAAATTCCTGGTGATCAAAACGTTCGATGTGGTAAGAGCGGTCGGAAAACAGGTTGCGCAGCGCGGCGGCCGGCCGGATGTGGTTGTCGACGGGCACGGTGTGCACGGCGGCGTAGTGGTCAAATTCGCCGTGGTCGAGGGCTTCGGTGTCTACCCGGTGTTTGCTGGTATTCATGGCCAGCAGGGTCACCTCGCAGCCGAGCTCGGAAAGGGCTTTGGCCAGGTAAGTGATGGCTATGCTTTCCCCGTCTTTGACCGGGTACGGGAATTTTTTGCAGAGTTGGAGGATTCTCATTGTCGCTTTGAAAAGGATTAATGTTTAAAAGGGCCTCGGTCGCGGGTATTCGATTTTTTAGAACTTTGCGTCCCATCGTGCAGCACCTACACTGCACTTTTTATTAAAAAAATGGTCCTGCAAGCCACCAATATCCACAAGTCATTCGGCCAGTTGCACATTCTGAAAGGGGTGAACCTCAGCGTGCAACGCGGCGAAATCGTCAGTATCGTCGGGCGTTCCGGCGCGGGCAAAAGTACTTTGCTGCACATTCTCGGCACGCTCGACAAGGCGGATCAGGGCGATTTGCGCATCCGCGACACCGATTTGCAACGCCTCGGCGCGCGTCAGCTGGCGGCTTTCCGCAACAAGCACATCGGCTTCGTCTTCCAGTTTCACCACCTGCTGCCGGAATTCACAGCCCTGGAAAACGTGTGTATTCCCGGCTACATTGCCCGGCGAACCACAGTGCCCGTGCGCAAACGCGCCGAAGAACTGCTCGGCTACCTCGGTCTGGCGGATCGACTCGACCACAAACCCAACCAGCTCAGCGGCGGAGAACAACAACGCGTGGCCGTGGCCCGCGCGCTCATCAACCAACCCGATTTGCTGCTGGCCGACGAGCCCACCGGCAACCTCGACAGCGCCGCGGCGCAGGACATGCACCAACTGATCCGCCGGCTGCGCGACGATTACGGACAAACGTTCATCATCGTCACGCACAACCAGGAACTCGCCGCTCTCTCGGACCGAACCGTCGAAATGCGCGATGGTTTGATCGTTTGAGCACCCTTTTCCGTTGAAATATTCAATGAACAAATTCAAAAACAGGCCTTGAAAATCGACTCGCCTGATATTCGGGCACTTTGTGCCAAACGCGTTTGGCACAAAAGCCCAACGACGAACCCGGGGAATCTGCTGCTTGCGGCGCTGATTTTTTTACTCGCCTGTTCGCCGGCACGGCAAAGCAGTACGCCTGCCGCGCCCGTCACTTTTGCCGAACGCCCCAAAAACATCATCCTTATGATTGGCGACGGCATGGCGGTGGCGCAGGTTTCGGCCGGCATGTACTGGCAGCGCGCCGGACAGTCTGTTTTTGAACAATTTCCCATCGTCGGATTCCACAAAAGCTATTCGCACAACGACCTGATCACCGACTCGGCCGCAGGCGCCACGGCGTTTTCCTGCGGCGACAAAGCCGATAACAACGCGGTGGCCGTGCTGCCACCCGACAGCCATCCGTGCACCACCATCCTCGAAGACCTGCACCGGCGCGGTTGGGCTACGGGCATGCTGGTCACCTGCTCGGCTACCCACGCCACACCGGCGGCTTTTATCGCCCACGTCGACATCCGGGCGTTCACCGAACAAATTGCCCTGGGCTACCTCGACACGCCGGTCGACTGTTTCGTCGGCGGTGGCGAAGACGCGTTCAATGCCCGGCCGGACCGCCGCAATCTGGAAGATTCCCTGCGGCGACGCGGTTATGTGCTGCGCCACAACGCCGCATTCAGAAAATTGCCCCTGGACGGCTCGCGGCCTTTTATGGTGTTTACCGCCGGATATGAGCCCGGCACGGCTTCGGCTGGCCGGCGTTACCTCCCGCAGGCCGCTAAAATGGCGCCCCCTTTTCTAGTAAAACGCAGTGAAAAAGGCTTTTTTCTCATGATCGAAGGCAGCCAGATCGACTGGGCCTGCCATGCCAACGACCGCAACTGGCTCCGCGCCGAACAACTCGATTTCGAAGCCGCCGTGCGCGCGGCCCTCGCTTTTGCCGCCAGCGACGGCCAGACGCTGGTAATCGTCACCGGCGACCATGAATGCGGCGGACTCTCGCTCCCCCAGGAACCCGGCAACCGACGTGCCTTCAAAGCCACTTTTTCAGAACGCCTGCACACGGGTACCCTGGTGCCCGTGTACGCCTACGGCCCGAAAGCGGAGTTGTTTTCAGGTATTTATGAAAATACGGACCTGCACGAGAAGATGTATGAAGCGCTGGGGTTTGGGAGGAGGCAGTAAGAAGCAGCCAACTCATTTTTCCTCTTACCTTTCGATCTCAAAATTTCTAATTTCCAATTTCCAATTTCCAATTTCCATCCCTTCTTATGCGTCAACTCATCGTCGCCGGCAACTGGAAGATGAACAAAACCCTCGAAGAGGGCCTCGAACTCATCAAATCGGTGCTGGATAAAACCGAAAAACCGCGCGGAGCCGTAGTGTTCGCCACGCCCTTCGTCCACCTGAAAGATGCCGCCAAACTCCTGAAAGTGCGCCGGGGGTTTCACCTTGCCGCCCAGAACTGCCACCATGAAGAAAAAGGCGCATTTACCGGCGAGGTCTCCGTGGACATGCTGGTATCGGTGGGCGTTGAATTTGTGGTCATCGGACACTCCGAACGCCGGCAATATTTCAAGGAAAGCAACGCCCAACTGGCGCAAAAAGTGAACCTCGCCCTTTCCCGTGGACTGCGCCCCATCTTTTGTTGCGGCGAACCCTTGGCCGTTCGGGAAGACGGCCGCCACGTGGCTTATGTTGCTAAACAACTGAAAGCCAGCCTGTTTCATTTATCCGAACAACAATTTCGGCAAGTGGTTTTGGCCTACGAACCCATTTGGGCCATCGGTACAGGCCGCACGGCGAGCAGCGCCCAGGCACAGGACATGCATGCCGCTATCCGCACCATGATCGCTAAAAAATACGGCAAATCCGTGGCTGACGACACGACGATCCTCTACGGCGGCTCCGCCAACGCGCAAAACGCTGCGGAATTGTTCAACCAGCCCGATGTGGACGGCGGGCTTATCGGTGGCGCTTCATTAAAAGCAGATGATTTTGTAGCGATCATCAATGCCCTGTAGCGCCAACCTCCAGGTTGGCGCCATCCAGTGTGTGCAGCCCAAATTTCTAAATTTCGATAGTACCACCAGAAGGCTGGCGCTACAATCGGCCCCCGTGAGGCTATTGTGAGGCGCCAACCTGGAGGTTGGCGCTACATTTTGGGTTTAAACTTCCGCACATAGTCCAGCACCGGGTCTTTTCCCATACGAAAATCTTCGAATTTGGGCTCGATCACCTCGTCCAGGGGGAGCGTTTTCCCATCGCCCGGGGCTACGCGCATGAACCTGGTGGAATGCACCACTTTCAGTCCGGAATTGGGCAGGACAAATGCGCTGAGTTCTCCGAAATGATTGGTCGCCTGGGCCGGCTGGTCTCCGATCAGCGTGGCATTGGTGAATTGGTCAAAACCATTAGCCACCTGGATGGCTGATGAAAAAGTGTACAAATTGACCGCCACAAAAAGCCGTTCTTTTTTATTGATCTCGGGGATTTCGCCAATCCGCCGGGCAAAATCGACTCCATCGGATGCCCCGCCGCCGGTATTGAAACGCAGGTCAAAAAAAAGTTTGGCGTCGGGATATTTCTTCATCAGAAAAAGCACCGAGTCGGCGAAGGGTTGAAAGGGCGGTAATTGCGCCGCACTCACCGAATCACCTGCCGCCAGCGACATTTCACGACTTCTGCAGCGGTTGTACTGGACGTAAAGCACTTTGTCTGACTCCAGGTATTGCAGGTAAAAAAGGTACTGCATGGGTTGCCAACGGAGGTCGGGGTCCTTGGGCTGGATTTGCGCGGGCTGCATATCGGCCTTGTTCTCTGGACTCAGCGGGTACACACGCAGCGTCTGCAATTTGCCGGGTTGCGATTCGTAGGTCAGTTCCAGCGTATCGCTTTTGCCCACATCGGCCTGCCGGATGGCTGCCGGGAACCGGAACCACTGCAAGGCATCTTTGTGAAGCGAATAAGCGTTCTCCACAGCCACGAAACGCTGCATTTGGGCCAAGGCTTCTTCGGTTTTCATACCGTTGATCCTGACAATTTTTTTGCCCAGAATTGCCTGAAAACGCTTCGTCGTGCCGCTGACATAAACACCGCCGTCGTACCAGCCCAGTCCCAGCGGGATGGGGTTTTGCTTTTGCAACAAGGGCACCAGGTCGATCCGTGTATGAGCATCGCCCATTGCCGCGAGCACAGCCTGAAGATTGAGGGCAATATCGAGATCGCTATGGCCGTCGAGGTGCTGCGACAGGTAGTCGAGCCGGCTTTGAAAAGGTTCGGCAACGGCCTTGTTTTGCAAGGCGGGATGTTTGGCAAGCAGCGTGGTGCGCAAAAAGTCAATGTCCGCGCGCCAGCGGTCGGCTGGCAGCTGCGCTTGAGTTTCGGCAACGGCGACGGAGAGCAAAAACAGCAATAAATACCGCATTATCAATTATTTGTTCGGGTCTGTAGCGCCAACCTTTCGGTTAGCGCAAAGCGCAAAACACGCCAACCTGGAGGTTGGCGTTACCTGGTAAAACACGCCAACCTGGAGGTTGGCGTTACTTAGAACCAGCCGGTCTTTTTCCGGCGGGTTGTGCTGCGGCCTCCAAGCCCGAGCACGCCGAGCAAGCCGCGTGCCAGGCCGGTAGCAAGTGTGCGTCCAAACTGCCGTGCAGCCGGATTTTCCAATACTTCCTCGACGATTGTTTTTTCCGGTTTGCCGGCCGAACGCGCGGGTTGCGGCGCTGGCTGCGACTGGGCTACTTCCTGAATTTTCTCCGTGAGCATCTCGTAAGCGCTCTCGCGGTCGATCACCTGGTTGTATTTGCGCACCAAATCGGAACGGCCGATGATGTTGTCAATTTCGAGCGGAGTGAGCACGTCCATGCGGCTTTCGGGCGCACGCATTAGCGTATGGGCAAGTGGTGTCGGGATGCCTTTTTCGTTCAACACGCTCACGATCGCTTCGCCGATACCGAGGTTGGTCAGCAGGTCTTCGGTTTCGTACCACTTGGTAAGCGGGTAGTTTTCGGCGGCCAGTTTGATCGATTTGCGGTCTTTGGCGGTAAATGCGCGGAGCGAGTGTTGAATTTTCAGACCGAGCTGCGCCAGAATGCTCTCCGGTACGTCGGCAGGGTTTTGGGTAATAAAATAGATGCCGATGCCCTTGGAACGCACCAGTTTGATGATGGCTTCCAACTGCTGCATGAGCGCTGCCGAGGCTTCCTGAAACACGAGGTGGGCCTCGTCGATGAAAATACAAAGCTTCGGTTGCTCCACATCTCCCTCCTCCGGGAACGAAGCGTAAATCTCCGCCAGCATTTGCAACATAAAGGTACTGAACAACTTAGGCCTGTCCTGAATGTCGGTCAGGCGCACGATACTGACCACACCGCGGCCGTTTTCGTCCATACGCGCCAGATCGTGCATATCGAACGACACCTCGCCGAAAAAAGCTTCGGCGCCTTGCTGTTCGAGCTCCACCACCTTGCGCAGGATGATACCGGCCGTGGCACTGCTGAACTGTCCGAATTCGGCTTCGATGGCTTCCTTGCCTTCATTGCCGAGGTACTGCAGCACTTTTTTGAAATCTTTCAGGTCGAGCAGGGGCAGGTTGTTGTCGTCGCAATATTTAAAAACGACTGCCACCACGCCGCCCTGTGTGTCGTTCAGGCCGAGGATACGGCTGAACAGCACAGGGCCGAATTCGCTGACCGTGGCGCGCAGACGGGCGCCTTTTTCTCCCGAAAGGGTGAGGAACTCCACCGTGTTGCCCATCGGGTGCCAGGTGATACCGATTTTGCCTGCCCGGTCAGTGATTTTCGGATTGTCGGTGCCGGGCATGGCGATGCCGGAGAGGTCGCCCTTGATGTCCATGAGTAAGGAGGGCACGCCGTTGGCCGCCAATTGCTCGGCGATGACCTGGAGACTTTTGGTTTTACCGGTACCGGTGGCCCCGGCAATCAGGCCGTGGCGGTTCATGGTGCGGAGCGGCACTTTAATTTGCAGTCCGTGAATAGCCTGTGCATCGAGCATGGCTGCGCCGAGTACGATGGTGGCCCCGGAGAAGGTGTAACCGGCTTGTATTTCAGCAGAAAAATCGTCTTGTCTTGCCATGGAAAGGGTTGATGTTGTTGATGTTGCACCGCTTTGGAAATTAGGTGGAAATGCGGGGCCAAAAGTAGAACGGATCAAATAATTGTAGTGCGAAGTTGCAGGTTTTCACGTTTGATTCACAAACGGCGGCGCTATTCTACCAACATCTCATCCACGAATACCCAGCATTTTTGTCCTTTGCCCGGGTGCCAGGGCGGATTTTTCAGCAGGCTTTCCACCTGCACTTTCAGATAGCGGCACGAAACCGGTTGGGGCAAAGGTTCGCTGAGCACATGGGTTTTCACTTCCTGCATCGAAGCATTCACCGGATAACGGCTGTCCACCTGCCGGACCCAATTTTTTCCATCGCCGGAGGTCCAGATGTGCAGTCCCCGCGGCGCAAAAATCCAGGAGCCATTGTTCTCAATGCAGTGTACACTGATGCGGCTCACTTCCTTTGTTTCGCCCAGGTCGAGCGTGGCCGTGAGGTGCTCACCCTCGTAGCCGAGGTAAGTTTTGTCGAGGTGGTTGTCGGCGATGCGGCCGTCGTAGAGGGATTTAGCGCCGTCGCCAGGGTATTTGGGGCTGGGCGGCGAGGCGAGGGTGGCTGAGGCGATCTTGTATTTTCTTTTGACAAAAGAAGCCTCTATCACCGGACTGTTGGCCCAGCCGGGCTTGGCGGCGATGGCGCGGAGTTTGGTGGATTGATTGAAAATCAGCGTTTTACCATCGTAAGCAAAGGACTGGGTGGTCGGCGAGGCTTCGTCGATGGTGTAGTACACGCCTACGAGTTTTGGGAAATCGATCGCCACCTGCACTGTGTCTTCGAAGATGCTCCTCGCGTACAGAATTTTGGGCGGGCGCAGCGGCAGCGGCGTGGAAGAGGTGTCGGCAGGAGCGCCGGCATCGATGCGCAGACCGGGAATTTGGGCCTGTAGATGCGCAATGCCTTCCGGCGTGGCAGCCGATCGCCAGACAAACAACTCCCGCAAATTTTTCAAAGCGGCGAGGTCGTTCAGGCCCTTGTCACTGACTTTGGTTCCCGAAAGGTTCAGAAAATCAAGGTATTGCAGGCCGCCAATCTTTTTCAAGGCAGCGTCGCTCAGGGCCGTTTGTGCGAGGTGCAGGCGGGTCAGGTGCGGCAGCGCGGGCATTTTTTCCAACAAAGCGTCGTCGAGGCTGGTATTGGAAAGATCAAGATCGATCACCTGTTCGGCCAGGGGACGAAGGGCTGCCAGCATGGTTTCGTTCAGTTTGCCGTTGCCGGCAAAGGAAACGGACAGCCAGGGGCTTTCTATGCCGAGCGGGGTCACAGACGCGCCGGCAGCGCGAAGTTTGGCCAGGTCGGAGGCTGCCGCAGGGGAAATTGCAAGATCGAAAACCGGGTTGTGCGGCGTATTGTCTTTTGCAAAAAGCGCCTTTTCCACCTCGGGCGACATGGGCATTTGCGCCACAGTTTTTTGAAAATCAGCACCTTGTTCAATCCACCAGCGCAGCAAAGCGAGTTCGCCGGGGCTGAGTTGGGGCTTGCCCGAAGGCGGCATGTGGTCGTCGTGGTGCAGGGGCAGCAGCGGGCGTTTGAGCAGCGGGCTCTCGTCGGGCCGGCCGGGCAGGACCACGGCGCCGTTTTTTCCGCCTGCCAAAATGCTCTCCGGAGTGCTCAGATCGAGACCGCCTTTTTTCTTCGAAGGATGGTGGCACGATTGGCATTTCGTTTTCAAAATAGGCTGGATAACGTCTTGAAATACAATGCTTTCAGGCGAAATGGCAGGTTTCGTTTCCGTGGATGTACCGTTCGGCGAAGCCGTTTCGAACAGGTAATTCTCGCCGTGTGTGAGCGACCCGCCCAGATGCCCGGTCACCAGCAATGACAACGCACAGGTGGCCAGGAGCAGAAAATAGGCGTGCGAATGGCGCAGCCACCAGACGCTCAGGGCTAACCCGGCCGTGCCGAATCCGAACCATTGGTGTTTAGAAAGCAGCGCCTCATCGTAGCCGCCTTGCCGCGCCAGCAGCCAGCCGCAGGCAGCGGAAAGTACCGCAGTGACAGTACCCCACCCAAGCAACAAACGGCCCGCCGATTGCCAATCCGGCAAGTGGCGGAAGCGGCCCAGCAGTTCGAAAATAAAGGCGAAGCCCAGCAAGCCGATGGGCAGGTGGAGCAGGAGCAGGTGCAGGCGGCCGAAAAAATCGAGCATGGGCGGGCGGCTATGGCGCTTTTATGCGGGCAATAAATTGATTTTCAAAAGATTCAAGCATTTGCTGCCGGTTTTTTTTGTTCCCGGGCGCACGGTTCGAAGCCGTGAGCAGCGTCACCAGGGTGCGGTTGGAATCGAGTTCCGTCACGGTCGCAACAAACGCCGGGGTGCCCGGATTGGGGAATTGCGTGGGGCCGAGCCGCAAAGTGTCCGGATTTTGCGCGGTCAATTGAACGGCAAAATCCGCCCAGACGGAATCGCGCAGCAGGTGTTCGCGCAGCGTATTTTCCGAAAAATCGAGCACGTACGGCTTGTCGTACGTCTCCACGGTATAAAAACTCGTCGCTGCAAAAGCAAAAACCGCGACAGCCAGCGGAAGTGGGGTAGGCAAATTTATCGCCCGGGCGCGACCGGCGTAAAGCCACGACAGCGGCAACACGCACAGCGCCCACAGGTCACCCGCATCTTCCACACGTGACAGCGGCCACAGGCCCCAGCTGTTCCAGACATCGAGCCAGGACTGGCTGAGAGGCGTTTTCCAAAATACAAAAAGCACCGCCGTCGCGCTGAAAATCAAGGTTTTGGCGCCCACAGGTCACCCGCATCTTCCACACGTGACAGCGGCCACAGGCCCCAGCTGTTCCAGACATCGAGCCAGGACTGGCTGAGAGGCGTTTTCCAAAATACAAAAAGCACCGCCGTCGCGCTGAAAATCAAGGTTTTGTGGCGCGGAAAAAGCGCCGTCCAGAACAGCGGAAAAATGAACAACCCGGCAAAATCAGAGAGCTTGCCCGTGAGTCCATTGTGGAAAACCGGCTTGAACAGCCAGTCATTGGCGAGCAGTAAAGCCAGTCCGGTCAAAAAACCGGTCGAGCTGAGGAGGCGACGTGTTTCAGTCATGGTAACAAAATGATTTCGTCTACAAACAGCCAGGCCGGCTTGCCCTTGCCGAGGTGCCAGTCGGGCAAAGGACCGTAATTTTCGACCACCACTTTCCAGTCGCGTGCCGTGCATTCCTTCGGAAATGACAAAACCGGCATCATTTCCTCGGCCGGCAAGGTTTGCGGCAATTCGGGGTAAATCTGTTCCGCCACTTTTTCATAACCCAGCGCCGGGTCTTTTATCGCCCAAACCTCCACGCGGCGCGGCGGCATAATCCAGGAACTTATCCCCGCGTAGAAACTGACCACCAACTTCTTGGCAGGTTCCGGCGCTTTCAGGGAAAAAACGTATTCAAGATGGGTCCCTTCGAAGCCCAGCCAGCGACCGTCGGAGAAATCAGCATGACCTTTTTGCAAATCCATCAGGGTAGCGGCGCCATGACCGGGATATTTGACGCTGGGCGTCGTCAGCAGTTCCGCTCTGACGGGCACATACGCCGCGTCTACCTTCATAAAAAGCATGATGCGCGCCTCGCTGTCCTGGAAATCGGGATGAAAAGCCTTCGCTACCAGCAAACAGGATTCGTGTGCCGTCACCGGTCCGGTGTACAGCGCCGAACGCCGGTTGGGCTCATTGCCATCGAGGGTGTAGCGGATTTCGGCGCCTTCCAGGTCGAAATGCATGCGAATGACGACACTGTCGGTAAAAAATGGCGTGTCGTTCAGCAGGACCGGCTGGGCCAGTTGGAAGGGCTGGGCGAAAGCTGCACACACACACAAAGCCAGTCCACAGCCCGTCAGACCAAGTTG
>JBGAJY010000189.1:0-10722 GCA_044224705.1 Saprospiraceae bacterium
GCGTATTCAAATCCTCAAATCTTCAAATCCTCAAATCTTCAAATCCTCAAAACAACACGTTGTAAAACAAAAGAATGGACCAGATCAACCCTGAGCGACGAACGGATACCTGGCTGGTATTGCCGGCCTACAACGAAGCGGAGAATATCGGCAATCTGCTGACGCGGGCCGCGACAGCATTCCGCGACCTGGGCCTGCCGGCGCCCATCACCATAGTGGTCGACGACGGGAGCCGCGACGGCACCGTGGCCGCCGTCAAAGCTTTCAAAGGGCTCCCCGACATCCGGCTGTTCATTCATGAAGTGAACCAGGGCCTCGGCCCCACACTCCGCGACGGACTTCGCCAGGCCGCCCTCGCCGCCCGTCCCGGCGACGTGATCGTCACGATGGACGCCGACGACACCCACAATCCCGGACTGATCCCGCCCATGCTGCAAAAAATCCGCGAAGGCTTCGATGTGGTGATCGCATCGCGTTACCGGCCCGGCAGCCGGATCATGGGCCTGAATCCCGCGCGCCGGCTGATGAGCATTGTGGCAGGGTGGATTTTCCGCATCTTGCACCCGACAAAGGGCGTGCGCGACTACACCTGCGGCTTCCGCGCTTACCGCGCCGAACTGATCCAAACCGCATTTTCAACCTATGGCGAAGGGTTTGTGGACAAGCAGGGCTTCCACTGCATGGTGGACGTATTGCTCAAACTCCGCCGCCTCCAACCGCGCCCGCTGATGTTCGAAGTACCTTTCGTACTGCGCTACGACCGCAAGGGCGGCGCGAGTAAAATGAAAATTATCAAGACCATTTTTCAAACCCTGCGCGTAGCATTTTATGGCAAATAAACACCCTAAACGCTCCCGCGAGGCCCATCCTCGTCCCAAAGATCCCCGCGCCGCCGTACCGCGCGAAACCAAAGCCTCACCGCGCGCGGCAGAACCGGTGGTCCCTCCCGATTGGAAAAAAATCGCAGACCGCTATGCCCGTCCCGCGCTGATCGCGTTGCTGGTGACCGGTTTCATCCTGCGGATCATCAACCTCGACGCCCTCACGCTCTGGGTCGACGAGTTTGTGCATGTGCTGCGGGCGCAGGATTACCTGACCGGCAAAGGCCCGCTGTTCACCGACGACAACAACGGCATTCTGTTGACTTTCTGCATTTTACCGCTGTTCAAACTGTTTGGACCAGAGGCGTTTTGGGCGCGTTTCCCGAGCGTTTTGTTTGGCGTGGGCATGATTTATCTGGTGTACCGCATGGGCAACCGGCTGTTCAACCGCTATGTGGGCCTGCTGGCGGCGTTTGCCGCGGCGTTTTCGCTGTACCTGAATTTCTGGTCGCGCATGGCCCGCAACTACGCGATTTTCGGGTTCTTTTTTCTCCTGCTCGGTCTCGTGTTTCTGGCCGCTTTGGATGGAAAAACCGACCGCGAGGGCGGGTTTTGGAAAAAATACGGACTGTCGCCCAGGCATTTATTGTTGTTGCCCGTGGTGCTGCTGGCTTCACTGATGTCGCACCAACTGACGTTTTTCTTTGCATTTTCGGCGGCGGTGTACGTGATTGCCGTGGCCATCAGCAAGTTTTATTGGGATACGGACGACTGGAAAAACAACCCCTATCTCTGGCTCAGCACCGTGGCGCTACCGTTTTTGCTCGTCGTTTTTGTCCCGGCGCTGAACGGCGTGATCAAAACCATCCTCGGCGCTTTTTTGCCGGAACGCATCGTGACCTGGGTAGTGCCGCAATGGTCGAGGGTGGCCGAACTCTGGAATACCAAACCCTGGGAAACCTTTGGCATTTACAACGGCGCCCTGCGCTATGATCCCACCATCCTGTATTTCCCTGCCCTGGCCGGGCTGGCTGCGGCATTATGGCTTCGGCCGAAATCGGGCGCCTGGCTGTTGTGCAGCATTGCGGTACCCTTTGTTCTCATGAGTTTCCTGTTCCGCGAGCCCGCGGAGCCGCGTTACATGATTGGCGTATTCCCGTATTTCCTGATCGCAATGGCGGCGTTTTTTTATGCGGCGTGGCGCTATTTGTCGCAAAACGTTTTTTCGAAAATGTCGAACGGCATGCGCTGGCTGCTGCTGCTTTTGCCCTTCGTCTACGTGCTGGGAAGCGTGCGCTGGGCTGAGATGAAAAAACTCGTGCTCGCCGAACAACTGTACGGCCACGTGGTGGATATGAACATCGCTACCTGGGCGTTCACCAACTGGAAGCAGCCCTGCGATTTTGTGCGGCGCCAGGGCAAACCCGACGACCTCGTGATGGCCACCATCCCGAACGCCGTGTCGTATTACCTGCAAAACGATTCGGTCCTGTGGTTCCGTCAAAGCCATTACGACACCGGTCAGAAAAGATACGTGCTCAATGAACCCGACTCCTCTGCCCGATACAGCGCCAGCTCGTTTTACAACCTGAAACGCACGATCGAAAGCGCTCCGCGCGGCTGGCTGCTGGCCGATTATTACCTCGACAACATTTTCACCGACGACCAATCGAGGCTCTATATTTATCAGAACCTCTATTTCTATCCGGAAGCTTCGAAAGACGGCAGCGTCATGTTGTTCGGATGGGACCATTCCAAACCCAAGCCCCAGCAGCAAAACCTGGTAGTCGAGCTCGGAAAATCGTACGACAAACTGGTGTCGAAAGATTACTTCATGTCGCCCCCCGAAGCGCTGTTCCAGATGCCGAAAATCGAGATGACCGTGCGCGCCCGACACGTCAACAGCGGGCAGGAAGCGTTCATCCTGTTCAATGACAAAAACGCGGTGTACCTGCCGCCCAACAAGACGAAGGACATCGAAACCATGACGCTGACCATTCGCCCCGAATGGCTCGTGCACGGACAAAACAAGGTGCAGATCGGCTACAACGACAAACTCAAAAACGATCCGGACCTGGGCTATGAGTTGTATTTCATGGCGCTGAACGGCAGGTAGCGGCTGAAATCCGGTTTTCGATTACCTGGCAATTAACCGACGATTATTTTTTGATCAAAACAGCCGGCCGGAACTGACACATGGGTGTCATTTACCGGCCGGCTGTTTAAGTTTGTCGCCATTATCTGCGGCAACCCCAAACCACAAACCAAAACAGTTGCCCGATAGTATCATCCTATCACCTCGGGGGAACTGACTTTCCCACTGGTATTCCTGCAATGATAGACCAACCGGCAGCCGCTCAGGCTCCACCGGAAGACCACATTTTTTCACCAAAAAATACAGTTACCATGAAAGACTATCCGAATTACCTCAACGAGTTTGAACAGGAATTCGAGCTCGACCGTGGATCGGGCGAAACGAATGATTTCGAGTTTGAAAACGAGGACCAGGAATGGGAATTCGAAGACGACAACGAGCAGGACGAAGAATTTGAAAGCGACAACGAATTCGAAAACGACAATGAATGGGAAAACGACGACCACGAATGGGGCGGCGGCGGCTCTCCGGAGCGGGAGTACGAAAACCGGCTCTACGAAGCGCTGAACGGCGACCATGAAAGCGCTTTTGAAATGGAGCAAAGCGTCGACCGCGTCCTGTACGAGATGGAAATGGATTACTTCTGGAAACCGCTTAAAAACCTGTGGAACAAGCACAAAGGCAAGATTTTCAAACTGGCCAAAAAATATATACCGGGTTCGGGCATCCTCAGCACCGTCCAGAAACTGGCGGGCGGCGACATCCGCGGCTTTCTCAAAAATGCGGTGATTCAAGGCGCAGGGGCCATGATTCCCGGCGGCAGCATCATCGCCAACGCCCTCACCAACCAGGAGGCGCCGGTCTCGGCCGGGGCAACCCGTCCGCAGGTCAGGCAAATGGTCGACATGGCCAAAACGGCCTTTCAGAACCAGCTGCGGGGCGTTACAGGGTTGCGCCCGGGGGCCGACCTGAAAAACCAGATCCGGCAATTGAGCAAGCAGTCGATGGCCAATGCGATGCGGCAGCATGGTTCGCCTTATAAAGGCATGAACCGCCAGGTGATCCCCCTGCGCCCCGGCTCGATCGTCAGCGTGCATCCGGACAAGATCATCATCCGCCAACGATGACCACCAGCACGGTAGCGCCCCTTCGACCAAACGCCCCAGCCATGACCGCCCCGTCCTTTTTCCTGCTCAAAATCGAGTCGCTGCGCACCCGCGCCCGGATGCTCCCCAAATTGCGGGAAACCCTGGCGCTGCCCGCCGATCGCGACATCAGGCCGGAACAGTGGGAGGTGCTGAGCAATCAGCTGGCCACCGTGGCCAACCGCTTGCTGCACCAGCTCAGGGTGTACACGGATCAGCATCTGTCCGATCGCAACGAGCCCCGGATGCGGCAGGCGCTTATCCAGCGGCTGGGCGAACTGGAACTGGAACTGTCGCAGGCCTACAATTTTTACGACACCTACATGGACGTGCTGACGCAACGCCTCAGCGATCCCATCGGGTCCTTACTGCGGGGTTGCGACGCGATCGCTGCGGACGGGCTGCGCCGCGGCTTTCTGGCCGAGATCACGGTGCCGCCGGTGGTGTATTGCGAGCGGGGATTTGGCGCCAGCACCCTGCGCGAAGGAGTCGATCTGCAACGCAACGTGCCCAATCCGATCCCGTTTATCGCGATTCCGTACGCCCGTATCGCGGAGAAATACAACCTGATTTCGATTTACCACGAGGTAGGGCACCAAACCCTCGTCAAGCTGAATTTGCTGCCCGTGCTGCAACGCGTATTCCATGAATCAGCGAGCCAGGCCGGAGCCAGCACCCTGCTGAGCAGTTTGTTTGCCAATTGGTCCAAAGAACTCGGTCCTGATTTCTGGGCCTTCTGCCTGACCGGAATGGCCCAAACCTGCAGCATCCGCGACGTGCTGGTACTGCCCGGTTCGGCGATGTTCCAGATTTCGCCATTTCAACAGCATCCGCCGGCCTACCTGCGGTTTTTGATGTCGGTGGAATGGTGCAAACACCTCTGGGGCAAAGGCGATTGGGACCAATGGGAAGCGGAATGGACCGACCTGTACCCGACCCGGGGACTCGACTCGACCACCCGTGAGGCCATTGAATCGGCGCGCAAATTCATGCCCGCCGTTGCGAGGGCCTTGCTGAACACTCGTTTTAAAAAATTCGACAACAAACCGATCAGCAGCCTTTTTGCCCTCGATGAATTACAGCCGGCCCGGTTGAAAAGCCTGGCAACCATCGAAGCCGTCACCGCTCCCGGATTCCGCCAGCGACCCATCGGCGTACAACTGGCCGCCTTTCGGATGCTGCGCGAAAAACGCGTTCAGAAACTGGCCGACACCGACAAACTGATGAGCCTCTGGCTCAAAAACCTTCCTAATGCTTAACACTCAAAAAATAACCAACCACCATGGCAAACGTTTTTAAAGTAGAAGATAAAGCCCGTTTTAAATGGGAAAACCTGCCCTATTCGCTGCGTATTTACTACAATTACCTGCTCCGGCAAGTGGCTGAACTGGACAAGAATATTATTTCCCCGCCGGCGAACAGCAACGACATCACGCCTCCCTATTACAACCACAATCTCTGTCTGGCGCTCCATCCCGATCTTTCCGCCCCACCGGTGGGTATCGTTGCGAAATCTAAAAAAGCGGAAGCGGAAAAAGGAGAGGACGCCGCGAAAACCTTTCTGGACCCCGGCGCGACAGAAATGACGGCCCCGCCCGGATTCGGCAACCTGCTCTGCACCCCCGACGAGGACGCCCGCCTGGCCCACTACTTCTGCCGCCCCAAGTTTGAATATGACCGGATCATGGGCGGCCTGGGCCCCATCAAACAACAAACGGGCAATCAGCTCGATTTCAGCCTGAAAACCAGCGGCATCAGCATCGGATCGGTCATCTGGCTCTATTACTACGAGCGCATGGGCATTTTCAAAATCCTGAATGCCCTGATGAACGACCACAATTACCACGGGAAATACCCCATTTCCTACAAAATCGCCAACAGCGATTACCAGAACGAATACGCCCGCCTCATGGAACAGGTGAGCCTGCTCTACCGCATGGGCCTGTCGTCCAACCTGCGCGACCGCATCTGTTTGTACGAACGCGTCCTCGGAGTGAGCATCGAAAACAACCTCGATATCCGCTGCGAACGCAACAACGGCTTCATGCGCACCTACAACCGCCTGATCGACCACATGCTGGAGTACTACAAAGCCAAACAACTGGCCCAGGCCATCCAAACGGCCAACAACAGCTCCATCCGTTCCTCCGTCGCCACCCAAACAGCTATCCGCGACACGATGCAGGTACTGCGCCAGCACTTCGAGCCGCTGGAATACGGTCGCAACCTGGTGAATACCTTCCTGGGCATCGCCACGGTGTACACCACCATCTGCCTGCTGCGGCTCGTGAAGGACGAGATCGGCGTGCCGCGCCAATACGACAGCCCCGAGGAATTTATTCCGGCTGCCTACGACATTCTCGTGCTCAACCGTCCGGTGACGCCCTCGGAAACCAACCGCTTCACGATTTTCGACAACTGCGCTTCCTATGGCTACCGCCTGCTGACCGATATCGAATTTGCCGATCTCTCGCAGTTTTCCACCCACGGCCAAAGCGGCGTGCTCGACAAATGGCTCGACGACGTGGAAGGCCTCGTGGAGGGCTATCGCAACGCTTTTTCCGCCATCAATGAGCCCGTAACCGCCATCGTATAACCTTCAAATACGAAAAAAATGGAACGCAATCTGTTGTACCGGGAGCTGCAAGGCGGCACCTCCGGCTCCGGCTTATCTGATCAGGAGACGGCCTATGAAACCACGGAACCCTTTCCGGTCTCCATGTTCGACCAGAGCAAGTACGCTTTGACCGACCCGGAGCTCGACAAATTTCGAAGACTGGTTTATCAGACGCATGTCAGGAAGTCGCTTGCAAATGGCCGAAAATTCATCCCCAACCTGCCCGACGCAGCGCTGGATATTGTGGAAGACGATAAATCCATGCGCCGTGAGTCCGCCGCCGCCCTACGCGAATTGTTCAAGGCCGTACGCGCCGAAATTGCCCAATCAGGTCAAAAAGTACGGGTTGGCATTTCGAGCGGGTACCGGTCGGCCTTGCATCAATTTGGCCTGTGGGCCAATAATTTTCCCCGCTATTACGGCGAAGCCGTGGAAAAAAAGGTGATCTCCAAGGGTGATTACTCGGAGGATGCAGCCAAGAAACTGGCGTCCTATATCGGCGCGCGCCTGGCGGCTCCGGGTTTCAGCAACCACCAGGACGGACTTGCGGCCGATTTATTTTCACTGGAAAACGGGAAAGAATTCTGGCCCGGCTCGAAAGGCAACAACATTGAATACTGGCGCAAATACAGCTGGTTTTGGCGATGGCTGAAAGACAATGCAGGGCGATTCGGGTTTAAGCCATATACCGTAGAGCCCTGGCATTGGGATTTTAAAGGTCAGGTTGCACCTACTGCAGGGGCTGATGCGAATAGTGTCACCATGCAGATTGCCGCCAGCGTAGGTCAAGGTATTGCAGGAGGAATTGGGGGAATAGTCGGTCCTATTTTAGGTTCAATAAGCGGAACGCCCCGGCCCCCCGTCAGTGCTTCCACCCAACAAGTCCTCGATTTTATCCACAGGTGGCCGAAGTGGTTTTTAAACATGCCGAATGAGACGATTTTGTACCTGGCCTTTAACCACGACATCCGCGATCCGAATGCACTGACCAACCTGCTTTTCTGGCTGATGCACCCGGACCTGGAAGGTCAATCCCTGAAGAAAGAAAGCCCGCAAGCACTCAAGAGTGAATGGGTTTCTGTTTTGAACAATGTCGTACAGCCGTTTCTGAAGAAATTGACGGGGGCATCCTCAGGAGCCGGCAATACGCCTGCGCCCGTGAGTTCGCCCGCTGCCCCTGTTCAGTCTGTCGCTAGCGACTCGTCTTCACAAAAAGTCCTGGAGTTCATACGCAAATACCCAAAATGGATACTCAACCTGCCGCCCGAAGCCGTGCTGAATATGGCGGGGTCGTATGGCATTAGTGACGAAAACGCTTTGAGCAACCTGATCTTCTGGATCCGCCATCCCGAACTGGAAGGCCAATCGCTGAAAAGAGAAAGCGCGCAGGCACTCAAGGAAGAATGGGTGCAAATTTTGAAAACCATTGTGCAGCCCTTTCTGCAAAAAACGTCCGGGGCATCCTCCGGAGCCGTCAACACCCCTGCGCCCGTAAGCCTGCCGGCTGCTCCGAACAATGTCGCGCCGGCCGCCGACGGAGAAGTGCAGGCCTTGCTGACCGCCCTGGGCTATGATGTTCAAAAACTCGGTTTGTCCGGCGCTTTGCAACGCTTGCAGGGCGATTCGGGCCTCAAAAAAACCGGACAAGCCGATCAGGCCACCCTCGCCCGGCTGGGTGTGCTGAAGTATAAGTTGTCTTTTTTGACGCGCAGCGGCGTTCCTGCAAAACGGCTGAGCCGGTTCAGGCTGACGCATTATTACGTCGTCAATGAAGCGGATTACCCGGCAGGCGCCGAAAAGGTTCCGGTGCTCAATTCCAAGGGCCAAACCCTGGCAAACGTACCAGCCGCTTTTTTCAACGACATGGTCATGGAAGGCACCGGCAAACTCAGCGACGGGCGTCTGCTCAATGTCGAAGGCAAACGGGTCGATGTCGGCCACCTGAGCGAATATACCCGCCTGGTGCTCCCAGATGCCCGAAAGCGCTACGCCAAAAATTTCAAATACATGGCATTGACGCTCGAAGGCGACAGGGTGCAGAAGGCCATGGCGTTCCACCTGAAAGAGCCCGGAGCCGGCGGTTTCGGGGTGCTGCGCAACATTCCGTTGACCCCGTTCAAAACGCTCGCTGCCGATTTGGGCTATTACAAAACCTCGGACCCCAAATACCGGCGCGCCAAAGGCGGCTCGGGACTGGTGCCCCCCAAAACAAAGGTTTTTATCCTTGAACTGGCCGGTTCTACCCTGCCCGACGGCAGCATCCACGACGGATGGTGCGTGGTGAACGATACGGGCGGAGCCATTTTCGGCGCACACTTCGATGTGTTTACCGGCCGGAAAAGCTGGAAAAACGCAGTGCCCTTGCCGTCTATCGGGCACGTTTGGTTCCAAACAGCCGACACCGGTGAGTCCAGCGAAACCCGCTGCCCGCCCGATTATACCTACGGCCACAGCAAATAAAACGCTCAATTCCCCCATACACCCCCCCAATGGAACGCAACCTGCTTTATCGTGAAATTTGTCAATCGACCCGGACCGGTCCGCAACCGGCAACGGATCATTTTATCGGCCTTCCGCTGGTGGCATACGCCAATTTGTCACCTGGCGCCAGCGTCTACCTTCCGGTGAGTGTGGGAGGAAAACTGTCGGCCAAGACCGGCGTTTTCCTCCCGGCCGGTTTTAAGCCGTCGGCACAAGGGGTGAATGTGGTCGTTTATTTCCACGGCATGATCATTTCAGCTTGTCAGACCGACAAAATCGAATACCGCAAACAAGGCATCGAATACTATTGGAGCACGCCGCTTTTCAGTTGTCTTCGCGACGAATTCAGCCTGGCCGGCACCAATACTATCCTGATCGCGCCCACATTGAAAACGCTCTTTGGTCATAAAGAGGGCACCGCAGCCGATTACGGGTACCTGAACCGAAAGGGCCAGTTCGATACTTTCCTGGAGGCCTGTTTCAGGGAATTGATCGCCCAGCAATATTTGCCACCCAATACCCGGCCTTTGAACATCGTACTGGCCGGCCATTCGGCAGGCGGCCTGCCCATGCAATCTATTCTCGGCGCTCAAAATTCCACGGGTAAAAAGATTGTGGAATGCTGGGGGTTCGACAGCCAGTATTATTCCTCCGAATCTCTGAAAAAATGGCTGAAACAGCCCGGTACATCCTATTACCACTTTGGCGCACTGACGCCCAGGGGCGGCAAAAGCCGCCCCTGGACCAATGCTGACGAACTCGCGCGAATAACACCGCAGGCATTCAGCGTGGCTGTGCCCAAGGGAGAAAAAATCTACCACTGCGGTATCGTAAAATACTGGTGGGGCTCCAGGCTGAAAAACTGCGCCGCTTTGTCGGCCGGTCAGACGCCATGACCCCGTCTCAAAACTCCACCCGATAACTCAACACCGGAATCAAGGGCGTCTGGTAAACATACTGCACCTCACGCCGGTCGGAGTTGTAGTAGCGGTCGAAGACGTTTTCCCGGTTCGTGACATTCTGAATATCGAGTGATAAAGTGGTAGTCAGGTGCGGAAAATTGCGCTTCAGCCGGAAGCCCACATCCATTCGGAAATAGCCCGGCAGCTGCTCCGCGAACGCCCTCGAATCCTCGTAAACAGCCTCGCCGGCCAGCTGCGAGGCGACCAGGTCGATCGGGGTAGTGCGCAGCCCGCCGAGTTGTATCACCTTGAGATTCAGGCCAAATACCCGGTTTTTGGCGCCGCGTTGAAAGGTCCATTCCTTGCCCGCCGTAAGCGTGTTGGCCCAGCGGCCGTCGAAGCGCGTGGAGCGCCAGACGGCGGCATTGTCCTGGTATTCAGATTTATATATCGACGACGACAGCAAAAAGTACAGTCCGCGCGTCAGAAATTTCTCCACAGTGAGTTCGAGGCCGTAGTTGCGGCCGTGGCCTTCGTTGATCAGGTTTTCGTACACGAAGCCGTCCACGTTGTTCAGCATGGAGAAGGTGTTGCCCGATTCGCGGCTCACAGGCACGTTGAAAATGGCCTGGTAATAGGCTTCGGTTTTGAACCGCATGTT
>JBGAJY010000190.1:0-10667 GCA_044224705.1 Saprospiraceae bacterium
GGCGGCGGTGGCGGCTGGGGCGGCGGCGGCAGTTTCGGTGGCGGCTCGTTTGGCGGCGGTGGCGCCGGCGGAGACTGGTGAGGCAAGGGGCAAAAGGCAAGGGGCAAAAGGCAAGGGGCAAAAGGCAAGGGGCAAAAGGCAAGGGCTTTTGCTTGGTTATTCGAAGTGCCAAATGTTTGTCCAATCGAATCAATCCAATCAATCGAATCAATCGAATCAATCGAACTAATCGAATCAATTCTTAAATGAGCATCCAGAACGCCCCCATTTATGCCGCGACATCGGATTTACACGGGCTCGGCGTTTTTGCCGCGGCGCCGATAGCGGCGGGCGCGGTGATCGAGATTTGTCCGGTGCTGCTTTTTCCCAAAGCGCAACTCGACCACGTGCGGCGCACGATGCTGGACGACTACTATTTCGACTGGGGCGAAGAGGGCGAATGGTACGCTTTTGCACTCGGCTACGGCTCCTTGTACAACCATTCCTACGAACCCAACGCCGACTACGCGATGGATTTCGAGGCCCAAACGATCGATTTTTTCTGCCTGCGCGACATCGCTCCCGGAGAAGAAATACTCGTCAATTACAACGGCAGTTCCGACGACCGCACGCCCGTCTGGTTCGAAGACCCTGATTTCAAACGACTGAGCTGACCATGCCCGAAGCACCCGCCAACATGACTTACGAAAGAGCCTGGGCCGAACTGCAGCAAATCGTGCGCGACCTGCAGGAAGAAGCCGTGGGTATCGACGAGCTCGCCACGCAGCTCGAACGGGCCACCGAACTGATCCGGCTGTGCCGGGAAAAATTGCGGCAGGCCGGGCAGGCTGTCGACCAGCTGGGCGAGGATTTGTAGATCCTTTACGTATGATCAGGAGTTGACAAAGCCCCAGCGGGGCGGAACTTTTTATGTTCCGCCCCGCTGGGGCTCCTGACAAGTATGGTAATTTCAATTACCGACATTGCCTCCATCCGGGTGCCCGCAGGCGATGGGCGGCTCGTCACGCATTTCTCAACGTCTGCGGTGATTTTTACCGTCATTCTTGCCCCAAATCTTCCAGTCTTTCACCTTTTTCTTCTCGCGTTTGGCGAAAATATACCGCACTGACACCGAGGCGCCGTTCCAGTCGAAAGCCTTGTCAGTTCCGCTGTTGAGGTGTAGTTCGGGTTTCCAGTCGACGGCGAAATTGAGGCGGCCCAGCGACATTTCGAGACCGCCAATAGCGGAAAGCCCGGCCACATTTGAGGCGGTTTCAGTCTCGTTGCCGGCACTTTTTGCTTCGTTTTGCCAATAGTAGTGGCCGCCAATGCCATAGTAGAAGTTGGTGCCGCGGAAAATGATCTTGCGGTGGCGCTCGGCGAGCAGGGTGAGGCCGACGTTGTCGGAGCTGATCGGGGTGTGCAGGATACCTTCGGCTGTCCAGTTGTTGAACAAATATTGTTGAACCGAAAGGTTTACGCCGTTGTCGATCCGGAGGCCGGCGGCGGTTTTATAGGATTGGGCATTGGTAAAATTCTGGAGCAGAAAAATCAGGGCGACCGGAAGGAGAAGGCGGTTGTTTTTCATCGTGCAAAGCGTTTGATGTGCGAAAATTGAACCCAAAACGGGACCAGTCTTCCCCTATTTGCGGGTAAAAAACGGTTTAAAACTATTTTAACGCAAAGCGCCCTATTTTCGCCACAAGCCGTTAAAAGACAAGATTTGCACCGCTTCAAGCAGTTTTTCAGGTTTTATCTCCGAGCGCTGACCAAATATCAGCTGCACTCTCCTTTCGCTTTTGAATGGGCCAACGCGATTCTGGAGGATCGTCGCTGGTACTATGCTTTCCGCGACATAGAAGCGCTCCGTGCCAAAATGCTGGCCAGTTCCACCGTACTCAACATCGACGACCACGGCGCCAAAGGCCCCGGCCGGCGCCGGGAAAAGCTGGGCAGCCTGGTGTCCCGGTCGGCCAGCACTGCCGCCCAGGGCCGCCGCCTTTTCCGGCTGGTAGATTGGCTAAAACCCGCCGTCATGCTCGAATTGGGCACTTCCGTGGGCATCGGCGCCATGTACCTGGCCTCGGCAGCCTTGCGCTCGGGCAGGCTGTTGAGCCTGGAAGGCAGCACGGATTGCGCCCATGTGGCCCGCACAAACATCAATTTGCTGGGCCTCAAAAACGTTGAAGTGATCACGGGTCCCTTTGCCGAAACACTCGCCCAGACCCTTAAACGGATGCAGCAACCGGTCGATCTCGTCTTTTTCGATGGTCACCACCGTGCAGCCCCGACGCTCGAATACTTTGAAACCTGCCTGGCCCACGCCCGCGAACGCACCGTATTCGTCTTCGACGACGTGTACTGGTCGGCCGAAATGACGGCTGCCTGGCAGCAAATTCAGCAACATCCCCGGGTCACGCTGACGCTCGATTGTTTTCATCTTGCCTTTGCTTTTGTCAACCCCGATTTTCGGGAAAAACAACACCTGTGCGTCGTCCCGGCGCGTTGGAAACCCTGGAAGATATTTTAAATGCGCCTCGACATCACGTACCGTCAAATCTGGCGCATTTCAGCGCCCATCATGCTGGGGTCTGCCGCTCAGAACGTGATCGCCCTGAGCGACGCCGTGCTGCTGTACCACAAAGGCGAGGTCGATTTTGCGGCCATCGGGTTCGTCGGGGTTTTTTACATCACCGTGGCGGCCATCGGCTTCGGGTTTTCGAGGGGCGGCCAGATCATGATCGCTCGGCGCATGGGCGAGGGGCGGCCCGGCGCGGTCGGACACGTTTTTCACACCATGCTGCTGTCGGAGCTGACCCTGGCTACGCTGATGTGGGCGTTCATGCATTTTGGCGCGCCGTGGTTTTTTGCTCTTTTTCTCGATCACTCCCCGGAGGTGTACCAGAAAAGTCTTGAATACATCCATTACAGGTCCTACGGCGTCTTTTTCAGTTATGCGGGCGTGGCTTTGATTTCCCTGTATTCGGGCATCGCCCGCACGGCATTCATTCTCGTGGACACGGTGGTACTGGCCGTGATCAATCTGGTGCTCAATTATGCCCTGATTTTCGGCCATTTCGGTCTGCCTGAAATGGGTATCGGCGGCTCGGGTCTCGCCAGCAGCATTGCCGAAGGCGTGGCGTTCACGGTGTTTGCGGTGTATATGGTTTTTGACAAAAAAAACCGCCCGCTCAAAGTGTTTTCGCGCCCGGAGGCCGACTGGCCCATGGCCAAACAACAACTCATGCTGTCGTTGCCCGTGGTGGCGCATGCTGCGGTGGGTCAGGGCAGTTGGGTGTTTTTTTTCGGCATGGTAGAGAACCTGGGTGAGCGGGCTTTGGCCATTTCCAATCTGGCGCGCACGGTTTATTTGCTTCTCTCGATCCCGCTTTGGGGCTTTTCCACGGGGGTGAACACCCTGATCAGCAACCTCATCGGGCAAGGCCGCCGGCACGACGTGTTGGCTGCCGCCTGGAAAACGGGCAAGCTCTGCTGGCTGGTTTCCATGGTCATGGCAGTGCCCATCCTGCTGTTCCCGGGGCAATTACTTTATCCTTTGCTGGGTAAATCCGACATGACCCTGATCAGCGAGACGCAGCCGGTTTTTTACCTCCTGCTCGGCCTGCTCACCATGTCGACTTTTGGTTCGGTGCTGATGAACGGCCTGGCCGGCACCGGCGCAACGTGGTTCGGATTGCGCCTGCAGGCCATTTGTGTGGCTTTTTACCTCTCCTATATTTATTACATCACCAATTTTACCCACCTTGGATTAGTGTGGGTCTGGGCAGCCGAACTGCTCTATTGGGCGCTCATGATCGGCATGACGTTCTTTTACCTGCGCTCGGAACGCTGGCATGACGTGAAGGTGTGAGCCGGGGGCAGCTGTTTTATGAAGATTTGTGGATAACATGATTGGTGATTTTTAACTCCTGCTTCGCATGAGCCATCCCGGATTTTTGTAAAGATTTAAAAGCGACAATTAACCCCGGACTGAAGTCGGGGGTTAGTCAACCTGCACATTTTCAGTAGGTTAAAACAAAACATGAGTGGCCCTGAAAATTTGGGACGACTCATATTTTAATTCTAAAATCGACAATCAACCTCAAAAATCAACAATCATGTAATCTATTAATCTTCATTCAAACAGATTTTTAGTACCCCAGGAAGGACCTACCCTCATGGACACAAAAGAAACAGGGCGACTTTCGGAAAATCCCAAAAGCGCCCTGTCCTTTTCACCCGTCCTAATTTTTAGCGGTTGATGAAAAGGTTGATGAGGTTGATAAAGTTGATAAAAAGGGGTGTGTGGCCCTCTCAATCATATTGATCTCTTCAAACGTATTCGAGAGCGCCCCTGCCCTTTTATCAACCTTATCAACCCTTTTCATCAACCCTTTTCATCAACTTTTTCTCACTGTTTCGACAATTTCAGCACCTGCACGTCTTTACCGTCGCCGGTCATGATTTTGGCGAAATAGATGCCTGCCGGCAGGTTTTGTCCGTCGAAACGCACACTGTAGTCGCCTGCGTCGCGGGGTTCATTTACGAGGGTGCGGATCAGTTTGCCCGTACGGTCGAACACCGAGATGCTCACGTTCGTCAGCGATTCGACGTGGTAATTCAGCGTCGTGACGTCGGCAAAGGGGTTCGGGAAATTGTTGGCTGCAACCGTAGCGCCCGTACCCACAAAACCTGCATTCGTTCCCGTAAGTCCGCCGCGGAAATCCGTCACGCTGGCGTTGGCGTTCGCCGTGGTGCCCGCGCAGGGGCTGTCGCCGGCATGCGGCAGGGCCACGTAGGGGAAGCTGGTTTTGAACGGCACGTCGTTGGCGTTTACGCCGGTGGTGTAGGTCAGCACGTTGAGCAGGTCGCTGGTGACCGGACTTCCGCCGTTGAAATCGTCGTACCACAGACCGATGGCAGCCAAAGCCACGCCGGAAACAGCCTGCAATTCGATGCGGGTGACGTCGTCTTCGAGGCGGCGGCCGTTCGGGAAACCGTCCATGTTCGGGATAAACTGGAGGTTGGCATTGGTGTTGTACGGCGCCTGTGTGAGGCCGCGAACGGCCGCATCCACGATGCCCAGCGGGCTGAAATCAGGGCTGTTGCGCGGGGTCACCGGCACGGCCATGTTGAGGCGCAGCATGTCGCCGCCATTGGGCAGGAAGTTGTTGATGAAGGGTTTTCCTGCGGCGAGCGGGTTGCCGTTTTTACCGGTGGCCAATTGGTAGGGGCGCACGTTCGGCACGCCGGTGTGGAAAATCGGCCAGAGGTCGACCGAGCGCGGTTTGCCGGGTCCGGGCAACAACAGGGTGCCGAACACATTGTCGTCGAGCGCCGTGCCGGCTACGGCTGCCGAACCTTTGAGCGAATAAAGGCCGTCGTGGCCATTGCCGAAGTCGAAGGAACCCAGGGACTTGCGCTGGATGCGCAGCGGCGCCAGTGCGGGAACGGCTGCTCCGAAGAGGTCGTCGTCCATGTACAGGGCCAGTTCGGGATTGTAGAAGAACGGATCGAGCACCTGGTCCGTGATCTCCTGGTAAGGCGTCAGACTGTTCCAGTAGTCTTTGTAACCCACCGGTATAACGGCTTCGTTGGTCAGGGGCATGCCCAGGCGGCTTACCTGTATCCAGTTGCCGCTGTATGTTTCGTCGCCGGCGCTCAGCGTGCGCACGGCCTGACGGCTGGCGCTGGCCCACACGCCGATCACGAAGTTCGGGTCGAGGATGCTGGTGGGGGTTTTGGGCACGCCTTTTTTGATCAAAAACGAGATCGGCACCTGGATGGCGATGGTGCTCACGTTTTTGCAGGCCAGGCCGTCGCGTGCGCCGCCGCTCGTTTGGCGGGGCAGGTCGCCCAGGTCGAACACCCCCCCCAGGTCCACGAAGAACGGGTCGTCGGACGGGCCCACGTAGATGCGCTCACCGGTGGCGGCGTAGGCGATAGCCTCGTTCACCAGCTGCTGGTACGGTTTGCCCAAACCCAGCGGCGAGTCGATAGAGCGCGCGCCGATGTTGGTGGGCGGCACCACTTTGTTGCTGAGGATGGTGTAGAACGTCTTTCCGCCGTTGTCGGAGCGGTAGAGGTTGTAGCGCATTTTCAGGTTGCGTTTGCCCAGGCGGATGTTGAAAAACGTCGTCGGGTCTTCATTCACGCTGCTGAACACGAGGCGGTAGATGATCTCGTCGCCGGCGTGCGAAGCGTCATTGTCGATGTGGATCTCGTAGCGGATGTTCTCGCCGAAAGAGTAGTAGTTCGGACCGCCCTGCGGCAATTGCAGCGGCACGTAAGTGGCAATCAGGGTGACGGTATTGGGCCGGTCGGGACTGCGGAAAGCGTACACGTCCACGTTGTCGGCCAGGGGATCATCCGCGATGAGCGGCGCCTCCCGGTGGCTGGAAGCCGTGGCCTGGGCGAGGGCGAAAAACACGCCGCAGGCGAGGAGCATATTTTTGAAAAACGATTTCATTTTTTTATCTTTTGAACAGAATCGCTTTGATTATCAAAGCATTATCCTGGATTTTTAAAAATTAATTGGGTAAAAATTTTCGAAACGCGAAACACGATCAATTGGTCTCCGTTCCGCGCCAGGGTGCTGCGAGATAGGGGAAACTGGTCGTGAAAGGCTTGTCGTTGGCATTGACGCCGGTGTTGTAGCTCAGCACGTCGACGAGGTCGGCGGTCACCGGCGACTGGCCGGGCGCGTAATCGTCGTACCACAGACCGATGGCAGCCAGGGCGGCGCCCGAAACGGCTTGCAATTCGATGCGCGTCACGTCGTCTTCCAGGCGGCGTCCGTTCGGGAAACCATCCATGTTCGGGATGAATTCGATGTTCGTGCTGGTGTTGTACGGCGCCTGGGTCAGGCCTGCTACGGCGGCCGCGATGATGCCTTCGGGCGAGAAGGCCGGATCGGTGCGGCTGGTTACCGGGGTGGCCATATTGAGGCGCAGCATGTCGCCGCCGTTGGGCAGGAAGTTGTTGATGAACGGTTTTCCTGCGGCGAGCGGGTTGCCGTTTTTACCCGTGGCGAGTTGGTAAGGCCGCACGTTCGGGACACCCGTGTGGAAGATCGGCCAGAGGTCGACCGAGCGCGGCTTGCCGGGTCCGGGCAGCAGCAAAGTGCCGAACACCGCGTCATCGAGGGCGGTACCGGCTACTGCCGGCGAGCCTTTCAGGCCGTAGAGCCCGTCGTGGCCGTTGCCGAAGTCGAAAGCGCCCAGCGATTTGCGTTGAATACGCAGTTGGGAGAAAGCCGGCACGGCGCCGCCAAACAGCGCGTCGTCCATGTAAAGCGCCAGTTCCGGGTTGTAAAAGAACGGATCGAGCACCTGGTCGGCGTACTCATCATACGGCGTGATGGCGTTCCAGTAGTCTTTGTAACCGATCGGAATGACGGCTTCGTTGGTCAGGGGCATGCCGAGGCGGCTCACCTGTATCCAGTCGCCGCTGTCGGTATACCCACCGCCCGTGGCGTTCAGCGTGCGGGTGGTCCGGCGGCTGGCGCTGGCCCACACACCGATCACGTAGTCGGCATCGAGGATGCTGGTCGGAGTGGCCGGAGCGCCGGCTTTCAGCAGGGTGCTGATCGGGATTTGCAGGGCGATGGCGTGACAGTTGTTCTGACCGATGCCGTCGAGCGGGGCGCCGTTCTGGCGGGGCAGGTTGCCGAGATCGAACACGCCGCCGAGGTCCACATAGAACGGATCGTCGACCGGCCCGCAGAATACCTGCTCACCGGTGGCGGCGGTCGTGATGGCGTCGGACATCAGTTCTTCGTACGAACCTGCGCCGAGACCCACGCCGCTTTCGATGGAGCGTGCGCCGATATTCGGCGGCGGCACTACGCCGTTCGTTACGATGGTGGTCCAGCTTTGTCCGCCGTCAGTGCTGCGTTGGCAGGTGTAGGTGGTTTTCCAGTTTTCCTGTCCGAGACGGATGCGGAAAAACGTGCTGGGGTCCTGGTTCACGCGGGTAAAAGTGAAACGATAGGTCACTTCATCGCCCGGGATGGCCGCGTTGTTGTCGATGTGGACCTCGTAGCGGATGTTCTCGCCGAAGGTGTTGTAGTTGGGTCCGCCGTGCGGCAATTCCGTCGGAATGTAGCAGGCGATGATCGTAATGGTATTAGGCTTGTCGGGGCTGCGGAAGGCATACACGTCGGTATTGTCCGCAAGCGGGTCGTTAGCGATGAGCGGAGCCTCGCGGTGGCTCGACGCCCGGGCGGCGGTCACTGCGCTCAGAAAAAACGCCAGCAACCCGAATCGCCAAAGAGTGGAAGTGATGGAATGAAGAACCATTTGGTGTTGAAAAATTTTAGTGAAAAAAACTTGTCTTACAGGAAGAGAAGGAAAGTGCAAATGCTTTGTTTTCAATTATTTATACGAGCATACAGGGCGCACCGGATTTCCTTTTTGAAAAAGAATTCAGGAAAAAGTCCGCTCGATGGTCCAGTACAAAGCGACCAGGGCGATCATGGCCGAAATCGGGTTGACAACCCGGGAGCGGTACCACGACTGTCCAGAAAACCAGCGCCCGACGAGCAAATAAGCCCCGAGGATCACGGCTACCTGCCCCAATTCCACCCCCGCATTGAAGCTCAGCAGGGCCAGCCGGTAGTCGCCGGGCGGGAGACCCAGTTCGGTCAGCACGCTGGCAAAACCCATCCCGTGCACGAGGCCGAACAGGAAGACGATGGCAATCCGGCCGGGCCTCAACTCTCGGGACAGCAGGTTCTCCACCGCCACGAAAAAGATGGACAAAGCGATCACCGGTTCGATGACCGCCGGCAAAGGCCGGATGTACCCGTACATCGCCAAACCCAGCGTGATGGAGTGTGCTACTGTGAAAGCCGTCGCCTGCCAGAGCACCGTGGACAATCGCGAACTGAGGAAGAAAATGCTGAGCACGAACAGAATATGATCCAGGCCCAGCGGCAGAATGTGCGTAAATCCGAGTTCGAGGTACAGCCAGGCGACGCCGCTGTTGGGCAAACTGGCCAGTTCGTAATTTACCGTGTGGGCTTGCAGGGCGCCGGCGGTCAGCAGCGCTGCGAAGAGGGCTGCGACCCGGAGGAGACGAGTATTGGACGGAAGTGACATGGCTGGTGTTTTTTTTACCACGGAGGCACGGAGAGGATTTTTTCAAGAAATAGTTCTCTGTGTCTCCGTGGTGAGAAAAAGATTTAACCCTTCCGACCCATTTCCGCTTCCTGCCGGAGCGATGCATCGAGGTAGGGTTTCAGGGCCAGGCCTTTGTCGATCAGGGCCACGCCTTCTTCTTTTTTGCCGTTGGCGATGAAGATCAGGCCTGCGCGGACGAGCCGTTCGGGGTTCTGCGACCGGGTGCGCAGGGCCGTCTGGATCAGTGGCAGGGCTTCGGCGTAACCGGCTTTTTTGTACAGGCACCAGGCCAGGGTTTCGCAGGCGTCGATGTTCTGCGGGCGGCGCTGGTGTTCGATTCGCGCATGATCCAGGGCTTTGTCAAAATCATTGATTTTCAAGTACATGATCGCCAGGTCCCGGTCGGCGTAGTGGCCGGTGTTTTTGTCGCGGTCGCCCGTGATGTTGTCGGCCAGCAGCGCGTCGATGCTGATGCGGGCGCATTCGGCGGCTTTATCGGGCTGGTTGTTGAGGCGGTACAGGTCGGTCAGTTCTTCGAGCAGGCCGATGTCGCTCATGACGTTCCGGGCTTTTTCAAAATACTGCACGGCGGCGGGGTAGTTCTGATGGTAAGCGGCGATGCGGCCCAGCCCGGCGAGGGCGAAAGGATAGTCGGGGCGTTCCTGCAGGGCGGTTTGGTATTGCTCTTCGGCTTTGTCCAGCTGGTTGTTGTCTTCGAACAAATGCGCCAGCACCATGCGCGACCATTCGGTGTCTTCATTGCCCGGGTAGCCGGCGGAGACGGCCATTTGGATGGCTTCGATGGCCTTGTCGGATTGCCCGAAAATTTCGCGGAGGTACGACACCCGGGAGTAGGAGCGGATGTCGGGGCGGATGTTCACCATTTTGTCGGCGGTGGCCACGGCCTTGTCGTAGTCGCCCAGTTCGACGTAGGCGTCGGTGAGGAGGCCGAACACGAAAGCGTTGTACGGATTTTCCTCGCAGGCCTTTTCAGCCAGCGCGCGCGCCTCCTCGAAGCGGTGTTGCGAGAGGAAGATCATGGCTTTGAGGCACTTGGCTTCGAAATTTTTGGCGTCGCTGGCCAGCACCTCGTCGATAAGGTCCAGGGCGGTTTTGTTGTAGTAGGAGTAGTCGCCGGTGACGCGGCTTTCCTGCATAAACTCCTTGGCCAGTTTGAGTTTGGTTTTGGTGTCGTTGGGATGGGCTTTCAGGTCGGTCAGCAGCGCTTTCACGCGGGCCTGCGTGGCGGGCCATTCGGGAGCCTGTGCCAGGGCGCCCTGACGCTCCTTGAGTTCGGGGAAAATGATTTTGCTTTTGCCGTTCAGGAAAATGAAACCGGCGAATGCCGAACAGGCGATCACCAGGGCGGCATAGAGGAATTTGCGGACGGAAGAATTCATTGTTTGTCAATTTAAGTTTGGACGGATATGGGCGTGGAATTGCCTGGCGGGTGAAGCGCAGGCTCTTCCGTAATGGTCTGAACAGGAATCGGAAATGGTCAGAAATGAAACTGTACGATTAGGCCAGAGTGGCTTTTCAATAAGCGACGCCTGGGGTGCGTCGCTG
>JBGAJY010000191.1:0-11743 GCA_044224705.1 Saprospiraceae bacterium
ATACGAGCGTATCGGGAAGAGCGCGTTTCCAGACTTCCGGGTAAGTGGCGCCGAATACACGATCCACCCAGTACAGGTATTCGCGGTAGTCGATGTTGGACACTTCCGTTTCGTCCATGTAGAACGAAGACACCGTGACGCGGCGCGGCACGTTGTTCCATTCGTAGGTCACATCCTGGTCGGTAAGGCCCATGGTAAAGGTGCCGCCTTCGATCAGAACGAGGTTAGGCCCGGTTGCCTGGCCTTTGTAATCCACTTTTTCAAAGCCCCCCCATTTGGTGTCGTTGTATTTCCAGCCGGTGGTGGAGGAGCGTTCTTTTTTGGAGCCGCAACTCGCCAGCAGGAGAACCAAGACAAAGAGGCTTAACCCGTGCATGAGCAGTTTCTTCATTGTATTAAAAGCAGTTTTTGAAAAATTGAGCAGCAAATGTAAGGCAAAGAAAACATTCCATTAGCCCCGCCCTGCCAAATTTAACGGCAGACTTTTTATGGAAGACGGCAGGCACTGAGCAGTATGCGGTAATAATCGTAGTCAATTTGTGCTTTTTCTAAAAATAAAGGCACCCTTATGCCCCGAAAGTCGTGGTTAGTAAAGCCGTTTATTTTACTGAAACATGCGCAGACAATTGTTCAAATCCGCGCGGTGTTTTTTTTGGCGCAGCCCTTCATCCTGATCAAGGGCTATGCCGAGGCTGACTTCATAGGCTCCTCCGGTGCGTCCGGCCAGCCCGGAAACGGTGATATCATAACTGACGCCGAACTTCAGAATGCCTTGCCGGAAGCCGGCTGTCAGGATAACTGCATCGCTGTTGCGAAAAGTATGCCGGAACCAGGCTCCGCCAAAAATTGCACCCACGCCGGCGTATGCGCCGATATTTAATTGACGGTAAGGACCCTGCGCGGCGAACAGGAAATTCGGGGAAATAAACGAGGCGGCCCGGAGTTTATTGCCCGGTTCCAGCTCGATAAGACTGCCTCCGTGGAAGGTATACCGCAAGGGCAGTCCGCGGCTCAGATTGTCGTTGATGAGCAAAAAAGTCTCGTTGGGCGAATTGAGGTGTTTGAGCGCGCCGCCCAGCCAGAACCGCTCATGGAGCAACAGGAGCCCCGAAGAAATATCGAGTTCGGTTTTGTTGGTCGCTTCGGGGCGCACCTCGGCCCCGGGAAAAATGACGCCGTCAAGCTCGTCGATCTGGTCGGGGAAAGTGAGTTTGTCCCAGTTCAGGGCAGTCTGGTGAAAACCTGCTTCGGCTCCGATTTTGATGGCCAGGTGGTCGTTGATGTTGAGCTGATAGGCATAAACCGCCGCAAAACGCGTGGTTTTATAAATTCCATTGCCCGCATTGTCGCCTTCCAGATGAAAGCCGATACCGCTGTTGAGGCGTTCGAGGCTTTGTTCGTAAAAGGCCGCGTAGGTGCGGTATGCATTGTCGAAGCCGGGCCACTGGTGGCGGTAACTCAGCCCGATATGCGGCGCAAAGGCGCTGCCGGCAAAGGCCGGGTTCATCTGTAAAGGCGCGGCATAAAACTGCGAGAAAAGCGGATCCTGCGCCACGGCATGGTTGGCCGACAGTAAAAACAACAAGAGTACGGGTATGATTTTTCTCATCAGATTCTGTAGCGCCAACCTCCAGGTTGGCGCCTGTCTGGTCGGCTTTTTTAATTGTCCTCCAACCGGGAGGTTGGTGTTACTAGTACGCCAGTTGAGGGCCTGGCGTATGTTCAGTTGATTATTTAAAACTTGCCATCCGGGATGTTGGCATTGCAATGCGCCAACCTGGAGGTTGGCGCTACAGCACGGCGGCGGCGATTTGCTTGGAGGTCTCGGTGTCGCCCATGGTGTAATAATGCAGGCAAGGTACTCCGGCTGCTTTCAATTCCCTGGATTGCTGAATGCACCATTCGACGCCGATTTGCCGGGCCGCATCGTCGTCGGCCGCGTCGTGGATGGCGTCGACGAGGTCCTGGGGCATGTTGACAAAAAATTTGCGGGGAATGGAATTGAGCTGGTATCGTTTGGTCAGCGGTTTCAGGCCCGGTACGATGGGCACGTCGATACCGGCCGCGCGGCAGCGTTCGACGTATTCGAAAAATTTCCGGTTGTCAAAAAACATCTGCGTGACGATATAATCTGCTCCGGCGTCCACCTTCATTTTTGTGTAGCGCAGGTCGGTGTCAAAATTGGGCGCTTCGAAGTGTTTCTCCGGGTACCCTGCAATGCCGATGCAAAACTCGGTTTTTTCCCCATTGACAATATTTGCGTCGAGATAACGGCCTTCTTTCATTCCTGCAATCTGGCGCACCAGGTCGAGGGCATATTTGTGCCCTTCGTCATGTGGGGTGAATTTGTCCTCAAACATGCGCGCGTCGCCCCGAAGCGCCAATACATTGTTGATACCCAGGAAGTTGAGGTCGATCAGTGCATTTTCTGTTTCTTCGACGGAGAAACCCCCACAGATCAGATGCGGCACAGCATCTACCTTGTAGCGGTGCATGATGGCCGCGCAAATACCGACCGTGCCGGGGCGTTTGCGGATGGCTGTTTTTTCATAATAACCCGACGGCCTTTTTTTGTAAATAAACTCTTCCCGGTGGTAAGTCACGTCGATGAAGGGCGGTTTGTACTCCATCAACGCGTCCAGCGTGTTGAAAATAGCCTGCATGCTGCCGCCTTTGAGCGGCGGAAGTACTTCAAACGAAACGAGTGTGCGGCCTTTGGCCTTGCGAAAATGTTCGGTAACCTTCATGAATTTTTGGTGATTTGGTGATTTGGTGATTTGGTGATTGGGTGATATGAATACGCAATACTGCCAAGCCATATTCCGGATCGCGTATTCAAATCACCAAATCACCAAATCACCGCATCACCAAATCACCATTTACTTGCTCGGATCAATCGTTCTGGCCACAGCAGCGCGTTGCTGCATGGCCGCGGCTTTGGCAGGGTTGTCGGTAGCGGTGTACACCTCTGCAAGCGCATTAAAAAGACGTTCGTCTTCAAAATTGGTTTGCAAAGCGGCTTCCAGGAAACTCAGCGCTGCCTGCGGTTCGTTGCGCTCCTTGAAAAAACGTTCATAACCCTGATGATAACAAAATTGTACGATTTTGTTCGGATTGCCGCCAGTGTTGGCCAGGTTGACCACGCAGGCGACGACAAACCGCTTGACTTCAGGGTTTTTGGGCACGTTCGTCAAAGCCTGGTCAAAATCGTTGAACAAGCGGTCCATCTGCGGGCCTTTACCGCCTTTCTGCCGCTGTAAATCGCGCTGGGCATCGAAACGCGCAAACGAAACCCCCGGCAGCATTTGCCAGGCCGAGCCGTATTTCGGATTGATCTGCACGGCCCGCATGATGTGCATGTCCATCGAATCGATGAGCGAAAGCCGTTCTTCGATCGACATTTTCTGGTCGGCGGGTTTTTCATTATCCTTCAAAAAAACTTCATCGTACAGCGCGACGGCATAAAAACAATGCGCCCGGGCGCTGTTCGGGGAGTTTTTGACGGCGGAAGTGTTCAGGGTGAGTTTGCTTTGCCAGTCGGGCACGCGGGTCAGCGTCAGCCAGGCGAAGGTAGCGGCAGCCAGGACGAACAAACCGGTGCCCAAAATACTCGGCCCATCGCTTTCCGATTTCAGCAATTTGGGCAGGTAACGGGCAAAAAACCAGCCGCCCAGGAGGCAAAACGCCACGGAAGGCGTGTACACGAAGCGTTCGTTCATAAAAGTGCCGACCGACACGAACAGGTTGGACACGATGCTCAGGGTGATCAGGAAAAATGCGATGGCGTAGGCCGGCACGCGCCGTTTGCGCAGGTTGAGCAGGGCCAATATGCCCATGCCGGTATACAGGGCCAGGGAGAGCAAGGCGCGCCAGTCGGACCAGCTGACTTTGGGTACCTGGTAGGGATAGTAATCGTGGGTGAGCGGGTGCGGCCAAACCAGCAGTTTCAGGTACCAGCCGAGGGTAAGGAAGGTGGTCGCGAGCTTTTCTCCCGGATTCATGCCCAGGAAAGGGTCGTTCATCAGGTCGTTCATGGCCTTGCCGTGATCGAGCATAAAACCGAGCGCCTTGTAGCGGATCAGGATGAACAGGAGCGTTGCGCCGATGAGGGGCAAGGCGGCGGTAAAGGCGCGTCCCGCCGGCACACGGGCAAAAAACCAGGCTGTCAGGGGAATCACGGCAACAAACGTCAGCGCATTTTCCTTGGACAGCATACCCAGCAGAAGGGATAGCGCCGAAGCGACCAGGTGCCAGGTTTTGCCTGTGTCGAAATATTTCAGGTTGTAATACAAGGCGGCCAGACTGAAAAACAGCGCAAGAATCTCATCGCGGCCTTTGATATTGGCCACCGCTTCGGTGTGCAGCGGGTGCAACACAAACAGCGCCGCGCCGAAAAATGCCGCGCTGAGCCACCAGCGCCCTTTTTCCCGGAGGGGAAACAAACAGAGCAGGATGCGGAACAACAGCACGCCCGTGAGGCCGTACAGCAGAATATTGATAAAATGGCTTTTGTGGGCCAATGCAGGCCCCGGTTCGCCCCAAAGCGCGGATTCGATGGCAAAAGTGGCCAGCGACAAGGGGCGGTAACGGCCGCCTTCGAGCAGAAAGAGTTTCTGCCTGTCCTGGAAATAACCCATGAAACTGTCGTAGCCGAATATATCGCCCAGGCCGCTCCATCCTTTTTTGACGTAAGCATTGTTCCAGATGGTCATTTCATCGTCGAGCACGTAGCCGAACTGGATGGATTTGCCATACAGGGCAAAGGCAAGGGACACGAGGACCAGGGCGGGCAGCCAGTTTTTGCGCCAGAAGCCGGCCTCGAAGGTTTGGGTTAACTCGAAGGCGGCAGCGCGTTTGGGCGCGGCGGCGCGGGCAGCAGGTGCGGGTTTGGCGGCGGGTTGCGGGCGGGGTTTGCCTTTTTGTTTTGCAGACATTGTTCAGTGCGATTGGGTAGGCCGCTGTTTCGTGGCGGCTAAAAATCGGGCAAATATCGCACGATCCCACAGCAATCAACAAACCTCCGCGCAAATCCGCCACCAGTTGCTTTTCATGCAGCCAGGTTCATCACGGCGATCTCTTCCGCGTGCAGCAGGTCGTACAGCAGGTCGTGGTATTGCGGGAAAGCGGGCAGGTTGTTGTGGCCGGCCCCGTCGATGGCGTAGAGGGTGATGCGTTCGGGGGCCAGGGCGCGCAGCATTTCGCTTTGACGGTAGGGGATGAGCCGGTCGCGGCTGCCGTGGAGGATGTGCACCGGGCAGCGCACTTTTCGGATAAAAAGGTCGGTCCGGATGGGGTAGCGCAGCAGCCAGCGCACCGGAAGAAGGAAGGCGTAGCGGTTGATATTGTACAAAAAAGAGTAGTACGGACAGTCGAGGATCAGCATGCCGGGCTGACTGACGGCCGCCAGTCGGGCGGCCAAACCGCTGCCCAGGGAGCGGCCGTACAGCACGATGCGCTCTTCGCCCTCGTATTCGGCCACGAGCCAGCGGTAGATTTCCTGCAGGTCGTCGTGCAGGATTTTTTCCGAACGGCGGCCGCGGCTTTTGCCGAATCCCCGGTAGTCGAGGATGAAAAAATCGTAGCCTTTGCCCACAAAATCCTTCGCGAATTTGCCCCAGCCCTTGATGCTCCGCGAATTGCCTTTGATGTAAAACACAACGCCCTTGCTGTTCGGCACGCGGAAATGCAGGGCGTTCACCGACCCGCCATCCTCCATTTCAAAATTGATTTCGGCAAAAGGAAAGGGGTATTTGTACATGAACCACTGCGGCAGGCGCTCCGGCCGGAAAAAAAACAGGTCCTGCCCGAAATAGAACAACCCGCACAACAGGGCGTAGGCAAAAGCGGTCCAGCAGAGGAGGGTGGGTAGCATGTTTTCAGTGGCAGCAGATGGTGTAGCAGGGTCGTAAGGACAAAAATAGGTTGTCTTTATGCGAATTAGCGGTTAAAAGACCGTCGATTCTGACGAGGCAGAATTTTTCGACAGGATAAACATGATCAACAGGTCAGATGTCGGCTCCGCCGGCTTGCACACACGTGGCGGCGAAGCCGTCATGTTTTTTCCTGTTGATCATGTTTATCCTGTCGAAAAAAACCTGTCATCGGCAATCAGCCCTTCTACTGCGCTACCGCTTTCTCCCAGGCTCCCGCCAAATCACCGGTACCGATGGCGCTGGGCCAGTTTTTATCGTCCCGGGCCTGAATTGTCCGGCCCAGTTCGATCTGCCGGGGCGACAGCACGCTTTCGGGCGACTGGCCCTGGCCGACCAGGCTGTTGGCCCGGCAGGCCTGCAAACTCGTCATCGGGACGGCGCGCCAGGGCGTTTGGGCGAGGTAATACTTGGGTTCGCGGTCGGTGCGGAAGCCGCTGTTCGAACTGCAGGCTTTGATGCCTTTGCCTTGCGCGGTTTTTTCCAGGTCGGCCTTGCTGATGCGTGCCGGGTCGTAGGTCACGCGCACCACTTCGTGGCCGTCCTGGTAGCCGGGCGCCGTTTCGATTACGCCCGGCAGGGCGCCCAGAGCGCCTTCGCCGCTCCAGAAACAGCCCATGACAAAAGTGGCGGTTTCGGTGCCGGCCTCGCGGGCAGCGAGTTCTTCGATGAGCAGGTCGAGGTAGGCGGGTACGGCCTGGCCAGTTTTGGCGAGGGCTTTCCGGATGCCTTCGGGCAGTTGGCTGGACGAATTGAAATCGGGCATGCGCGGTACAAGATCCTGATCGTCAGCGCCGACGATGCGCACCACCGGGTTGTTCCAGGCGGGTTCGCCGAACAGGTGCAGCGCTTCGCCGTCCTTGCCGCCTTTGTTGTTGTAAATGCAAACCGGCACGAAATAGGTCTCGATGGCTTCCACGATGAGCGGGTGGCGCAGCGTGACGGAGCCGTAGCGGGTGCAGTTGCTGCAGCCCGGCACTTCCTGAAACAGGATCAGCAAGGGTTTGCCGGAGGCTTTGGCCTGGGCGCGGCCCGCGTCGAGGTCGCGGAGCCAGTGTACGGCGCCAAGTTCAACGGGATTGCCAGGGTCGGAGGATTCGGTATCTGGTATTTGGGAGACAAGGACTGCAGGCGCTTCGGTTTTGGGCATATAAATCGCCGCGAAAGTGACAGCGCCGAGTACGAGGAGGGAGAGGAGTTTTACGATCATTTTGGAAACAGCTGATGAAACAAAATGATCCTTTGGGGGAGGGCGAAAGTCCGACTTTTTGAAGGATTTGTGAGCGTGAAGTTTTTATAGTTGCCAAATCGTGTTTTTACCCGCTCCTTCTGATCGTTCTTCGGTTTTTCAACACCCATTCGGCGCGGCGAACTACCTTTCGCCCTGCCGAAATTTATTTGTCCGATGAAAAAAACTCTTGTCTCGCTCGCCTTTTTCCTGTCAGCCGCCCTGCTTTTTTCCCAGAAGCCGATCACCCTCGACGACTGCTTTACCTTTTTCAAATTTTACCCCGAATACGGCGGTTCGTTCCAGTATGCCCCCGACGGACGGCATTATTTTGAAGCCGAAGGCGGCAACATCGTCGAATACGACCTGGTAACAGGGAAAAAAGGCGCCACACTCGTGGCCAAAGCCGACCTCAAAGGCGTGGACGAATTCGACGCTTTCGAGTTCAATGCCAACCGCTCGCAGGTGTTGCTGCGCACCCACACCCAGCCGGTGTACCGCCACTCGGTACTGGCCGATTACTGGGTGTACGACCTGAAAACGAAACACTTGCAACAACTGTACATCGGCGGCCCCGTGCAGTTCGCCGTCTTTTCGCCGCAAGGCGACAAAATTGCCTTCGTGGCGGGCAACAACCTGCATTACAAGATTTTAGACAACGAAAAGATCGTCCAGATCACCGGCGACGGCCAGGCCAATTCGGTCATCAACGGGCTGCCCGACTGGGTGTACGAAGAGGAATTCAGCCCGGTGGACGGCGATGGCATGGTCGCCACCAAATGGAGCCCCGACGGCCGCAGGATCGCTTTCCTGCGCTTCGACGAAAGCAAAGTGCCCACTATGGGCCTCACCTGGTACGACAAGGAAATGTACCCGCGCCGCAGCCGTTTCAAATACCCGAAAGTGGGCGAACTCAACTCGGTCGTGACGGCGCATATTTTCGACCTGCAGGAAGGCCGTATCCTCGGCACCGTGCTCGGCCCGGAGCCCGACGACTACGTGCCGCGTATCCATTGGACTTATGACAACGAACTGGTGATCACCCGCCTGAACCGTATGCAGGATACCCTGGAACTGCTCGTGGCACAGCCCCAACGCGGCATTTTTGACCGGGAAACCGGCGTGACCGAACTGCCCAGCCGCCTGCTCCTGCGCGAAACCGACCCGGCCTACGTCGAACTGGAAACCGACAACAAACTCATTTTTCTCAAAGACGGACAGCATTTCCTCTGGACCAGCGAGCAACGGCTACAACCATATTTACCAATATACCATGGACCCTCCGGGCCACCGGCGCGAGCGCCGGTAGCGCTCACAAAGGCGCTTTCGACGTGACCGGTTTGTGGGAGTCGACGAAAAGGGGCAAAGTTTTGCTACCCAGACGGCGGCCTTGCGCCCATGGACCGCCAGGTCTGGGAGGCGACCTGAACGGCGGCGAGCCCGCCCTGATCACGCCAGTGGAAGGCACCCACGAGGCCTCATTCAGCCCTACGTTCGGCCCCTATTTCGTGCTACCTGCAACAGATTGGACATAACCTGCACCGCCTGTCGTCTCTGTTTGCGACCGCCTCGACGATACCATCCGCACCTCGAAGACGACCGCGTGCGCCGGCTGCGACAGGAATACGGTTTTGTCAACAAGGAATTCTGGACCTTCAAACTGGCCGACGGCACCGAACTCAACGGCTGGATGCTCCGTCCGGCCACACTCGAACCGGGCAAAATACCCGGTGCTGTTCGATGTACGGCGGACCCGGCGCACAAACCGTTCAGAACCAATACGATCCGTTTGCCACAGCAAGCTGGCGCAATTGCTGGTGCAAAAAGGCGTGATCGTCGTGAGCGTCGACAACCACACCGCACCGGCGGCGCAGCCTGATTTCAAATGCCCAGCACAACTCGGCAAATACGAAACCGAAGACGAATCGCCGCGGCGTTACCTCGGCGCCTGCCGTTCGTGGACAACCGCATCGGCATCTGGGGCTGGTCGTTCGGCGGCTACCTCAGCACGTCCTGCATTCTGAAAGGCAACGACGTATTCAAAATGGCGATGGCCGTGGCGCCGGTGACCAACTGGAAATGGTACGAGTCGGCCTATACCGAGCGCTCCATGCACACCACGAAGGACAATTCGGCGGGCTATGAAGACAATTCGCCCATCAACTTCTGCTCCCGCCTGCGCGGCGGCAACTACCTGCTCTGCCACGGCATTTCGGACGACAACGTGCACTGGCAACATTCCGTGGAAATGATCAACGCCCTGGTAAAAGCGAACAAACAGTTCGATACCTATGCCTACCCGAACCGCAACCACGGGATTTACGGCATGTTACCATTTCGGGTATCCGCCGGGGAGATTGCGGAAATGATCGAACCGCATGAAGGGTTTCTTGACCACATGAAGGTTTTTTTGACCACATGAAGGACACATTAGGGCACATGAAGAAAAGGGTTGGGATGCTCCCGGTAACTTAATCCGGCCTTGTTACTTGGTCGGGCAAAGTATAGAAAGAGCATCCCAACCCTTTTCTTCATGTGCCCTAATGTGTCCTTCATGTGGTCAAAAAAACCTTCATGTGGTCAAGAAACCCTTCATGCGGTTCGATCATTTCCGCAATCTCCCCGGCGGATACCCGAAATGCCGCCGGAACGCCCTGCTGAAATGCGACAGCGAGGAATAACCCAGGTCGAAAGCCAGCTGGCTGGCCGACTTGATCTGCTGCGCCAGTTCGCGTTGCGCCAGGTCCATTTTGTAGTCGTTCAGCCAGGCGAAGACGGGTTTGCCGAACAATTCCTTGAAGCCGTTTTTCAGTTTAAAAACGTTCAGACCGGCGATGCGGGCGAGCTCGTCGAGCGTCGGAGGCAGGTCGAAGCGCTGCAGCAGGTATTCGCGGGCAAATAAGAGGCGCTCGCGGTCATACTCGGTTTTGCAGTGTACGAAACGGGTGCGTTGCGAGCGGTCATGGGCTTCAAAAAACAGCGCCAGCAACTCGAGGCTTTTACCCAGCAGAAAAACCCGTCGGATTTCCCCTTCAAAAGGACAAGCCAGCATGACTTGTACGGTGTTGTGCATGGCCAGATCGACGTCGAGGTGTTGTGTTGCCAGGCGGCCCGACCACCGGCCTTCGCCTTTTGGGGCAAATCCTTCCACGAACGCCGGGGAATAGTAGAGGAGCAGGGTTTGGACGGCGTCCGTTCCGGTTTCCAATGAGTATTCGGGCACATTTTTGAACAAAAGATTGGCCTGCCGGGCTTCAAAAGCCGGTGTTCCTGAAATTTGAAGGGTTCCTTTTAAATGCACGACCAGCAAAAAATGTCCCTCCGGCCCGGGCAAATCCTGCGGCAGGACTGCGCTGAACGAGCCATTCAGGTAGTGAGCCGTCACTTCCCCCAAATCCCAATGTTCCAGTGCCGGAGTATGCCGCGTTTTCATAATGAGGCAAATATCCAATGAATACCGCAGCCTCCGGACGGCGCCGAACGGATATTCCCTTTCGGGCAAGTTTTGCTCCCTCAGGTACAACAGGGCCGCCCGGCCCGGCCCGCAACTTTGCCCCGTCAAACCAGCCCTCCGCACATTCGCCATGGTCGAAGTATTCAAAACCACCGTACCCACCAAACGCATCGCAGCTGTGCTGTTGCAGTCGCTGCGCCGCCAATTTCCCGCTCACCGAATCGGCTTCGATCTCGAAGACTGCGACCGCATCCTGCGTGTCGAAACACAGGGAGAAGAAGTTGACAACACCTTCATTATCCAGTTTTTAAGAAAAAACGGCTTCCAGTGCACACCCCTGGAAAACTGAAAAATTCACTCCTCACTCCTCACTCATCACTCATCACTCATCACTCAATATGCTCCACATTCCATTAGTTCGTTCCTTTGCATCCTGGACCGACATGAATTTTAAAAAACTCCGCGACATCATCAGCGTGCCCGGCAACGGCCACCTGACTGCCAAAATTCACCCGGTGAGTTCTTTTCTCCGCCTGCACCTCAGCGTGCCCGGCCGGCTGGAAGTCATCCCTTCCGAGGAAGAAAAAGTGGTGATCACGACCGATGAAAACCTCCACGATTTTTTTGACATCGTCAATTCTGGCCGCACCTTATACATCACACCCGTCGGCAAACTGCGTCGCCCGGGATTCACGTCCGTGCTCATACAAGTATTTATCCGTCAATTGGATACGCTGCATTTAGCCTGTTCGGGCGATATTATTTCCGAAACGCCTATCGTTACGGAAGAGCCGCTCGAAGTGAAAATTCAATGCAACGGCAACACCAGTCTGCACCTCGAAGCGCCGATGATCAAACTGCTCGCCCAATGCAACGGCAACGTCACCCTGCGTGGTGTTTGTCACAACTTCGAGGCAAAATCTCAATGCAACGGATCATTCGACAGCCGGGAATTGATCGCACAGGATGTGGTGTTCAACAACCAGTCCAACGGAAACGCCTGGATTTACGGCGAGCAGACGCTGCGTATCCGCCACCGCGCCAACGGCTTTGTACATTACTATGGTCCCGGTCGCTTGAAGGACGTCGTGCAATTCGGGAACGGAGAAATCCGGCACGTGGAATAACCGG
>JBGAJY010000192.1:0-10558 GCA_044224705.1 Saprospiraceae bacterium
GTCTACCAAAAAATTGCATTCGCTGCCTTCGGGAAAAGTAAGCGTCGAATCGCTGAAACACAGAAGCCAGCCCCCTGGCGGAGGATCGACGAAACCAGGCCTGGCAAACAAATAAGGCTGCCAGCCGACATATTCGTAGATAGGGCCGTAAGTCGTACAGGAAACGAATCCTATCGGGCTTACCCACTGTATTTTATGAGGCTGGCCGCCGATGTCAATGCTTGCAACAGAATCGACTCGAATCTTTATTTCGCCTACGTAGGAACAAAATGTGGACAGGGTATCGCCAGGGTTTTTACTGAAATCGTAAAGCGGTAAGAATTGCATCGAATCGGTGTTGAAAAAAAGTACCCGCGGGCCGTCCTGCCAGAAAATATGATGAGCCTGTAACCAATTGAACGACAGTGTCCCGTCATCAAAGCCGATATACCTTTCGGAAAGGTAGCTACATGGATGGCCTTGCACGAGTGTGTCTTTTTCTTTGGTAAATACGATGTATTCGTCCGTCTGATCGGGGATAAAATCTTCCTGTCCATAAACCCATTTCGCTCCTATGGACCAGATTTGAGCGCTCACGGGTTTTATATTGGAGAGAATCAGTGCGAAAAGCAAGAATGGTTTCATGGCGATTGGTTTTCGTAGAAAGGAAGAGCTTATTTTTCATCGCCCGCCATCCTGAGCCGGGGATGATAAAGGTAAATGGTCTCCTTCAGGTACTCCGTGTCGAGGTGGGTATAAATCTCCGTGGTGGTGATGCTTTCGTGGCCCAGCATGTCCTGTACGGCTTTCAGGTCGGCGCCGCCTTCCACGAGGTGGGTGGCGAAGGAGTGGCGGAAGGTGTGCGGGCTGATGTTTTTTTGAATGCCAGCTTTTGCAGCTAAATCCTTGATAATCAGGAATACCATCACCCGGCTGAGTTGACGGCCGTTGCGGTTGAGGAACACGAAATTTTCCTGCCCGGGGCGGATGTTGTCCTGTTGGGCCCGCACGTGGTCGAGGTACTGGCGGATGTATTTTACGGCCGATTCGCCGATGGGTACGATGCGTTCCTTGTTGTTTTTCCCGATCACTTTCACGAAGCCGATGTCGAAAAACAGGTTGGTCAGTCGCAGGTTGACCAGTTCGCTGACGCGCAGTCCGCAGGCATAAAGCGTCTCGACGATGGCCCGGTTGCGCTGCCCCTGCGGTTCCGACAGGTCGATGGCCGAGAGCATCAGCTGGATTTCGTGGATGCTGAGCACGTCGGGGATTTTGCGGCGCAGGCGCGGGCCTTCGAGCAGTTCGGTGGGGTCTTCGTCGAGCAGGTCTTCCACCAGCAGGTATTTGTAAAACGCCCGCAGTCCGGAGATCAGCCGGGCCTGGGAGGAGGCTTCGAGACCCAGGCCATTGACCCATAGGATGAAGCGCTCCAGGTGTTCGCGCTTCACCTGCAAAGGCGACAGTTCGAGGCCCTGCAAGTCGAGGTAGCGCGCAAATTTTTGCACGTCGTCGTCGTAAGCGGCCAGGGTGTTGGCGCTGAGCGAGCGTTCGAGGGCGAGGTAGGCGCGAAAGTTCTGGAGGGCGGAGGGCCAGGTCATAAGCAAAGGGCAAGGGGCAAGGGGCAAAATTACCCTTCAAAGGAATGTGTTTGTCAACCCATGGCTTCAGTTATGGGGTCGAATAAATCACAACCCTGGCTGCTGCTGTCTCGACCGGATCAGTTCCTTGAACTGGCAATCGTGGTATTTCCGTACCTCCATGCCCGCCGGAAGCCCCGGCCAGTCGATGTAGAAGTTGTTGTACGGCAATTCGGGATTGAATTCCTCCACCGTGATTTCAAAAAAATGCGACACCCGCGAAATCGGGATATTGTCGTTGATCCACTCCACGTTGACGAAGCGTTTGACCAGCCCGGTCTTTTGGTCTTGAAAAAAAGCCAGGTACTGGGTGGTGGTCGAAGCCGTGTCGGCGATCCACTGCGCCACCACGGCATGGCAGGGCGTGCGCCCGATCACCGTGTCGGCGGCGGTGTGGTAGGGCGGCGTGCCGAGGAATTTGTCGGGCCCCAGGAAGCGTTGCACCTGCCCTTCGTGCAGGAACAGCGGCACGAAGAAAAAATTCTGTAAACCCCTGAAAATGAATTCTTCACCCAGCTCGCGGGTGTCGTAGATCATGGCCAGGCTATCGGCCCGGAACTCGAATTTTTCCGTGCCGTCGAATACGATGCGCTGCTGGTGTACCGCCCCGCCGGCATGGCCTTCGATCTGGATATCGAACCGCAGCCCGGGCGCGTCGTTGGTTTTTTTATACCGGAAAAAGGAGCAGGTAGCGAAGTAGCGGCTGGTGTCGTTCTGACCGCGGTAATGTTCTTTAACGCTGAGCCGGTAGGAGCCGTAGGGCAGGGCCGCCGCATTGTCGCGCATTTGCACGAGCAGGGGATGCTTGGTTTGGGCGTTTGCAAACGGCGCAAAAACCAGTGTAAAAAGGCAAAAACAGAAGAATTGCGGCTTCATTTTTTATAAAGGCTTGTTGGACAAAGTTAGCCGGAAAAGGCGTTAAACCGAGGTTAAAACAAGTCCCGCGGCCGCCCATTGTCAATACTTTTGTCGCCCAAAGCGTTGTAAGCCGGTCGGCCCGCGGGTTTTCGAAACCTCGAACCGCCCAAAAAACCGGACCTTGCCCTCTTCTCCTATGAATGCGCAGCGAATTCGCCTCATTATCGGCCTCATGGCCGTGGCCCTTATCGGGGTCATCAGCCTCCAGATTTACTGGATCGGCTGGAGCATTCGATTGAACGAGGAGCAGTTCGACAAAAACGTTTTCGCCGCGCTCAACCGGGTGGCCGACAAACTGCAGTATTACGAAGAAGTGGCCGTGCTCGAAGCCCTCAATTCCACGCAGGACCCCTCCAATGAAGCCAACCGCAACATCCGCCGCGCCGCGCGGTATCTCGAAAACGGTTACTCCACCCGTCGCGTTTCCACCGACAGCCTGCCCAATCCTTCCAGCCCCACGGCCAAGCCCGGGTTCGAAGACATCGTGACCCGTTGGGAATACCTCAAAGTGAGTCAGCTCGTCGATTCGAAGCCTCTCGCCGAACGCATCCAGCTCGACCTGCTGGCCCAGTCGCTGCGCGAGGAACTGACGAGCCGGGGTGTCAATTCGCCTTATCAATCAGGCGTTTACTCGAAAGCGCGCAGCAGTTTTGTGGTGATGAACGACCACTATGTGGTGGTCGACAACAGCCCGCAAATCACCCATGGCGGAGCGGCCACCTTGTACAATTCGCCCTACCGGGTGGCGCTGTTTCAGCAGGACATCGAATCGCCGGGCTACCTGTCCATCTATTTCCCCAACCGCACCACCCTCGTGCTCGGACCCGTGCTGAAAACGCTGGTGCTCTCGTTCGTTTTCACGAGCATCATCCTGTTCTGCTTCTGGTACACCATCAAGGTCATTTTCCAGCAGAAAAAACTGTCGGAGATGAAGAACGACTTCATCAACAACATGACCCACGAGTTTAAAACGCCCATTGCCACCATTTCCCTGGCGGCCGACAGCATCGGCAGCCCGATGGTGATGAGCAATCCGGACAAGATCAAACGTTTTACGGACATCATCCGCCAGGAAAACCGCCGCATGAACAGCCAGGTGGAGCGCGTTTTGCAAATGGCGCTGATCGACAAAAAAGACTTCCAGCTGTCGCTGGCCGAGGTCAACCTGCACGAACTCATCCAGCAGGCCGTGGACAATTTCAGCCTCCAGATCGAGAAACGCGAGGGCAAACTCAGCACCGACCTGCTGGCCGACCGCCCCGTGGTGGAAGGCGACGCCACGCACATCATGAGCATCATCCACAACCTGCTGGACAATGCCAACAAATACAGCCCGGAAAAGCCCGACATCGTGATCCGCACCCGCAGCACGCCCATTGGCGTGGAAGTGACCGTGCAGGACCACGGCATCGGCATCAGCCCGGCCGCCCGCAAGCATATTTTTGATAAATTCTACCGGGTGCACACGGGCAACCTGCACGACGTGAAAGGCTTCGGCCTGGGCCTCAGCTACGTGAAAGCGATCATGACGGCCCACAAGGGCCTGATCGACGTGCGGAGCGAGTTGGGGAAAGGGAGCAGTTTTGTGCTGACGTTTCCTTGGCGGGTGGGGGGCTAACCGAATCAGTCAAGATTGTATGGAAATCCGTACTTCCGCTTTGGGTATTTGGGTTAGGATACCCAGTCAAAAAAACCGTGCTCGAAAGATTTTGGCTCTTTTTTTGTCCATTGCATTCACTGCATTTGGAGTGTATGCCGGCACTCACATCATTTTGGAGAGCCATCCAATTCCAGGTGCATTAGGAACGATCGTTTTTATTTGTATTGGAATCGGTTACCTGGATGCGTTCTTTTGGCATCTCAAAGGTGAAGAAGTTTTTATCATTGAACTTAATAAGGGTTTTTATCAGAAACGCGCTCTCTTCAAGGGATTTTCAGAGAAATTCAATCTGGATAAAGACTTTTCAATTGAGCTTTTTGATTCGGAATTACATCCTTTCAAACCTGTAAGAGAGCCAAGAAATGGAGATGGTATGCTTAAGGCATATGGAGGAAAAGTATGGGTGTGGCATGGGAAAAAAAGTTTTCGATTTGGCCCAAACCTGTCAATGAGGGAAGCAAAAGCGATTGTGCAAGAAGTGGAAACCTATGCTAGGAAATGGGTTTAACGGCCATAACACCGAACCCGGCGAATGGTCTCAGATGTCTGAGAAAGGGTTCAAGTACTTCAAACCTGAAATTTTCCGAAAATCCTCGTCATTACGGGAAATCAAAACGAAATCATGAACGATCGCAGTAGCGGCAATCACGGCATCAGGCAGTTTGATTTTCTGGCTCCGTCTGAGTTCAATGGCTTTACCAACAACCGGGTCCGAAAGTGAAAAAACCGTGCTTTCAACAGTGAATCTTTCAATTTGCTGCATTGCTCGTTCGTTAGGCGCTTGCCAGCCCAGCAACTCGATCAAACTGATTACAGAAATGAAACTGCCGAATTCGTTCAACTGTTTTTCTACAAAATCCAGCGCCTTCTCCGGCATCTGGCCGTCGAGAAAGTAAATGACGATATTCGAATCTAGGAGAGCGGGCGTTCCCATTCGTCGCGCAGTTTTTGCAGTTGAAGATCAAGTTCTTCCCGCGACAAACCTGTTTTCAAACTGCCCCGAAATTTTGCAAAATGGTGTTTTTTGCTGTGCAAAGCACGGGCAGCCGGCTGAGTTTGCAGCACGATGACTTCCACGTCCGAATTCTCGAATCCTTCTGGAAGTTGAACGGTGACCTGACCGTTCTTGACGATGGAATGAGTGCGATAAGCTTGCATTACCGTGATTTTCAAACAAAGTTAATGGATTAACTCCGCTTTCAAAAACCGCCCGGTCCAGCTCTCCGCCACCTCGGCCACCACCTCTGGCGTTCCCTCCGCGATGATCCTGCCGCCTCTTGCTCCCCCGTCCGGGCCTACGTCGATCACGTAATCGGCTTGTTTGATCACGTCCAGATTGTGCTCGATGACGACGATTGTATTGCCTTTTTCCACCAGTTTGTTCAGCACGGAAAGCAGCTGTCGGATGTCCTCGAAATGCAGGCCCGTGGTGGGTTCGTCGAGGATGTATATCGTGCGACCGGTGTCTTTTTTCGACAATTCTTCGGCGAGTTTGACGCGCTGGGCTTCGCCGCCGGAGAGCGTCGTGGCCTGTTGCCCGAGGGTGATGTAACCCAGCCCCACGTCCTGCAACGTCTTGATTTTCCGGTAAATATTCGGGATCGCGGAAAAGAACTCCACGGCCTCGTCGATGGTCATGTCGAGCACGTCGGAGATGCTTTTGCCTTTGTAGAGCACTTCGAGCGTTTCGCGGTTGTAGCGGCGGCCGAGGCAGCGCTCGCAGGGCACCGACACGTCGGGCAGGAAGTTCATTTCGATGACGCGCATGCCGCCGCCTTCGCACACCTCGCAGCGCCCGCCTTTGACGTTGAAGGAAAACCGACCGGGCTGGTAGCCGCGGATGCGGGCCTCGGGGGTGTCGGCAAACATCTTGCGGATGTCGCCAAACACGTTGGTGTAGGTGGCCGGATTGGAGCGCGGCGTGCGCCCGATGGGGCTTTGGTCGATCTCGATCACTTTGTCGAGCAGGTCCAGACCGACCACTTTTTCATACGGCAGCGGCCGTTTCAGGGCATTGAAAAAATGGCTTTGCAGGATGGGGTACAAGGTCTCGTTGATCAGGCTGGATTTGCCCGAACCGCTTACGCCCGTGACGCAGGTAAAGGTGCCCAACGGCAGGCGCAGGGTCACGTTTTTCAGGTTGTGGCCCGTGGCGCCGTGCAGTTCGAGCCACTGGCCGTTACCCGGGCGCCGCACTTTGGGCACCTCGATGCGGGCGCGGTTGGCGAGGTAATCGCTCGTGATCGTTTTGTTTTTCATGAATTGCGCCGGCGTGCCGATGTCGACGATCTGGCCGCCGTGTTTGCCGGCGCCGGGTCCGAGGTCGATCAGGTAGTCGGATTCGAGCATGATGTCCTTGTCGTGTTCCACCACCAGGACCGTGTTGCCGATGTCGCGCAGGGCTTTGAGGGCTTCGATCAGGCGCTGGTTGTCGCGCTGGTGCAGACCGATGGAGGGCTCGTCGAGGATGTAGGTGATGCCCGTGAGTTGCGAGCCGATCTGCGTGGCGAGCCGGATGCGCTGGCTTTCGCCGCCGGACAGGGAGCGCGCCGGGCGGTTGAGCGCTAGGTAGTCGAGGCCCACTTTCAGCAGGAATTTCAGGCGGAAGCGAATTTCTTTCAACACGTCCTTGGCGATAGCGCGCTGGCGTTCGCTCATGTCCTCCTCGATGCCGTCGAGCGTGCCATAGAGTTCGTTCAGGTCCAGTTCGGCGAGTTCGGAAATGTTCTTTTCGGCGATTTTGAACCAAAGGCTTTCCTTTTTCAGGCGGGTGCCGTTGCATTCGGGGCAGGTCATAACGGCCAGGAAATCCTCGGCCCACTGGCGGATTTTTTCCGAAGTCGTGTCCGAATACCAGCGTTTGAGCATGTTGACGATGCCCTCGGCGGCGAGGTTGTAGGTCCACTCGTCGTCGCCGTAGGTGGTGGTCACCTCCACCGGCTCGCCGCTGCCGTAGAGGATGGTGTTGAGCGCGTCGGGAGAAATTTCTTTCACGGGTGTGCTGAACGTGAAGTTGTATTTCTTGCCCAGCGAGCGCAATTGTTTGAAAATAAAATTGTCGCGCACCTCGCCCAGCGGCACGATAGCCATGTCGTTGATACTTTTTGTGTCGTCGGGGATGACGCGTTTCATGTCCACTTCGTGCACTTCGCCGAGGCCTTTGCAATGCGGGCACATGCCGTAGGGCGAATTGAAGGAAAAGGTATTGGGCGACGGCTCCTCGTAGCTGAGGCCCGATTCGGAGTCCATCAGGCGTTTGGAGAAAATCTGAAGATTCGAGGATTTGAGGATTTGAGGATTGGATTGTTGAGGATTCGTGGGGTCTGGATTTGTGGGAGCATTTTTCAAATCCTCCGATCCTCGAACCTTCGAATCCTCAAGATCGAGCACCTGCACCATCCCGTCGCCCAGCCGCAGCGCTGTTTTTACGGATTCGCTCAGCCGCTCGCCGCGGTCGTCGCCCATGATGAGCCGGTCGACCACGATTTCGATATCGTGGATTTTGTAGCGGTCCACCTGCATGCCGGGCGTGATGTCGAGCACTTCGCCGTCGACGCGGATTTTGGTGTAGCCCTGCTTGCGCACCTGTTCGAACAGTTCGCGGTAATGGCCTTTGCGGGAGCGGATCACCGGGGCGAGCAGGATGATTTTTTTGCCGGCAAACTGTTCTGAAATCTGGCTAATGATCTGATCCTCCGTGAATTTGACCATTTTTTTGCCGCTCACGTACGAGTACGCGTCGCCGGCCCGGGCAAAGAGCAGGCGCAGAAAATCGTACACTTCGGTGACGGTACCCACTGTGGAGCGCGGGTTGCGGCCCGTGGTTTTTTGCTCGATGGAAATGACCGGCGAGAGGCCGGTGATCTGTTCCACGTCGGGGCGTTCCATTTCGCCGATGAACTGGCGGGCGTAGCTCGACAGCGTTTCCATAAAGCGCCGCTGGCCTTCGGCGTAAATAGTATCGAAGGCCAGGCTGGACTTGCCGGAGCCGCTGATGCCCGTGAGCACCACGAGGCGGTTGCGCGGGATGCGGACATCCACGTTTTTGAGGTTGTGGACGCGGGCGCCCGTGACTTCGATGAACTCCTGTGCGGAGGATTCGGGCGGCATCGCCGCTGCGGTGTTTTTGGCCATGGCCGGTAAAACGCTGGAAACGGGTTTCGGTTGGAAAAAGCAACCCGCAAAGATAGGGCAAATGCGGAGGGTGGGAAAGAAAATTTAAAACAAAAGGTGTTTAATTGAAACAAAAAAGCCGCTTGTATTTACAAGCGGCTTTTGCATTCGACAGCGTACCTGTGTAAAGACCGGGGCACTCAACGTCCGAAACGATTCTATCGAATTGCAAAAAAATCAAAGGAGGAAATTACGCAATGCCACGTGCTATGTCTGAAAATTCAGGCCGCGCCGCGCAGACGTCCGAAGAACGATTTGCGCCTATTTCCGGTACAAATTTACGGTTTTCCACCCAATTCTCCAAGCCAACGAGTCGTTACATCCCCATGCACCGCCGCCTTTCCCTGTTCATTTTTCTCCTTCCTGCCTGCTCCCTTGCCCAAAACCTCGTCTGTGACGGCATCCTGTTTTGGGACAGCGTGGACTGGGAGCGCACGGACGTGGTCACTTATCCCACGGAAAAATATGTCGTGACCTGCGCCGTGCGGCGCTACTACGGCGACCGCCGCGACATCCGGGAGGAATTTATCCGCATCGATGCGGATAACTGGCTGTTCAATTCCTACGACACTACCGGCGCCTACCGCTACCGCCACGGGCGCATGGCCGTTGACCGGCTCCACCCGCGCATCGATACCTCCCTGACTTTCGACCCGGAAACCTACGAGGAGCTTTGGCACCTCGATACGACCTGGCGGCTCCGTGCGGAGGGTTTTTGGTTGGAAACCGATACAGCACATTATTTATGGCAGGGCGAATACACACACGGACAGCGACAGGGTGACTGGGTCAAAGGCCGGGAAATCGCCCCTGGTATTGTCGATTTCAGAAGCCTGGCCTTTGAAAATGGCATAATCGTCGAAGAAAAACAACTCAACCTGGCCCTGACCAGCGATACCCTCGCCGCAAAAGCGGCATTGGCCGGCACCTGGATGTTCTGTAAAGGCCGGGACCATCAGTATGTTTTGAAAAAATGGGACGGCCCGCGCCCGGAGTGGTGCGAAGGCAACCACCACGGGACGTCCATGCTTTTTTTTCTGGAAAACGGCGCCGTCCAGCGCTGCATTCCGGATGGGTTAGTGAAAATGGGCGCCTGGCAACTGTCGCCAAGCATGGAGCTGCACATCGATTGGGACGACGGCAGCGGGAGTCGCTACAAAATCCGCTCTCTGATTGGCTTTGATCTACTGCTGCAACCGCTGGACTAGTGGGTGTTGAAAATGCCAGGGGCGTGTAGACCTCGGAGGTTGGCGGCGGGAATTTCAGAATAACCGATCATTTTCAAGCGCCGCCAAGCTCCGAGGTCCCTTCTTCCCGGCATGGCGTGACGCAAAAAAGCCGCCCAGGAATCCTCCCGGACGGCTTCAACTTCATACGATAGATCCAATTTACGCCACAGCGATTTCCTGCACCGGCCCCGCAAACTCGGGCCGTTTGGGCAGCGTCACCTGCAGCACGCCGTCGGCGTAGCGCGCGGTGATGAGGTCGCTTTCGACCTTGCTGCTGAGTTGGAAACGCCGTTCGAAGGGTGCGATGCGGAACTCGTTGCGCAGCCGGCGGTTGTTGTCGCCACCGGTGTCGGCGCGTTCGGAGGAGATGGTGAGCACCTCGTCGGCGATGCTCAGGCGAAAGTCCTCCTTGCTGCGGCCGGGCGCGGCCAGGTAGATTTCATAGCTGTCGTCGGTTTCCTCGACGTTGGCGGGCGGACCGGCTGCGCCGCGCCCCTGGAATTGGCCCCAGCGGCGTTCCCAGCCGTGGTGGTGGTGTTGATGTTGTCCGTAGTGGGAATCGCGCCAGGCGCCTTCCCATCTTGCATGTCGATGGCACATATTTAAGAGAGGGTTGATGATGGTTAGTAAGCAGGTTAATAAGGGTTGATGAAGTTTATAGGGTTTATAAAAAGGTGGAGGGCATGAACTACCTTTTTCATAATCCTATCAACCAGAAGTTGATGAAGGTTTAAAAATTAGTTGAGAGCATAAACTACCCTTTTTATAAACCCTATAAACTTCATCAATCCTTATCAACCAATTTATCAAAGAATTTCAATCGTGCGATAGCCGGCGAGCGGTTCGCCCTTGCCGCGCGGCTGGCGCGGGTCGAGGGCGTCGGCGTCGGGGCGGCCCGTGAAGTCGCCGTTGTTCAGGGAAGCGGCGTACCCGGGCGGCCAGGAATAGTGGCGGTAGCCGGG
>JBGAJY010000193.1:0-10523 GCA_044224705.1 Saprospiraceae bacterium
TTCATTCACTCATTCACTCATTCACTCATTCACTCATTCACTCATTCACTCATTCACTCATTACCTTCGCAACCGCAGCAAAACCACAGCACATGCAAGTATCGGATGTTATCGGTCAGGCCCGCACCAAGGCCTTTCTCGTCCAGCTTATCGAGAGCGGCCGGGTGCCCCACGCCCTGCTTTTTCTGGGCGCTACCGGAAGCGGCAACCTTGCGCTGGCCGTGGCTTTTGCCCAAATGCTGCAGTGCGAACGGCCGCAAAACGGCGATTCCTGCGGTACTTGTGCGGCTTGCCGCAAAGCCGCGCAGTTTGCCCACCCCGATATTCATTTTTCATACCCTACCGTTGGGACCAATGCGCTGAGCACCGATTTTGCCAAACCCTGGCGCGCCGCCCTCGCCGACAATCCTTACCACGACGCCAACCACTGGCTTCAACGCATCGGCGCAGAGAACAAACAGGGCAACATCAACAAGGATGAATGCAACGCCATCATCAAAAAACTGAGCCTGAAAGCGTTTGAAGGGCGTTACAAAATTCTGCTCATGTGGCTGCCCGAATACCTCGGCAAAGAAGGCAACCGCCTGCTAAAACTTATCGAAGAACCACCGGAACAGACTGTTTTTCTGCTGGTTGCAGAAAATTCGGACCTCATCCTGAACACCATTCTCAGCCGCTGCCAATTGGTGAAAACCGATACCCTGTCGGATGAAGAGATCATCGCCGGCCTGATGGACCAACGCGGGCTTGACGAAACCCGTGCCCGGCAAATCGCCCTGCTGTCCGACGGTAACTTTGGCCAGGCCTTGCTGCTCGCCGACAACCCGGCCAACGACGATGCCCGCCTGCTGCTCGACTGGCTGCGCAAATGCTGGCGCGGCCACGGCCCCGAACTCCTGCGCTGGACCGAGGAATTCGCCCGCCTGGGCCGCGAAAACCAAAAGCAATTCCTGCACTACAGCCTGCATTTTCTGCGCGAACTGATGGCCTTGGTAGTCGGCGGAACCACGACGCTGCGGCTGCCGCCGGAAGAATTGGCCTCCGCCCAAAATATCGCCAAAGTGCTTGATTTTGAGAAGATTACACGCCTCGCCGATCTGTTCAACGATAATATTTATTTCATCGAGCGCAACGCAAACCCCAAAATCCTTGTCCTGGATACCGCGATCCGCATCAACCGGATCCTCAAAACGACATGACAACGCAAAATCAAAAACGCCTTAGCCGCCTCAGCGGCATTCTCCTGCTCAACGTGCTGGTAGGCATCGGCGCCTACTTCGTGGCCCTGCAATTCAACGACGGCAAACTCGACGTGGCCGAATACGGCGCGATTTTCCTCGCTATGGCCCTGCCTAATTTGCTCATCGGCGGCGTACTCAAACTCTTCCGACCCGATATTGCCCAGTATTTTTTGCGTACGGCGACCGTTTGGCTGGCTATCGGCGCGGTTTTGCTGTTTACCTGATGGCGTGTTTTGGCCTGCCGAAGACAACCCGGACAAAATTTTACGGCTTCTGCCAACAAAGACGGCACTTTCATCCATGCTTTTGAGACCTTTGAGCCGCCAAAAGACTTGGACTAGTTGTAACCCACCACCAATCACCAACTACTGATATACAAACACATGGGCTGCATAGGCTGTTCCTGTTCCACCGGTAAAGACTCCGTTTCCGGTTGCCAATCCAACGGCGGCTGCGCTTCGGGCGGCTGCAACCGGCATAATACCTACGATTGGATCACCGCTGCGGGTATCACCGACGCCCGCCCTTTCGACATCGTGGAGGTGAGCTTCAAAAACGGCTCCCGCAAGGAATTTTTCAAAAACCCCTCCTATACCCGCGCCTCCACCGGCGACTGGGTGGTGGTGGAATCGCCCACCGGCGGCTTCGACGTGGGTAAAGTGTCACTTTCCGGCGAACTCGTGCGCCTGCAAATGAAACGCAAGCGCCTGCGCCCCGACGCCCGCCTCCAGCCCGTGGTCCGCAAAGCCCACGAACGCGACCTCGAACGCCTCGACGAAGTGCGCCAGCAGGAACGCGATATCATGATCCGCGCCCGCGCCATCGCCCGCACGCTCGACCTGAACATGAAAGTAGGCGATGTCGAATTCCAGGGCGACGGCCGTAAATGCACGTTTTATTACACCGCCGACGGCCGGGTCGACTTCCGCGAACTCATCCGCCATTACGCCCGCGAATTCAAAGTCAAAATTGAAATGCGACAGATCGGTGCACGCCAGGAATCGGCGCGTATCGGCGGCCTGGGCAACTGCGGCCGCGAACTGTGCTGCTCCACCTGGCTCGCCGAATTTAAAAGCGTCAATACTGCCGCAGCCCGCTACCAGAACCTGGCCATCAACCAGACCAAACTTTCCGGCATGTGCGGCCGCCTCAAATGCTGCCTCAACTACGAACTGGACACCTATATCGACGCCCTCGAGGACTTCCCCGACCGCGCTGAAAAAATGCGCACCGGAGCCGGTCTGGCCATTTTGGTCAAAACCGACGTGTTCAAACGGCTCATGTATTACACCTACGCCGAAAACCGGGGCAAATTTTTCATCCTGCACGTCGACCAGGTCTGGGATGCCCTCGACCTGATCAAACGCGGCGAAATGCCCGGCAGCCTAGAAGACATCCAGGCCATGGCGCCGCCACCCGACGAGCCCGAAGAAGAAGAACCGGATTTCGAAAATGTGGACAACGTGATCCAGTTGCCCATCGAAAAGCGGAAAAAGAAGAAAAAGAAGAAAAAAACCGCCCGCGCCGGCCAAAGCGTCGCCGCAGCTGTGGAAAAGGAAGACCGCCAGGCTGGCGGCGGCCAGCAGTCCGGCCGCCCGGACGGCAACCGCCCCAAACAACAAGGCGGTCGTCCCGACCAGCGCGGTCCGCGGCCCAACCGCCCCGAGGGCGACCAACGCCAGCGCCCGCCGCAAGGCAAGCAGGAAGGCCGCCCGCCCGACCATCGCCAGCAACGGCCCCCGCAAGGCAAGCAAGACAGCCGAACCCCGGATCAGCGACAACAAAGGCCTCCACAAGACAAGCCTGACAATCGCCCGCCCGACCAGCGTCAGCAGCGACCACCGGAATCGAGGTCAGAAACACCGCCGCCGGATCAGCGCAAACCTGAAAACAAGGGAGAAAACCGGCCGCCCAATCGCCCGGACCAGCCCAGTCAGCCTGGCGGCAACAACCGCAACCGCGACAAGCGGCGCTTTAAAGGAAAAGGGCCTAATAAAAAAGACTAACTTCAAGATACACATCAGTTTATGAAATACGACGTCACCGTCATTGGCTCGGGCCCCGGAGGCTACGTTGCAGCCATCCGCTGCGCCCAGCTCGGTCTGCGAACCGCCATTATCGAACGCTATTCCACCCTCGGCGGCACCTGCCTGAACGTGGGCTGCATTCCTTCCAAAGCACTGCTCGACTCCTCGGAACATTACCACAACGCCAAAGAAAAGTTCAAAACCCACGGCATCGACCTCAACGGCCTCTCGATCAACTGGCCGCAAATGGTCCAGCGCAAAAACGGCGTGGTGCTCGACAACAACAAAGGCGTCGAGTTCCTGATGAAAAAGAACAAGATCGAGGTCTTTTACGGCCACGGCTCTTTTGTCAATAAAAACCTGATCCGCGTCGCGCAAGCCGACGGTACGAACGTGGAAATCGAATCCGACCGGGTCATCATCGCCACTGGCTCGAAACCCATCGTTCCGGCCAATTTCAACTACGACAAAAAACGCGTCATCACCAGCACCGAAGCCCTCCACCTAGAAAATGTGCCCGGCTCTCTGCTCGTGATTGGCGGCGGTGTGATCGGACTCGAACTGGGCAGCGTTTACGCGCGCCTCGGTACCCAGGTGACCGTGGTCGAATACCTCGACCGCATCCTGCCCACGATGGACGCCGATTGCAGCCGGGAACTCCAGAAATCACTGAAAGGCCTTGGTTTCCAGTTCCACCTGCGCCACGCCGTCACGGCCGTCAAAGCGGGTAAAAACGGCGTGAAAGTGACTGCGCAAAGCCGCGACGACGAATCCAAGTTGCTGAACCTCGAGGTGGATTATTGCCTCGTCGCCATCGGCCGCCGGCCCTACACCGACCATCTCGGTCTGGAAAACATTGGCATTGCCCTCGATGAAAAAGGCAGGATACCGGTCAATGAACACCTCGAAACGACAGTTCCGGGCATTTATGCCATTGGCGACGTGATCCGCGGCGCCATGCTGGCCCACAAAGCCGAAGAAGAAGGCGTTTTCGTCGCTGAAACGATGGTGGGCCAAAAACCGCACATTCACTACAACCTCATCCCGGGCGTGGTATATACCTGGCCCGAAGTGGCTTCCGTGGGCTTCACCGAAGAGCAACTCAAGGAAGCCGGCACACCCTACAAAGCCGGCAAGTTTCCTTTCCGCGCCCTTGGTCGCGCCCGCGCCAGCATGGACCTCGATGGCATGGCCAAGGTCCTGGCCCATGCCGAAACCGATGAAATTCTCGGTGTGCACCTTGTCGGCGCCCGCGCCGCCGACCTGATCGCCGAGGCCGTGGCGCTCATGGAGTTCCGCGCTTCAGCCGAGGATGCCTCGCGGATGAGCCACGCCCACCCGACCTACGCGGAAGCGTTCAAGGAAGCCGCACTGGCGGCTACGGGCAACCGGGCGCTGCATATTTAGTGTGGGGAGATGGTGATAATCTTATCTCTTATCCCAAAAGATCAGCGGGTAAGGACGATATAATCGCGCAGCAGTGTTTTTAAAAATTCCACGCGGTTCAAGGGACGAACCGTGATATCCAGCAGTGGCATGAGGTGCGTCACCAGGTCTTCCACAACCTCTTCGTGGGCCTGGTTGGGATAGCGTTGGAAACGTGTGATGGCGGTTTTGATAAAGATCATGTCGCGCTCGGTGAGCCGGCGAACCTGGGGAAAAACCGGCTGGTAATTTTCCAGAGAAGCGATATTCAGAATATCCTGAAGGCGGAAATTGTACCTGGAGCCCTGGATTTTGATCACTGTGGTATTGGCCGCCATATCGCCGAGGCGTTGGGCGCGCGGGGTAGTTTTGACGAGCATGGCGCCAATCACGCCGAAGGAAAAAATCGAATCAACGAGGTGCAGTACGGCACGCAGCAGCACATCGCTCCATTCCGGGTCTTTCCCGTCGAGCCGCACGACTTTGATGCTCATCGCCATTTTTCCGGGCGTTTGGCCCAGATTGAGAATTTCAAAAAGGATATTGAAAAAGAAGAACAGCAGAAACGGCAAGAGCACAACCAGCATCAGCCAGCCCATGTTGTCGAACATCTCGTCGCCGCCGATGGCGCGCAGGATTTGAAAAACGATGAACCAGCCGACGAGTACGATCAGCACATCGATCAGCCAGCCGATGATGCGTTCGCGCAGCGGTGCGAGTTCGTACTCGATGGTGACGTTTTGGGTAGTCGTGATCTCGATGGATTTGAGCATGGGTAAAAATTGCGTCCGGCGAAGGTAAGCGAAGCGGGAAAAATCAAAACCCGATACCTTGGCGCAACTTTCCCGCTGAACAATGCAAAAATGACAACTTTCGATTTACAAGGACATCCTTTCGTCACGCTCACCAACCTGTTGAAAGTGCTTCACCTGGTGGGCACGGGTGGCGAGGCGAACATCCGCATCGAATCCGGCGAGCTGCGGGTAAACGGCGTCGTGGCCACGGAAAAACGGAAAAAACTGCGGGCGGGGGATAAGGTGGAATTTGGGAAGGTGGTGATTGAAATCCGGTAATTTTTATTTCACCCCGACACCTGATACTCCCTCAGCGCCTCATTCAGTGACACTTTCTTGTCTGTGCTTTCCTGCCGTTGCCCGATGATGAGCGCGCAGGAGACCTGGTACTCACCTGCGGGAAATTTTCGCGTGTATGACCCCGGGATCACCACGGAGCGCGCCGGCACCCGGCCTTTGAGGATCACCGGTTCCGGCCCCGTCACGTCGATGATGCGGGTGCTTTGCGTCAGCACGACGTTGGCCCCGAGCACGGCTTCACGTTCCACGTGCACGCCTTCCACGACAATGCAGCGCGAGCCGATAAAACATTCGTCTTCAATAATCGTGGGCGTCGCCTGCGGCGGTTCCAGCACGCCGCCGATGCCTACGCCGCCGGCCAGGTGCACGTTGCGGCCGATCTGGGCGCAGGACCCGACGGTGGCCCAGGTATCGACCATGCTGCCGCTGCCGACCCATGCGCCGATATTGACGTAAGAGGGCATGAGAATGGCACCTTTTTCAATAAACGACCCGAAGCGGGCCAGGGCTTGCGGGACCACCCGCACGCCTTTTGCGGCAAAGCCGGTTTTGAGCGGGATCTTGTCGTGGTACTCGAACGGACCGACTTCGATCGTCTGCATGTCCTGAATGGGGAAATAGAGCAGCACGGCTTTTTTGATCCATTCATGGGTGGTCCAGCCACCGTCGGCATCGGGTTCGGCCACGCGCAGTTCACCGGCGTCGAGTGCGGCAATTACATCGCGGATGGTTTTGCGGACTGATTCGTCCTGAAGGAGCGCGCGCTGGTTCCAGGCTGCTTCGATGATTTTTTGCATGAAGAGGGTGCTTTTTTAACGCGGAGACACAGAGACAGGGAGTTTTTTTTCTGCCGGCGTGAGGCTTGGCCTCGCTCCGCTGGCACGAGGCTTGGCCTCGTGCCAATGAAGCCAGCAAAACACCGGTAAACATTTGAATTAGCCCGTCAGCAAAACAGCGATCAGGTAATCTGCCAGCAGGATCAGGATGTCGGAAAATACCACTGCCCGCGTGCTGGCCTGCCCCAGTTCGATGCTGCCGCCCTTGACAAAATAGCCCTGGTAGCACGACACCGAGGTGAGGATGTAGGCGAACACCACGGACTTGACGTACATCATAAATACATTGTAAGGCTCAAAAAAAGAGCGTAGTCCGCGGATATAATCGTCGTCGGTGATCAACCCCGTGGGCACGCTGGCGAGATACCCACCGAGCACTGCCACGAATGCCGAGAACGTCACGAGCAGGGGAATCACAAAAATGGCGGCGATGATTTTGGGCATGATCAGGTAAGCCGCCGTATTCACCCCCATGATTTCCATGGCGTCGATGTGTTCTTTTTGGCGCATGCCGCCGATTTCGGCGGCCATATTTGAACCCACTTTTCCGGCCAATACCAGACAGGTGATCGTCGGAGACAGTTCGATAAGTGCCAGGTCGCGAACGATATAGCCGATGTAGTACATCGGAATGAGCTGTCCGTCCAGCTGATAGGCAAACTGCACCGCTGCCACGGCCCCGATAAAAACCGAAATGAGGCACACAATGATGAGCGAGCCGACGCCGATGTCGTTCATCTGGCGCATCGTCTCTTTCCAGTACATCGAAAATTTTTCGGGCCTGCTGAACGAATGGCGCATCATGCCGAGGTAGCGGCCGAAGTGGTAGATATAGTTGTACCGGGCAAGCGTTTCTTCCATGGTGTGCTGAAATGCATTTGGGCTGCCAAAGGTTTGGCTTTTTTGCAAAACTTTGGGCCGCCCCCGCAGTTTTTTCCAAAAACCTTCCACGAACTTCCCGTCATGAATAAAACCGTAGTCGTTACCGGCGGCACCAAGGGCCTGGGCCGCGCCATCGCCGAAATTTTTGCCGCCCACCAGTTCGATGTCTGCGTGTGCGCCCGCACCCAGTCCGACCTCGATGCCATGCAAGCCGATTGGCCGCAACAATTTCCGCACAGCACACTGTTGACCTACCAGGCAGATGTAAGCAAAAAAAGCGACGTGCTGGAATTTGCGCGGCATGTCAGGGAACACTGGCCCCAACTGGATGTGCTGATCAACAACGCGGGCATTTTCCTGCCCGGCGCCGTCACCGAAGAACGCGACGGCACACTGGAGACCCTGATGGAAACCAACGTTTACAGCGCTTACCACCTCACCCGGGCCCTGTTGCCGATGTTGCTGCCACAGGGCAGCGGACACATTTTCAATATGTGCAGCATCGCCAGCTTCATGTCCTACCCCAACGGAGGCTCGTATTCGATCACCAAATTTGCCCTGCTCGGCTTTTCCAAAGTGTTGCGCGAAGAGCTCAAACCCAAAGGCATCAAAGTCACCGCCCTGATGCCCGGCGCCGCCTGGTCCGATTCCTGGCAGGGGGCCAATTACCCATATGAACGCCTCATGCCCGCCGAAGACATCGCCAAAACGGTGTGGGCAGCGTACAATTTATCCGATTCCACGGTAGTGGAGGAGTTGGTGATCCGGCCGCAACTGGGAGACCTTTAAATTAATGATGAGTGATGAATGATGAATGATGAATAATACGCGATGCCGGAAAAGTTAAATTCCCCTCAAATCACATATCATTCATCATTCATCATTCATCATTCATCATTCATCATTCATCATTCATCATTCATCATTCATCATTCATCATTCATCACTCATCACTCATCACTCATCCAACACTCCCAACCCGAACAATGCGAAATCATACTTTACCGGGTCCTCCGGGTCGAGCGCGCGCAAATTTTCCGTCAGTTCCAGTACCGCTTTCCAATCGGTCTGCGGCCGGGTCAGAAGGCCCAGGCGGCGGGCGACGCGGTCGACGTGCACATCGAGCGGGATGAGCAACTGGGCCGGCCGGATGGCACGCCAATCGCCGAAATCCACGCCGGCGGTATCCTGTCGCACCATCCAGCGGAGGTACATGTTGAGTCGTTTACAGGTGGAGCCGCGCTCGGGCGTGGCCACGTGTTTCCGGGTGCGCTCCGGTGCGTCGGAATGGTCGAAAAAATCGCGGTGAAAGCCGCCCAGCGCGTTTTCCACGGTCGTGTCGCCCGCCTGGAGGTGTCTGGCGAAGGCCGTTTCCAGCGAGTTGTTTTTTTGGTAAAACTGTTGCAGGAATTCGAGGAACCAGAGCGTGTCCGTGGCTTGGAAGGTGCGGTGTTTGAATTCCAGAAATCGCTTCCGGTCGGTTTCCACGTGGTTGAGGATAAAATCGTGGGGCGCCTGGTCCATCAGTGCCGCGAGCCGTTCGGCGCTTTGAATAATGGTTTTTCGCTGCCCCCAGGCCAGGGTAGCCGCCCAGAATCCCATGATCTCGCGGTCCTGCAACTTGCCGAAACGGTGCGGCACGGAAATCGGGTCGCCGGCGATAAATACCGGAGTGTTGAAACGCCGTACCGCGTCGTCCAGAAATGCTTTTAAATCGCCTTGCCCCGGCTGAAAATCAAAACGCGTCATTCGTTTTCGTCGATGTGGGTCAGGATACGTTGTTTCACCCGTTCGATTTTTTTGACCAGTCCCTGAAAAAACCAGTCGCGGCTTTTTTCCGCCGTGGTGCTGATCGGGTTGGATTTGGCGATCACGCTGCGGAACCACGCTTCGGTGTAGTCGCCCAGCTTCGGGTCGGTACTTTTTAAAAAATTGGGGTTGCAAAACGCCGAATACACACCCTTGCCCACATCGGAAGAGACCAGGGCCGTATTGTTGGTGAACACCAGTTCGTTGTGGTACAAGTGGAATTCGCCCATCGCTTCCGAAGGCTTGCCATTGAGCGGAAATTTGCGGCCGGCGGCGGCCATGGCTTTCAGGTGATGGGCCCATACCACCAGTTTGTCGCACAGCAAAACGGCGTCCTGCGCATGGCGGAAACCGCCGCTGTACACGTGGTATTCGATCTGCGACAAGGTGTTGTCCACGATGTTCAGGCTCCACAATTCGGTGCTCGGAATGTGCAGGTAATGGTCCAGAACGGCCTGGCTCAGCCGCAGCACCGGCGGTGTGACCAGGTCGAAATCGAAAGGCCGCTGGCGCAGCGATTCAAGGTTCCAGGTCGTCCGGCCCCAGATGTAAAGTTTGAAACTGATCAGTTCGGGCACAAAATTGTAGGTCATCACCGGAATTTCAGCCGATGCATAGTAAAAATGCACGCCTGGCAAACGCCTGATCTGATCAAAATCGGCCACGAAGCCGCCGAGGTAGTCGGCAAAATCCTTGACCTGGCTGGAGAAGGCATTAAAACTGCACACGAGGTTGTCGCTCTGGCCGAACACGAGGGCATCGAGCGACAACTGATAATGCTGCGCCAGCAGCGTGAGCTCGGCTGGCGACAGCGCAGTGTCGCCCCGCAAACGCCTGTACACGGGGTCTTTTGACGAATGGAGCAAGTCACACAGTGCGTCTACCGCATCCACGCGGCGCGGATAACGCGAAAGTATGAGGTCGAAAATCCTGTCCTGTAAGTCGAATTGCGGCATGTTTCCCCCTTTTTTGGTTTCAACGAAGGTAGAAATCCTGGGGGAAAACGCATTTTTTGGAAAAAACAGCCTAGGATTCGGTTTTGGTTTTCTTACGAGCCCTGGGCGCAGCGGATGCCGTTGGTGTAGCAGGCGTCGCCGGCAATTTCTGGCGCTCTTTTTTCGGTTTTGACTGGGTAGTTCGCTTTTCGGCCTGAATCGCAGCAGCAGGCTCCTCAGCCTTGGACGCACGGGAGAACGCCTCTACCCAGCG
>JBGAJY010000194.1:0-10521 GCA_044224705.1 Saprospiraceae bacterium
AGCGCCAACCTCCAGGTTGGCGCAACTCCAGTCGGGAAAAACACCCACAGCAGCCCCGAAAAGGTAATTGATAAGGATTGAAATTATTTTAAAACCCACTAGACATGCGCCTACCAGGAGCTTGGCGCTACAGCAACATGAACACCATCATTATTGAAGACGAAAACCTCAGCGCCCAACGCCTCGAAGGCATGCTGAAAAAAATCGATCCAGCCATCCGGGTGCTGGCCACCCTGCCTTCCGTCGCGGATTCGGTGCAGTGGCTGCGCCGCAACGACGCCCCCGACCTGGTTTTTATGGACATTCACCTCGAAGACGATCTGTGCTTCAAGATTTTCGAGCTCGCGCCGCTACAGTCGCCGGTCATTTTTACCACGGCCTATGATGAGTACATGATCAAGGCTTTCAAGGTCAACAGCATCGATTACCTGCTGAAACCCGTGAACCCGGCCGAACTGGAAGCCGCCCTTCAAAAATTCAGGGCCCTCCGCGAACAATTCGCCAAACCGGATTTCAACACTTTGCTCCAGTACATCGGTCAGCGCACGCCGGAGTACAAAACGCGGTTTATGATCACCGTAGGCACAAAAATCCGCAGCATCGAAACTGCAGACGTGGCTTATTTTTTTTCCGATGAAAAAATCACCTTCATGGTGACCCGCGAAGGCCAGCAGCTGCCCATCGATTTCAGCCTCGACAAACTCACGACCCTGCTCGATCCAAAGCATTTTTTCCGCGCCAACCGCCAGTTCCTGGTCGGTTTCGAGGCCATCCAGAACGTGTTCACCCATTTCAAAGGCAAATTGAAAATCGAGCTGGCGCCCAAAACGCGGCACGACGTGTTCGTGAGCGGCGACCGGATGACCGATTTTAAAGAGTGGCTGGGGAAATAAGAGGAGCACAACCGGTTGCCATACGAATGACGATTCCATGGGCATGGAATCGTCATTCGTATGGCAAAACAACCACTGAGGGTGTCCGATTTTACAGGGGTTTCAGGTGCTGTTCCACGGCCCATTTTCCAATCTTTTCACCCAATTCAAGACCTTTTACGCAGGAAAACCTGAAGTGAATACCTGCCAGCACACGCGATTCGGCATTTTCGTGCGCGGCCTGGCTGAAACTGCCAAAAGAACGGACAGCGCCGGCCGGGTCGGCCGTTGTAGACATCATCGTAAAAGGTGTCTGGTCGCCCAGCACTGTTGCCAGCACGGTCGCCGCGGCATTGCCCAGGGTGCTGTGGGTGGAAGGGTAGTCCTGCACAGGCGGTGTCGGTTCGGCCGGTTCCCATTGCGGATCGGCCGTGGTATTCGGGTTGCCGTCTGTTTCCGCTGCGCGGATGGCCGTGTAGGGGCGCCAGAAGTTGTAGTGGAATTTGGAATCCCAGCCGGCCGTGTAGGAGTCTGCCATGGCCATATTGACCAGTGCAAAAAGCCTTGCCGTACCTGGGAGGTCCAGTTGACGGCCTTCGGCCACTACCCTGGCCACGCGGTTCCAGCCAATTTCGGAGAACTCGTACCAAAATTTCGCGATGGCGGTTTGTTCCGTTGTACGGGATGCACTGAGTTTTTGCCCCACCCGTTTTACTTCTTCAAAGTCGTCGGCATAGGCCGGACTGCCGAGCGCCGGATGAGGCCCGACCCGGAATTGCTCGGGATTTTCCAGACAAAAGGGTTGCATGGTACGCCAGTGCGGCGCGAACAGGAAACCAAAGGGCGGGACACCCTGATAGACCCCGGCCTGACCGTTGGAGGGCGGCACCGGGCTGATGGGGTCCTGGAAGGCGCCGTCGTTCTGGCGCAATGCCAGGATAGCGGCTGCGGCTTTTTTTCCCAGATCGATGCCCTGGGTTTTGGCTTTGCCTTCAGGCACGGCTGCCAGCGATGTCGCCAGGCGAGCGTCCAGCATAGGTTTCTGATCCGGCTGCGAAGCGACCAGTACCTCGTACGCAGCGCTTGCCACTGCGGCGATGGGATCCGCGCTTTTGTCCTTTTCGTGAAATGCATAGGATTGGTAGCGCGGGGAGATGGCGTTGAGGGCATCGTGCATGGCCAGGTGCGTCATGGCATATACGCGGGAGCCCAGCAAACTGTGTTGTGTGACGGCGCCGCCCATGGTTTCAAATACCGCCACGTTCCAGTCCAGAATAATCTGGTTGGAGTACTTCGTGAGGTCGGGGGCGGCGATGTCGTTCGCGTCCTTACAAGCAAAGAACAGGGCGAGCAGACTGGTCAGAATGATTGAAAAAAGATTGTTTTTCATTGATTTTAAAAATTTGTGTTTGAAAAAAAAGATACAGAATGAGGGTTATCGGGCCGTTTTGTTGATGTCCTTGAACAGCAGCATGTCGGCCACCCGATCCGAAGCGCCGGGGTAAAATCCGGCCTCGTATTCGTAGGTGGCCGGGTTGTGGAATGTCCCGAACAGCATGTCGAACAGGGGCAGATCGGAGTAATTGTAGCGGTGAATGTGCATGGCGTGGTGGTAGCCATGGCTTTCGGGGCGTTGGACGAGGTAGCCCAGCCAACGCGGCGTTTTGATGTTGGCATGCTGGAAAATGCTGAAGAAATTGGTCACCAGCAGCACGATGGTAATGGCCTGCGGGTCCAAACCCATCAGTACCGAAAAACAGACGGTACCCAGCGCCGTAAAACCCACCATGTCGGAGGGGCTGAAATAGAAGGCTCCGAAGGTGTCGAGCCGCTCCGCGCTGTGGTGCATCTGGTGGAAGACTTTCCAGAGCAGGTCGCTGGAGTGCATGGCCCGGTGCCAGACGTAAAGGCCGAATTCGTACAGCAACACCCCCGCCAGGGCGCTCCCGCCGACCCCGAGACCGGACAACTCGATCAGTTGCGATTCGGGTAAAAAACGCGCCCACAACAGCGGGAGGTAGCTGGACAAATAGAAGTAGATGAAAAAGGAAACGATGCCTTTGGTTTTCCAATGGTGGACCGGGGGCAGCGGCCGGGCCGGGAACAGCGCCTCGACGAGCATGAGCAGGGCGTACATGCCGATGATCATCAAGGAGATGGGGTCGAGCAAAATTTCAATGGGTGATGGCATGGCATTCAATTTTTACAGGTTATTGTTCATTGATCATGGGTCGGCTGAATGGTCATTTCTGCCGGGGCGCTCCGTTCCGGCCGCGCCCGGATGGTTGATGAAAGGATTGTTTTCATGTGCTTTATTTTTTTGTCGGGACAAAGAAGCAGGAGGCCCGCGGGGGCGAGCAAGCGAGTTTCGGTGAGCCGTACCGCTGTTTCGATACACGGGAAAAAACGGCGGTCAATGCCGGTAATCGGGGAAAAGAGTCGTTGGCCGGGTCAATTCTGCCTATTGTGTCGTTGACCTAAAAATTCGGTCGTTGGGCGAAAGAGCGATACGCCGAGCGGGCTGGAAAACCTATTTTCGTCCGGATGAACAAGCAGAAATGGACCATCATCGGCGGGCACTGCCTTTACTGGGTGCTCTTTTTCCTGTTCGACTGGCTGGCTATCAGCGGGAGAGTGGGCGAGGTGGACCTCGTTCATTTTTTCAAAGCGGCTTCCATCAACTTCGTATCGGCTGCCTGGCTGGCCTATTCGACCATCTACTGGTTCCGCGCCAATTGGTTCAACGGACGGCGCCGGCGTATTTTCCCGGGCATCGTAGCGCTCATCCTGCTGGCCGGGTTGCTCCGTCATGCCCTGAACACAGTGTTGCTGTATATTCCCATGCTCGGCACCCATATCGACGACGTACCCTCCTGGCTGTCGTACTGGAAACCGCGTTATGTATTGGGCAGCATTGTGTCGCCGGTGCTGCAGGCGAGCATTGTGGTGATGGTCTATTTTTTTCAATTGTGGACGCGCCAGCAACGCATCATCGAAAAAGCCAAACGCGAAAAAGTCGAAGCCGAACTGGAACTGCTGAAATCGCAGGTGGAGCCGCATTTCATTTTTAATACGTTGAACAACATTTATTACCTCGCCCAAAACAACCACCCCAGCACGGGCGAAATGGTTTACCGGCTCGCGCAGTTGCTCAGTTATATGCTCTATGACAGCCGGAAATCCCTGATACCGGTGGAAAAAGAGCTGGACTATATTCGCGACTATGTCAATCTCGAACGTATTCGCTACGGTGAAAAACTCGATGTATCCGTCAATGTTTTCGGCGCCATGAAAGACGCCATGGCGCCTCCGTTGCTCCTCTTGCCGCTTGTGGAGAACGCTTTCAAACACGGCATCGCCCCGCAAGGCAGCGGCTGGATCAGGGTGGATGTGTCGCGCCGCAACGGCCAGCTGGTCTGTAAAGTGGAGAACAGCATGCCCGGGCAGGCACTGCCGCCCAACAAACCGGGCGAATCCTCGGGCCTGGGGCTGAGCAACCTCGAAAACCGCCTCGAAGCACTCTTTCCCGAACAACACGAGCTGAAAACCCTGCGCGGAAAGGAGTCGTTTCTCTCCGTGTTGTCCATACCCGTAAGTACCTGAATGTTTTACCGCAAACTCGCCCGGCATTCGCGAATTTTAGCGACTTAGCGGTAAAATTTAACCCAATCCTCCCTATGATCAACTGCCTGATTGTAGAAGACGAACCGCTGGCTGCCGAATTACTCAAGTCGTACCTCGACAAGGTGCCCGACCTGGCCCTGAGCGCCCATTGCGACTCAGCCGTGGATGCCTTCGGCGTATTGCAGCGGCAGCCTATCGATCTGATGTTTCTTGATATCCGCCTGCCGCGGCTCACAGGACTGGAACTGCTGAAAACACTGCCGCACCCGCCACCCGTAATCCTCACGACGGCATACCGCGACTATGCGGTGGAAAGCTACGACTACGATGTGCTGGACTATCTGGTCAAACCCATCCAGTTCGACCGCTTCCTCAAAGCAGTCGGGAAATATTACCAGCGCCAATCGGTGCAAATACCTGTACAGGCTGCCGCCGACGCCTTTGAACAGGCCTATCACTTCTTCCGGGTGGATCGCGAGCAGCAGAAAGTCTGGCTCCGCGATATTCTTTACATCGAAGGGCTGGGCGATTATGTCAAGGTATTTACCCCGGCCGGCCCCATCGTTACCTACGAACGGTTGTCGTACCTGGAAGAAAAACTACCCGAAGAACATTTTTTGCGGGTGCACAAATCCTACATCATCGCCATCGATAAAGTCCAGTCTTTTTCCGGTTCGGTTGTCAAAATCGCCGGGAAGCGGATTCCGGTCGGCAGGATGTTCAAGGACCGGCTGCTGCGTTTTGGAAGATAAATCTTGTTCAGTGCAACGTATCGGAAGACTTGCTCGTCTCTCTTCGGGTACGAAGCCCTTACCGCGATCAAATCAGGAAGCAAAATGCCGCATGCTGGTCTATTTTTCCGAAACCCTTTGACAATACACCCTTTTGTCCGGACAAGCTGGATGCTGCTTTTGTGTCTTTTTACTACCGAAGTCTGGCCGAACCCCAATTGGGACCTGACCCTCACCGAAGCTGAATGGGCCACTTCCGACATCATCCGGATACCCTTTACCCTCACGGGCACCCTGATCACCGTGCGCGCCAAAGTGGACACGACCGAAGGCAATTTTTTCTTCGATACCGGCTCGAGCGACTTGCTGCTCAACTACCGGCATTTCCGAACCCAGGCGGGCTCCGCCACCACGGCGGGCGGGGGGGTCACCGGAAAAGTTCGGGTGCTGGGCTCCATCCGGATGGACACACTGGTCCTCGACAACCTGGTGGCCACCGATATTTCCGCCCAATTGCTCGACCTGTCACACATCGAAAACGCTAAAAAGACCGATCTCGTAGGCATCATCGGCTACGAGGTGTTCAAAGACTACGAGGTGCTGTTCGATTATGCCTCGTTCCGGCTGGTCCTGATCCGCACCGACCGGAGAGGCAACCCGATCACACCGCTGCCCGACTGGGAATACCAGGCCCGGGAAAGTTTTCCGCTCGACGTGGCGGGCCATGTCGCCGTGGTGAAGGTTAAATTTGCAGCGGCGCCGGGCTTGCGTTTTGCCCTCGATTCGGGCGCCGAGCAAAATCTGCTGAGCAATTCCGCAGGCGACCGTTTTTTGAAAGACAACTTCGAGATCGGCAAACGCACCAAACTGCACGGCGCAGGCCGGAAAAGCGTCGAAGTGCTCAGCGGCAAACTGCTCAATGCCCGACTCGATTCGCTGCGCTTCCGGCCCATGGCGACTATCCTGACCAACCTCAGTGAAATAAATTCCACCTATCAAACCGACGTGGATGGTATCCTGGGCTATGAATTTCTGTCTCAACGACCGGTAGCCATTAATTATAAAAAACGGCGGCTGACGTTTTATTCGGCGATTCGGCCGTAGGCCCCACCCCGTAGGCCCGACCCCCGACCCCTCCCCCTGCGGGGAGGGGAGCGTGCTTATCAGAGGGCAAACTCCCCTCCCCGCAGGGGGAGGGGGCGAGGGTGGGGCCTAACGGGCCAAAGAAAATATCTGACCCATAATTCATCAACCACCGCATCACTTTTACCATGCGACTAAAATACCAGGCATCCATCCTCTTCGCTTTCATGGCCTCCGGGCTCATGGCGCAGATCGATACGGCCAAAAGCAAATACGGCGCATATTTTTTCGAAGGCAGCGAGGTGGTGTTCGAATTCGACCGCCGCGTGTATGAAAAAGCCATCCATTCCGCCGACAGCAACGCCGTGGATTTCGCCGACCTCGATATCCTGCAGGTGACGGTCACGGGCAATTTCAACAACTGGTCGGCCGACGGCTGGGTGATGCAGCGCATGGACGACAACCGCTACCAGCTGCGCAAGCACCTCAAAGACTTCAAGGACGCCCCCAACTGGCAGTTCAAATTCCTCATCAACGGAACCTACTGGACCTCCGACGCCACCATCAGAAAAGAGGGCATATTGGGCAAGTACGACCTCAAAAACCCCAACGTCGTGCCCCCGCCGCCGGCCGATACGGGCAATGTCGTGATCCGGCTGAATGGATTTTCGACCGCCCGAACTGTGCTGCTATCGGGCACCTTCAACAACTGGGATGAACAGAATTACCGCATGAAAGCCGTGAACGGCGGCTGGGAAATGCACCTCTCGCTGCCCCCGGGCGTGTATGAATACAAATTTATCGTGGATGGCCAATGGATGCACGACCCCGCCAATCCGGAAAAACGGCGCAACCAGTACGACACCTTCAACTCCGTACTCCGTGTCGCACAGAACACCGTTTTTGAACTCAACGGCTTTCCCGATGCACAAACCGTGGTGCTCGCCGGCAGTTTTAACAACTGGAATGAAACCACCCAGAAAATGCGCCGCACCGAATACGGCTGGAAAACCGAACTGCCCCTCGTGGGCGGCAAACACCTGTACAAGTTTATCGTGGACGGCAAATGGATCACCGACCCCGCGAATCCGCGTGTGGAGACGGACCGGAAAGGGAATGTGAATTCGGTCCTGTTTGTGCGGTAAAAAACAGGTTGCCGAACGGGCTCACGGAACCAATTTTACCACTCTCCCAACTTGCACCGCTCGCCCGCCGAACTGCATCTCCCAGAAATACATCCCGCCGGGCAGATGTTCCATCGAAAGTTCCGTTTCGAAATCCTGCAACGCGACCGATGCGCAAAGCCGTCCCAGGGCATCGTACAGCACAAAACGGGGCGTCGCCGCCACCCGGGCGGACAAGCGAATCCGAAGCGCGTCGCTGCACGGATTCGGTCCCACGGCGACACGCGGCAACACCGGCAGCTCGTGTACGCCGCTGACCTCACCCACCTCCACCTGCTGGCACAGGGTGTCCGCAGCATACGCATTGCCCGCGATGAGGCAAACGGTGTACACGCCCGGCCAGGGGAACGTATGCAGCGGACTGCTGTCCTGGCTCATGGCCCCGTCGCCGAAGGTCCAGGACCAGGACGTGGGCTCGTACCACGACAAATCGGTGAACTGCACCGTGAGCGGATCGGCCGTGTCGGCGAGCTCGTAGCGGAACAGGGCCACGGGCAGGTTGTCGAGGCCGAGGGTGTCGCAGGAAGAGTTGTCGAGGGGGCCGAGGCGGTAGTTGGGGAAGTAGATGCCTGACATGGCGCCCCGGGTAGGAAACTCAATTGCGCGTTGCACCACTTTACACGCCGTTCCTGCCCGGTCAGGGTATTCGATAATGTGGGCATAATTCGCATCGCCGGCAGACAGATAAATCTTGCCGTCCGGCCCGTGTTGGCTCCAGGCAAAAATGGAATTGCCAAATTCCGTTGAAAATCCGTCCCATTCTGCCACCGTTATTTTGGAAGATTCCAGGTCTGGCCCATTCAAATCAAACTGTTCGAGGTAATGGCCAAAACCGGAATCAACGTATAAGTACTGACTATTTGGCGAAAAGGCCACCCCGGTGGTGTAATCCCAATTGGTTCGTGGCGCAAAACGCAAATTGGAAAGTAATCCGGTACAACGGTCGAAGTCATATACCGCAACCCCGGTCCGGCAACTATTGATGGCGAACCGACTTCCATCCGGAGAAAACCGGCTCCAGCCACAGAAGAAAAAACTGTCGATGGAAGGGTTTTCAATGGCCTGTATCCAAGGCCCCTCCAGGCTGTCGGGAGTAACCAAAAAACGATAAAAAGTATCCTGCTGGTTATCGCCCAGCAACAGCCACCAGTCGCGTCCATTAGCATGCCGGTTGGCGCAGGCCACCTGAAAGCAGCCGGTTAAGACGGGTAGGTTTTTCTCTACCACCTTGCCCAAACCCTGGTTGGCGTTCATGTCAATAGTCGTGAGCAGAAAATCTCTTACTATACAATTTGGATAAAAATCCAAATCTGCCCGTAAGTGAAATAAATCGTAGCGGTTGTTTTCCATTGGAAGGGCAAGAAGCCCTTGATATAAGGGGTATCCGTAGTTAACCAATGAACAGTATATATCAAATGTAGCCCCTGTATTAAGACTGTCTCCATTATCAACGATAAGGCTTTGTGCATTTTTTATCTTACATCCATCACTATAGAATATCAATTTTCCTTCGTGATCTGCTAACGATAAATTGTCATTTGTAAACCCATCTACAATACTTGAATCAATTAAAATAATGGGAGGAAAGGTTGTGAAGTCAAAATAGAAGTCATACCACGGCGGGGTAGCCTGCGGAGAGTACTGACCATGTATCCAGACGTAATCGTGCTTTTGTGAAAATATTTCGGTGTAACAAAGTGCCACAAAGATCAGGACTGCAACAAATTTCTTCATAGGATATAAAGGCAAAGGGTTGTATCCGGACCGGATACAACCCTAAATGAAAAATAAGATTTTTATCGATTGATGACCAGGGGCTGTGCAAAAACGACCTTGCCAGCGTTTTCGAGCCTTATGTGATAGGCCCCGACTGGGAGTTTGCCGATGGAGAGTCGGGACTCGGGAGTCTTAACCTGGGCTTGAAGGGTGGGCTGTCCCAGGCTATTACTGATAATCAACTGATAATTATCGACCTCCTTAAACGCTGTGGCACTGATTTGAACAATCAGATAGTCATTGGCGGGATTTGGGTAAACGGCAAAACCTGCCTGGACGGAAAATTCCTGTTGCGAGCGGCCTTCCCGTTCTGCCAATCTTTCGCATTCTACTTCCGGCAATTCCACCCCAGTAAACCCAGTGTACATATGTCTTGCATCATCAACTGCTGGGCCGCCTTCATAAATGCATTGATTTCCAATAGTCAACAACTCCTGCAATTCACTGCTATCCGGTCTGGTTTCCAGCATAATGGTATGCAGGAATATATTCAAGACCTTCTTTTCATTCAACTCGTAAATATTGCCGGGCTCAATGCCTGACAGCATATCCATTAAAGATGGTACGCCGTTTATTTTGGAAGATTGCTCAGGGTTTGGGGTTGCAATTGACTCAGTGAATCCATCAGCAGGGAATCGACCAAGGCCAGTTCTGAAAACAGGCCGGAAATGTCTTGCCAATTTTGTTCGAAAGCGATCTTTTGTACAAGGCTGGGAAGGCTCAAACTATCTGCCTTCGCGGCCAGACGGATCAATTGCGCCAATGGGCTTTCCTGTTTGGCAGACATAAAAGCAGACAATTCAGGCTGATCGGTTGTGAGCGCGGGATTCAGATACAATTTTTTATACAAATTGCGTTCGTTCCACCACTTGTAGGCTTCTGGATAATACTCGTATTGCACAGAATCAGTCGCGATCTGCAGGTCCAAACTTGAAAGCCTTTTGGAAGGAGGAGCCTGTACATCGCTCATTGGGCAGTCGTACTGGCAGTCGGGGGCATCTGTAACAATTGCAGAAAACCAAGATGGCGTGTTCACATTTGGGAGCGGATTCTCCCCGGCAACTGGTCGAACAAAATACAGAGACATTGTTGTGAAAACAGTCCCATCAGTGGCAGCAGTTGCCCCTGCCGCAAAAGTTCCAATCCAGAGGTTGCCATTAGTAGTAGCAGGGATTGGTAGTAAAGGTGGTGGCTGAGGTATGGAGGGCGTACCTTGCGGGCCAGTTTGTGCTCCAACAACATACAGCAGCC
>JBGAJY010000195.1:0-3141 GCA_044224705.1 Saprospiraceae bacterium
AATACTCGAGGCGGCACCCGACGGGGCGCAGAAGGCGGATGAAAACCGGCTAACATGAGATTAAAGACGGTGTGTTGATGTACACTAAAGAACTTTGCTCCGGTGAGAGAGAAAGCCAAAGGGATTACACGGTGATAGGTAAAAGATTAAAAGTAAAACCATCACAAATGTAAACGAATCCGCTTGCTTGAACCCATCGCTCAAAACTCCTTGGTGTTAAAATTACCATTTGTCTGCAATTTGCCGCCGTTTTCGGGCGAAACCAACCTGTTTTGAAGATCAAAACACCGATATTTATTTGACCGATTGTCAAATCTTAACAGCATTGCTGTCTGCCAAATGCGACTTTTGTTGTCCATCATCCGACCGTTTTCTTATGTTTTATCCCCGTGCGCTTTCGATTTTTTTTGCCAGTTACCTCCTCCTCCCGCTTGCTGCCCCGGCGCAAAACCTTCGGCTGAATGAACTGCTCGCCATCAACTCCAGTGTACTGGCCGATCCTTTCGGGCAATTCAGCGACTGGCTGGAACTGTACAATCCAGGCCCGGGCCCCGCACAACTCGCCGGCTTTTTTCTTTCCGATCAAATCGATTTTCCCGCCAAATGGCAGTTCCCGTCCAACAACCCTGACGCGACCCAAATCCCGCCTGGCGGCTTTCTGCTTGTGTGGGCCGACGACAACGAAGCCGCAGGCCCGCTGCACGCGGGTTTCAAACTCAATGCCGCCGGAGAATCCCTCGTACTGACGGCGCCTGACGGCTTAACGGTGGTGGATGTAATCACTTTCGGGTCACAAACCTCCGATGTGTCCTATGGCCGGCTGACCGATGGCACAGGAGCCTGGACCCTTTTGGGTCAGCCTACGCCGGGCGCTTCCAATACAAATGCTCCGCTGCCTCCTGTTTGCGATATGCCCCAGGCTTCCCAGCAAGGTGGTTTTTTCAACCAATCCTTCTCACTCACCTTCAGCAGCAATACGCCAGGCGCCCAGATTCACCTCACTTTCGACGGGTCGGAACCGGATGAAACGGACGCACTGTATACCCAATCCATCGCTATACAACAGACCAGCGTGGTACGGGCCCGTTGCTTCGCGCCCGATTATTTGCCCGGCCGAATCAGCACGAACACCTACTTTTTCAGTCCAGCACCCACCGTACCCGTCGTTTCGCTCGTATTCGAACCTGGCGATTTTTTTGACTCATTATCAGGAATTTATAGCAACTGGCAGGCGCTGGCAGATACCGAACGAGCTATTCATGCGGAGTGGTTTGAGCCCGACGGAACTACCGGATTCAACCTGGACCTCGGGGTGGAATTATCCGGTTCAGGAAGCCTGTCGCTGCCGCAAAAAAGCCTTTTGCTAAAAGCTAAGCCAGCTTTCGGCGCCAATGAAATCGAATACGCCATTTTCCCTGACCTGCCTTACAACCGCTATCGCCGGCTGGTGCTGCGCAACAGCGGGCAGGACTGGTGCGTGACGCAATTCAGGGATGCCGCAGTCAGCGACCTCGTCCGCAATACGACCGATCTGGCAGGAGTGGTCGATCGGATTTACCTCAACGTGCAGGGCTTCCGGCCGGCGGTGGTCTGCTTCAACGGAGCGTATCGCGGCATCTTCAATGTGCACGAACAACTCGGCGCCGATTTTCTGGAAAGGCATTTAAACCTAGAAGAAAACGAGGTCGACCTGATCGATTTTTACAGCGACGCCATGCTCGGCGACAGCGTGGCCTGGTTCGATTTCTGGAACTGGCTGCAAATCCATCATTTTCAGGACGACCTGATATTCAAGGAGTTGGCACAAAAAACCGATCTCTACAATTTCGCCGATTACTGCATTTTCGAAATCCTTAGCGACAACGTCGACTGGCCCACAAAAAACTGGCGGCGCTTCCGGCCCCGCACACCCGAAGGCCGCTGGCATTGGCTGCCCTACGACCTCGACCTGTCCTTTGGGCTGCTTACGCTCGACGGCCAGTGGAACACGGGCTTTGCCGGTCAAAATGCCTTTGCCCGCGCGGTGGACAGTACTTCGCTCATTTGGCCAAATCCCGACTGGAGCACGCTTCCACTGCGTCGCGCCCTCGAAAACGACGCATACCGGGTGTATTTCCTCAACCGGACGGCCGACTGGCTCAATACCATTTTCCGGCCGGAACGGGTACTGGAACGCCTCGATCACTTCGAAGCCATTTACGAACCCGAGATCGAAGCGCATTTCGAATACTGGTTTCAGGCGCCGGGCTGGCTGTCGTACTGGCAATCCAATGTGCAGACAATGAGGAACTTTGCGGTTCAACGGCCGGCCCTATGCTATGGCCATGTGCTCGAAACCTTTGCCGCAGATACGGACGGCATCGCCACGGTAACCCTGGCTGCCGAGCCGCCGGAAGGCGGCAGTATACATTTCAGCACTTTGCATTTTAACCCCGGCCATTTGCCCTGGACGGGCATTTATTTTCAGAAAATCCCGATCCCGGTTTGCGCCAAGGCGGCGCCGGGCTGGCATTTTGCCGGCTGGTCGGCGCCGGAAGCCGGCAGCACCGACAGCAGCGCCCTCATCCTGAACGGAGATTTGGGTCTGACGGCATTTTTTGAGCCCGATGCCGGCACTCCAACGGCAGATCCGGGCCGAAATCAACTGCGCATTTCACCCAACCCATGCGGTCAGCGTTTATGGATTCAAACCGATAAGCCAGTTGATAATATTTTGATTTTCAATACCCTGGGAAGTCCGGTTATCCATTCAAGCGAATTTGCGGGTCGCACTGGAGCCTTGTTTGTCGACTTGGGCCATATCCCGGCAGGCCTTTATCTGGTCAGGGTGGTTTATGCGGACGGTCACCACGAGATTCGAAGCCTGATCAAACAATGAATTACTCCCGCAAATCCGCGCCCGACCAACCCGCCAGTTTTTCCTGAACGGTATTTTTATACTGCCGGCCGATGGGAATGTTTTGCCCGCCGGCAAATATTTCCGTGGCGGTAAAGGCCGAAACGTGCGGCAAAGCGACCATAAACGAGCGGTGTACCCGCAAAAAAGCCGCTTCATCCAACAAGCGTTCAAGCATGCCCAAAGGGCATTTTGTCACCAGCGCTGCGCCGCTCACGAGGTGGATGCGTACGTATTCTTTCAGA
>JBGAJY010000195.1:3159-10424 GCA_044224705.1 Saprospiraceae bacterium
ACAGTAATCTCGTCGAGCCATACGCGCACCATTTTTTTATTGACGTTGAAAAAATGAAAAGCGCGTGGGGCAAGTTTGGCGGGTTCGGGCCTGCGCAGTTTTTGCACGGCTTTTAAAAAGCGTTCAAAATCAATGGGCTTGAGCAGATAATCGACCACGCCGAGGTCAAAACCGTCGAGGGCGTATTCGTGGTATGCGGTGGTCAGGATCGTCTGCGGCGGCTGTGCCAGGGTGCGCAAAAAATCGAGTCCTTTCAATCCGGGCAAATGAATGTCGAGGAACAACACGTCGACCGGCTGCTCGCGGAGCACTTCGAGGGCGTGCAAAGCGTCGGGGCAACGCCCCACGGCGTGCAGCCAGTTGACCTGCCGGATGTAGTCATCCAGCACGGCGGCAGCGAGGGGTTCATCTTCTACGATCAGGCAGTTCATGGCGTTAAAATTCAGCGAAAGTTAATGCTCAGCAAGACCAGGTAGCGCAGCTCGCTGCCAGGCGTGGACGGTTGGGTCGGCCCGGCGAGCAAACGGCTTTTCCCCGGATAAATGAGTTCCAGTTGGCGCCGCACATTTTGCAGACCGATCCCGTCCGGGTTGCTGCGCAGGGCGGCATCGGGGTCGAGGGAATTTTCCACCTGCACGTACAGCGCCCCCTCGTTCAGGACCACCGAAACGCGCACCCAGGCGTCGGTGCGGTGCTCCCCTACCCCGTGCTTGAACGCATTTTCCACCAAAGGCAACAGCAGCAAAGGCGTAACGGGCTGCTGCGGGTCGTCGAGATCGAATTCGGTTTCTACACGCAGCCGGTCTTCGTCATAACGCAGGCATTCGAGGGCGATGTAGTCTTTCAAAATCTTCACTTCCTGCTCGATCGGGATACTGGGCTTGCGCGTTTCATACAACACAAAACGCAGCAAATGAGCCAGTTGCAAGGCCACAGGCGCCGTTTTGTCCGACTTCATACGCGCCAGGGCATAGAGGTTGTTGATCGTATTGAACAAAAAATGCGGGTGCAACTGGCTTTTCAGCGACTGCAATTCGGCGGCGGTTTTTTCCTGCTGAAGGGCGGCTTCGCGGCGCAGCATATCCTGCTGGCGGAAGAACAAACGGACCGACAAGGCCACAGCGGCCGCCAGCACGCAATCGAAAATGTCGACCATGGCCCGCCAGTCCCAAAAAGTGATGGTGCTGTCGGTAAAATATACGGGCACGAGGTACCAGAGTTTCAACAGGCGGTTGAGCAAACCGCTGCCCACATTGACCAGGGCCATGCCAGTAAAAGCCAGCCAGGGGCCGCCTCTTTTGCTCATTTGGTCCATGCACCAGAACGAGCCGTACGTGGCCAGCATCCGGGCGGGCATTTGCAGCCCTTCGGTGAGGAAGTATTTGCCAAAATTACCGTCGTACCGGCTGTACGTATAGGCGTAGATCAACCAGTACGCCAGCCAAAAAGCGGTGGCCCGTGGTGGTTGATTTTTGGTGTCAGAAAACAGAAAAAGTTCAGCTATGAAAACAATTCTCCTGGCCCTCTTCGGAGCCTTTCCCTTTTTCTTTTACGCGCAAACTGTTCGGGAAATTCCGGCTGAGTATCCGACTATTCAAGCCGGCATCAATGCCGCCCAGGAAGGCGACACGGTGCTGGTCAGCCCGGGCATTTATTACGAAAACCTGCAACTGACGGGTCGCAACATCGTGCTCACCAGCCGTTTCCGACTCGAAAACAATCCGGCCCTGATCGAACAAACCATCGTGGACGGTAGTCAACCCCTGCATCCCGACACGGCGAGCTGCCTCCTGATCTGGAAAAACGAAACGGCCGCCACGGTCGTGGAAGGATTCACCTTCCGGGGCGGCACCGGCACGGCCTGGCTCGATCCGGCGGGCGCAGGTACTTTCCGCGAAGGCGGCGGCATTTTGACCGAATTTTCCTCACCGGTGATCCGCTACAACATCATCCGCGACAATGTAGTGGGGCCTGGCGGCCCGGGGCTGGTGAGCACCGGCGGCGGGGGCATCCGTTCGGGCGAGGGCGCGCCTTTGATCGAAAACAACGTCATTTCACACAACCGCGCAGAGGGCTACGGCGGCGGCATTGTGCTGAATTTCTGCCCGGGCGCCGTGGTGCGCAACAACATCATCGACCACAATTACGGCGGCAAAGACTATTCCGGCGGCGGTTTTTGGGCCACCGGAGCCGATCAGAACACGGTCGTCCAATTGCACAACAACGTGATCGCCTGGAACCAGTCGCCCGGCCCGGCGGGCAATTTCAAGGGAAAAGGCGGCGGCATCTGGGTATTTTCCATCAAGGTGCAGGGCAGCGGCAACATCGTTTGGGGCAACACCCAGGCCGCCGACAAACAGGTGGGCCAGCAAGGCGCCTCCCTGCAAATCCGGTATTCCTGCGTCGAAGACGGCCTCAACGGCGTGGGCAATTTCAGCGCCGATCCTTTGTTTGCCGACACGAGCTGTTTCATGTTGTCGCCCGGTTCGCCGTGCACCGATAAGGGCAATCCGGACGCACTTTTCAACGATTTTTCGTTTAATGCCGACCGCGGGGCCTTCCCGGCACGGGGCGGTTTGCGCAACGACGCGGGCGCTTACGGCGGCGCGGGGCGCGGGCCTTTGAACTGCTTCAATTCATTGAACGGGCCGCTGATTTTTTCTGCCGTGACCAATTCGCCCGTGAGCACCACCCCCGGCGATTCGCGCAGCGTGAACTGGATCGACGTGGACGGCGACCAGGACCTCGATCTGTTCATTTCGAACGGACCGGAGGCTGGAGAGAACAATTTTTTATACAAAAACAACGGTCTGGGGCAGTTCACTGCAGTGTCCGGCGACCCGATCGTCTCGGACGGCAAACCCTCCGACGGCGCCACCTGGGCCGATTTTGACAACGACGGCGACAACGACTGCTTTGTGGTCAATTGGTACAACGTCAACAACCTGATGTACCAGAACAACGGCGACGGCACATTTGTCCAAGTCACCACAGGCCCGCAGGTCAACGATGCCGGCTATTCCGAAACGGCCTCCTGGGGCGATTATGACAACGACGGCAACCTCGACCTCTACGTGACCAACAGCGGCGGCGTGCCCAAAAACTTCCTGTACCACAACAACGGCACAGGCGGATTTACCAAAATCAACACCGGAGCGCCGTCGACCGACGCCTTCGTTTCCCGCTGCGCCAACTGGACGGACATGGACAACGACGGCAAAATCGACCTCTTTGTCACCAATGAAAACAACCAGGCCGAAAACCTGTATTCGAACAACGGCGACGGTACGTTCACCAAAATCACCGCCGGCCCGCTGGTGAACAACGGCGGAAAAACCATGAGCGCCAGCTGGGGCGACTACGACAACGACGGCCTGCAGGACGTTTTTCTGGCCAACGACCAGGCCAACGACGCCCTTTTCCACAACGACGGCAACGGCAATTTCACCCAAATCACCAACAGCCCGGTGGTCAGCAGCGGCGGCAATACCTTCAGCAGCCAATGGGCTGATGTGGACAACGACGGCGACCTCGACCTCTTCGCCACCAATTCCTTCTGGGGAGGCCCCTGGACCAACTTCCTGTTTATCAACAACAACGACGGTACTTTCACCCGCGACACCTCCGAAATTGTATCCAAAGACGAAGGCTGGTCCTACGGCTGCGCCTTCGGCGATTTTGACCACGACGGCGACCTCGACCTGGCAGTGGCCAATTGCCTGAACGCCAACCAGCCCGACTACCTCTACGAAAATCACGCTTCCGAATCCACCAACAGCTGGCTTGTGGTACAATGCGTCGGCACGTTCAGCAACCGCTCGGCCATCGGCGCCAAAGTGCGGGTGAAAGCCCTGATCGACGGCCAAATGGTGGAACAGATGCGCGAGATCAGCGCGCAATCGGGCTATTGCGGGCAGAACCAGCTGGCGCCGCACTTCGGGCTCGGCTCGGCTTCGGCTATCGAAAGCATTACGGTCCAATGGCCCTCTGGAATCGAGCAAGCCTTCGGGAACATCGCGCCGCGGCAGTACGTGACCATTGTGGAAGGCGGGGACATCACTTCAACGGGCGACCCGGCTTCGGCTCTACCCGGGTTAAATATCTGGCCCATCTCTCCCAATCCGTTTCACGACTCTGTGGCATGCCGTTTTTCACTGGAAAAAGAACAGGCATTGACCATTGAAGTGCTTGATATTCAAGGGAAAAAATTAAAAACGATCGACTCCCGCGTATTTTCCGCAGGTGAGCACCAACTCCGTTGGGATGGCGCCACCGACGGAGGAACGACAGCCGCGGTCGGCCAATACGCGCTCGTTTTCCGGCAAGGGGAACATACTGTGGCACGGCTCATCGTGAAACTTTGAACGTGGCATGCTTTTTTGACCACATCAAGGACACATAAAGGATAAGGGGAAGGGATTATTGAATCGCTCCGCCTGGGACCAGGCGCCGTATACATTGTTCGTTCCCTACCCCTTTTCCTTTATGTGTCCTTCATGTGCCCTTCATGTGGTCAAACAAGTTTTTGGCGCAGAATTTGATTTGTAAAAGTCTTCCCATCATCGCATTACAATCGCGCCTTCTCATGCATGCTAAATTAGTCATCGACCGCCATTTTCTGGTACACCGCGGCATCACCCTTGCCGTTTTCGCCGAGCGCATCCTGCGCGCCACCCAGCGCCACCCAGCCATCAACTGCCCCGAGCCGCAGTGGCACAACCTGGAAGAATCTACCCTCGCGCTGCGCGAAATTCTCGCGGATTCCATCCTTCGTTCCCGTGAACGGGTCGCCAACCAGCGCATCCGCGAATCGAGGGTTCGACTGGCCCTGATCGCCATGGCCGACGTCATGGAATCGGCCGCTACCTGCAAGTACGATTTATTCACCGCCGGTTTCGGTGTGCGTGCCGAAAAGAACGACCCGGAAGCCCAGCCCAGCCGCCGCATGCGGCGTCACCAGGCCGCTGTGGTTCGCGTAGGACTCGTTGCTTGATTATTTTGAAATAAGGTTGACGATACTGGATTTTTGATATTTGAATTCAAAAGGGTAACCTGGCATGCCGGGTTACCCTTTTGAATTCAAATATCAAAAATCCAATATCGTCAATCGTCAATCAAATCCCACGACCCGCCCCACCCCACTATATCTCCTCAGGTCCTTCTCCTACCCAATCCTGCAGGAAAGTGTGGCCTTCGCAGTGCTCCAGCAATTCTTCTTCGATAAATCCCCGCACCTCGGCCACGATCTCTCCGGGGTAGAGCAGGTGTACGTTGGGCCCTGCATCGAGGGTGAAATAGAGGGCGTTGCCGGTGTCGGCGCGCCAGGCGCGGACCTTTTCGATAACGGCCAGGGTGCCCGGCTGCAGCAAAATGTAAGAGGGGTTGCTGCACATCATAAGGGCGTGCAGGGTGAGCGCTTCGTCTTCCGCGATTTTGCCGAAGCTTTCCAGGTCGCCGCTGCGCAGGGCATCGAGCAGGGCGGAGAGCCGGGTGCGGGCCTGGGCGTAGCGCACTTCGGCAAAGGGATTGCCCTCCATCAGGGCGTGGCCGTCGCGGCTGGAAACGGCTTTTTCATCGGCGCTCACGATCAGGATGTCGTCGTGCAGGTCCTTGAATTTTTCGTGGAGCAGGTCGCCCGCGGGGACGGCAAATTCGTTGGAAGAGCCGGGCACCAGCGACGTTTCACCCCACACCGCCGCGTGCGGAAAAATGGAGCGGCAGGCGCTTCCACTGCCCAAACGCGCCAGATAAGAGGCTTTTTGGTCAAAATCTTCGGCATCGTTCAAGGTGCCGAACAGCAGGTCCTCCAGCGAACAAAGCGCCAAAGCCAGCGCCGACATGGCCGATGCCGAGGAGGCGATACCGGCCGAATGCGGGAAGGAATTGCCGCTGTAAACCGTCAGTTTCAGCTGCTCCAGAAAGGGATAAACGGGCAGCAGGCTTTGCAGGTATTCCCGCATTTTGGTTTCAAAAGCCTCATTGGCTTCCTGGTGGAAGAAAAATTCGAGGTCGATAGGGCCCGCGTTGCGGTCTTCCCGCAGGGCGTATTCGAGCCGCATATCTGTGAACGACGAGGCAAGCGTCAGGCTCAGCGAAGGGTTGCGGGGCAACTGTACGCCGTATTTGCCCCAATATTTGATGATGGCGATATTGCTGGGGCTGCGCCAGGTGATGGCGCCGGGTTCGGGCGGGTTGGAAGAATCGAGGATGAGGCGCGGGTTTTCAAACATCATACAGTTCAAATTTTCAGGCGGATCATGTCCGCGGCAAAGGAAAGGAAAAGGAATGATCGGCGATAAATGATGAGTGATGAATGAATATCAAAGAGCGAGGGGACAAAGCACAGCCTTTTCTACCTTTGCACAGTTCCATCGAAAATCCCTTACCTGTCATTGTGTACCGTGTACCGTCCGCCGACTACCCTGTACCGTTCATCGCTCCTAAAATGTGGTCCAAAATCCGGCGCTTTGGCGTTGAAATCTATTGCTTTTTCACCGCTCCTTTTGTTGCAAAAAACTGCCTGGGCATGTTCACGCTGCTCGGCGGGCTTTTTATGCTGACGTTCTGGTGGCTCAAATGCTACACCAACCACGGAGAAAGCGTGCAGGTACCGAGCTATGTCGGCATGGGGCTGCGTGATGCCGCCCGCAAAGCCCGCTCGCGCAATTTTTCCGTCGCCATCAGCGACTCGCTCTACGTGGCCGGCAAGCCTCCGGGCGAAGTACTGGCCCAAAATCCCAAGCCGGAAAGCCAGGTCAAGGAAGGCCGCACGATCTACTTCACGGTAGCCAAAAACAACCCCGACATCATCAAACTGCCCGAACTCAGCGGCGGCGATGACTACGACCTGTACAGCCGAAAACTCTCCCGCATCGGGCTGAATCCGCGCATCGCGGCCCGCGTGGCCGATCCGCGCCTCGAACCCAACACCATCGTGGCCGTGATCTACCGGGGCGACACCATCACCCGGCAGATCGCGCGGGGCTACAAGGTGGAAATGGGCGGCACGATCGATTTCGTCGTGAGCGAACAGGTGACCATGACCGTGTTTATCCCCGACTGCGTATGCCAGACCTACGACGCCGCCAAATTCCTGATCCAGACCAGCAACCTCAGCGTGGGCTCGGTGATCAAGGACGCCTCCGTGACCGATCCGGAAAACGCCTACGTGTGGCGGCAAATGCCCAATTTTAACCCGAACGAAACCATGCGGGTAGGCGAACAGATCGACCTGTACCTCACGCAGGAGAAGCCGTCGAAATGCC
>JBGAJY010000196.1:0-10395 GCA_044224705.1 Saprospiraceae bacterium
ATTTTTATCAACCCTTATCAACCCTTATCAACCCTTATCAACCCTTATCAACCTTTCCCTCACAATTTCTCCAGGGTCGTGCCCACAAACCGTGTGAGCGCTTCGCCGCGCAGCATACCCTGGTTGAGCAGGGCGAGGTCGTAGAGGTACTGGGCCAGTGTGGCGCGGTCTTCTTCTTTTTTGATTTTCAATAACTTCTGCGCCACGAGCGGGTGGTTGGTATTCACCACGACGTTGTAGGAATCGGGGAAATCGGCGCCGCCCATGCCTTGCAGGGCTTGCATTTCCTTCATGCGGCGGAGGAATTCGGGCTTGGTCACGAGCACCGGAAGGTCCTCCGGGTTCAGCGGCTGGCACTCCACGCGGCCGTTATCGGTCACTACTTTTTCGAATACCGATTTGACTGTTTCGACCTCTTTTTCGGACAAAACGGATTCTTTCTTGTCGTCCTTTTGCACGAGGCGGTCCACGGTATCGGAGTCTACCCGGACGAACAGGAGCCCCAGGTCCGAGCGGTATTCGAGGTGTTGCATCCAGTGGTTGTCGAGCACGGCGTCGAGTTTCAGCACGTCGTAGTCGCGCTGGCGGGCGGCGCGGATGAAGGCGTCATGGCCTGCGGGGTCGTTGGTGTAGATGCAGACCACCTTGCCGTGTTTATCGGTCTGGTTGGCCTTGATTTTTTCTTTGTATTCGCTGAGCAGGGAGAATTCGCCGGCGGTATTTTCCACGAGAGCGAAGGCCATGGCGCGCTCCTGGAATTTGGGGTCGGCCACCATGCCGTATTTGACAAACACGCCGAGGTCGCGCCATTTTTGTTCGTAGGCGGTGCGGTCGGTTTTGAACAGGTCGTGGAGTTTGTCGGCTACTTTTCGGGCGATGTACTCGCTGATTTTTTTGACGTTGGCGTCGCTTTGGAGGTAGGAGCGCGACACGTTGAGCGGAATGTCGGGCGAGTCGATCACGCCGTGGAGCAGCTGGAGCCATTCGGGCACGATTTCGCGCACGTCGTCGGTCACAAAGACCTGGTTGGAGTAGAGGTGGATTTTGTTGCGCGTCACCTCCAGGGCGTTGCCGAGTTTTGGGAAATAGAGTACGCCCGTGAGGTTGAAGGGATAGTCGATGTTCAGGTGAATCCAGAACATCGGTTCGGCGGCCATGGGGTACAAGGAGCGGTAAAACGCCAGGTAGTCCTCGTCTTTCAGTTCGGAGGGCGACTTTTTCCAGAGCGGGTGGGTATCGTTGATGATGTTGGGAACTTCCTGTTTCTCGGTTTTTTGTTCTTCGCCTTCGCCCGTGGTAAGGTCCTCGGTGCGGGTGCCGAACTGGATGGGCACGGGCAGAAAACGGCAATATTTTTCCAGAAGTCCTTCGACGCGGAAACGGTCGAGGAAGGCCGCGTTTTCCTCGTTGATGTGCAGGATCACGTCGGTGCCGCGTTCGGTTTTATCCACTTTTTCGATCGTGAATTCGGGCGATCCTTCGCACACCCAGCGCACGGCATCGGCGCCGGCCTGCCAGGAGCGGGTGACCACCTCGACCTGGTCGGCGACCATGAAAGCCGAATAAAAACCCAGTCCGAAATGTCCGATGATGCCGCTGTCCTGGTACTTGTCGAGGAATTCGGCGGCGCTGCTGAACGCGATCTGGTTGAGGTATTTGAGCACTTCCTCCTCGGTCATGCCGATGCCGCGGTCGCGGATGGTGAGGGTTTTGGCCTCGGCGTCGAGCAGGATTTCGATGGTGGTGTCGCCGATTTCGCCGGTGGCTTCGCCGCGCTGGGCGAGCACGCGCAGTTTGGTGGTGGCGTCAACGGCGTTCGACACGAGTTCTCGGAGGAAAATCTCGTGGTCCGAATACAGGAATTTTTTGATGATGGGGAAAATGTTCTCGGTTTGTACGGAGATCGTGCCTTTCATAAGTGGAAATTGGAAATTGGAAATTATAGAATTGAAACGGTGACCGGATCATTCTCAAGACTTGGGCCAAGCGGCATTGTACTGACAAAATGTCTATAATCCGTGGCAAAAGTGGCATCCGGCGCTTCCCGGGAGGAAAATTTACCCCAAGAATTCGTGAAAACGGCAGATATGAAAAGACCGGAGCGTCACAGATCATGGCAATTGTATCTCATGTTTTTACCCCGGCAAAGCAGTTCCGGAAGTACTTTTCGCCTTTCTTTTAATGGCTGCATCACCGGAAGTTGCCATTTCCCTGTTGCACATCCGGAGCCTGTGCCGGCATAAGCATGAACTACCTTGTCCGATATATTCTGACGGTGGCCTTGTTGGCCTTCGCGATCCCTGTGTTATATGCCCAGCAGGGGGCCGGTATAGAATGGCTGACCACGAAGGACGGCTTGTCTCAGGGCTTTGTCGGAAATATTCTCCAGGACCGCGAAGGCTATATCTGGATCAGCACTAAAAACGGCTTGAACCGCTATGACGGCTACCATTTTCAGGTGTTTACGCATGATCCGTACGACGAGCACACCTTTTCCGAAGACTTTCTCAGCACAATTGCAGAATACCGGGACTTCCTGATTGTCGGTACGCAGAGCAGCGGGCTGAACCTGTTTTGCAAAAAAACGCATCGCGTGTATCGGATCCCCAAGGAAGTATTGTCGCCAGACCTGTCCGACACCAACGTATCAGTCATGTGGTCGGAAGTGGATGCCGAGGGCAATATCTGGCTGGAAGTGGAGGCGCCCAATGTTTTTATCCGGCTGTTTAAAATTGTCGTGCCGCCCGGTTTTTGGGAAAATCCCGAGCAGGGCGATTGGATGAAGCAATTCAAATCTATCATGTGGCCACAGCCACTCCTGGGATACGGCTGTATGAGCGAGGATGGCAAATCACTGTTTGTGCCCTCCCCGAATGAAGTTTTTCAGGTAAATGCGCAGTCGGGCAACTGGACAAAACTGGATGTGCCGCTCATGTCGGGCCAGAAATCTCTGAAAACGGACTTGATGGGAAATCTCTGGATCGCACATGAATATACCCCGGGAGCATGCCGGTTGTACCGCCTGCAGCCCGACCGCCCTTCCAGTCTGAAAGAACCGGCTGTCCCGCCCGGATTTCAACAAATACCCGGACTTTCAAAAGACCATATCTGGCTGTACAGCTTTGGCTTGTGCTGGCTTTTCCAATTGGACAAAAACGGTGATTTCGACATAAATCATCCAGTAATTGACCCAATCAAGGTGCAACCGGGGCGGTATTGCGCCATAACCGACCGCTCTGGCCTGATGTGGCTCGGCACCAACGGGCTTGGCGTAATTAAGATCAATCTGCGTTCGGGACAGTTCCATCATGTGTTCAAAGACCAGAGCATTTATGGCAAGGTAAGTCAGGACCGTCAGGGGAATATTTTCGCTTACAGCAATACTCCCAGCCCGCTGTACACCTCAGACTTGGCGGGCCCCGGCCACCCGCCACCGTATTGGTCGGGAATGCGCGAACTGACCCCAGCCCCTTCCAGCCAGGTCATGCAAGACGCAGGCGGGAATTACTGGCTGGCAGGATTACCCAACAAAACACGAACTTTTGTCCTGAAAAAAATGGACACGTCGGGCCGCTGGAGCACGTATTCGCCGCCTACGGACCTGTTCAACACAGACTACCTCGTCTTCCAACTCGATGAAAAAGAGCAACCGTGGATCGTGCTCCAAGGGCAGTTGCTGCATTTTGACCCGATAAAAGAACAGTTCGAGCACTTCGATTATTTCCGTGTTATTCCCGACGCGGTCGGCCCAACGGCCCTGGCAAAAACCCGCGACGGCAGTTGGTGGATCGGCACGGGCAAGGGCCTTGTACGCGCCCAACCCTCCGCCCGGGGCTTCGACTTCGTCGCTTTTAAGAACGACGCGGGTTCCCGCAATTCCCTGCACAACAATTCGGTGGCCTCCCTGCTGCCCGACCCCGGCGATCCTTTTGTGCTTTGGATCGGCTCGAAAGGCGGCGGCCTGGACCGCCTCGATACCCGCACCTTGCAATTCACCCATCTCACCACCCGCGAAGGATTGCCCAACGACGTGATTTACGGCATCCTGCCCGATGAGGACGGCAACCTGTGGATGAGCTCCAACAAGGGCCTGATCCGCTACACGCCCGCTACCGGGGCAATTAAAAACTACACAAAGGAAGACGGGGTGCAGGACAACGAGTTCAATACCTGGGCATATTACAAGAGCCCGACCGGCCAAATGCTGTTTGGCGGCGTCAAGGGCCTGACCGTATTTCGCCCGCGCGATCTGGAGGCGGATACCGTTCCGCCGCGCACGCTTATCAACGGCTTGCGGGTCAATGACCGCGACATTTCCTGGAATGACGAAAGCGGTGTACTCAAGGAAGGGATCGATTTTACGTCGGAAATCGTATTGCCCTACGCCCAGAACAGCCTGACGCTGGAATTTGTCGCCCTGAATTTTGTCTCTCCAGGCAAAAACCGCTTCCGTTATTACCTCGAAGGCGCCGAGGAGGAATGGAAGCATGAAAGCGCCGAACACGCTGCTACCTACCTCAACCTGGCGCCCGGCACCTATGTATTTCGCGTCAAAGGTTCCAACAGCGAAGGCGTGTGGAGCGATCAACCTGCGGAACTGAAAATCACCATCCTGCCGCCCTGGTATCGCAGCTGGCCGGCCTGGATGGCCTATGTGCTGTTGCTGGGCGGTGGCGCCTACGGCTTTTACCGCTACCAGCTCGGCCGCAAACTGGAGCATGCCGAAAACCTGCGGCTGAAAGACATGGATGCGTTCAAATCCAGGTTTTTTACCAACGTCACCCACGAGTTCCGCACGCCGCTGACCGTCATTCTCGGCATGGCCGACCGGCTTGATGGGCTTGCTAGTGGCAGTGGCAGTGGCAGTAAAATGAGTGCAAGTGCGACTGCGACTGCCACTGCCATTTCCCTCATCCGCCGCAACGGCCAAAACCTCCTCCGCCTGATCAACGAGATCCTCGATTTGGCAAAACTCGAAAGCAATACCCTGAAAATGAATTATGTGCAGGGCGACGTGCTCGCCTACCTGCGCTATATCTCCGAAAGCCTGCACTCCCTGGCCAATGTCAAAAACGTGATGCTTCGCCTCGAAAGCGAGCAGGCCAGGATCGAGATGGATTACGACCCCGAGCGCTTGTTGCAGATCATTTACAACCTCTTGTCCAACGCCGTCAAGTTCACGCCGGGAGGGGGCAAGGTGCTGCTCCGGGCAGATCTTGTCGATCAATGGCTGCACATCCAGGTGGCCGATACCGGCGTAGGCATCCCTTCGGAAGACCTGCCCTTCGTTTTTGAACGCTTTTACCAGGCCAAAAACCAGGAGCACAACAAGGCGGGCGGAACGGGCGTCGGACTGTCGCTGACGCGCGAACTCGTGCGGGCCATGGGCGGAGGCATTTCCGCCGAAAGCGAAGCCGGGAAAGGCACTGCCTTCAAAATCAGGCTGCCGGTGACCCGCCAAGCCGAGCCGGTAAAACCGGAGACCGCGTGGAATATGCCGATGCAACAACCCGTCGTTCCGCTCGTGCGGGTAAACACGATTCCTTCCGGTGCAGAAACGCCCCAGTTGCTCATCATCGAGGACAACCCCGACGTAGTGGAATACCTGAGCGGTTGTTTGCAGGGCCAATACCAACTGGATTTCGCCTACAATGGCCGCGCCGGCATCGAAAAAGCGCTGGACTCCGTGCCCGACATCATCATCAGCGACGTGATGATGCCCGAAAAAGACGGCTTCGAAGTGTGCGACACTTTGAAAAACGACGAGCGCACGAGCCACATTCCCATCGTGCTGCTCACGGCCCGGGCCAGCATGGAGGACCGCATCGCCGGACTGCGACGCGGCGCCGACGCCTACCTGGCCAAGCCCTTCCACCCGGAAGAACTGCTGGTCACCCTCGCCAACCTCACGCAGCTGCGCGCTCGTTTGCAAGCCCGCTACGCGACTGGGCAGGCACCCGTGCCCACGGAAGACAAGGGGCTTCAAATCGAAGACGCCTTCCTGCAAAAAGTACGCTCGATCATCGAGGCCAACCTTTCGGACCCGGATTTTGAAATGCCGCAACTGGAGCGCAAAATGGCGATGAGCCGCAGCCAGATTTTCAGGAAAATGAAGGCGCTCACGGGCCGGTCGCCCTCGCAATTTATCCGCGGCGTGCGCCTGGAAAAAGCCAAAGAACTGCTGGCTGCATCGGATATGACCGTTTCGGAAATTGCCTATGAAACGGGTTTTTCCTCCCTCCAATATTTTTCCGACGTTTTTTACGAAGCATTCGGTCTGCGGCCCAGCGCGACACGCAATTGATTGGCAATCAATCGTATCCGTGTTGCGCTTTCTCCCTTTTGCAACATAACCTGTAAACATTTTTCCTCCGCTGCAACGAGGCCTGAAAACCCTGAACGCTGAGTGGAAGCCCTCCGCCCGGCCCTGCCCCCACTTTTGTTTCCGAAAGCAAAACACGGCTTCCACGACGGAAAAAGCGGTTTTGCGAGACACCTTCTATCACACTCAATTTCATCGGAAATGAAAAACAAGCTTTTCTCCTCGCTGCTTCTGACGGCCATTGTATGGCTCTCTTTCAGCGCTCCTCGCCTCTTCGCACAAAACACCACCCAATCGGCCAATTTCAGTACCAGTCAGCAAGACTGGTACAAAGCCGGCACTTCGGCCAATACGGGTAAAGATTACCTCTTCAACGGGGCCATTCAGAATTTCGTGACCCATCAGATCGGCCCCAACGACTTGAACGTTACCACCAAACTCGGCTATGCTTTCGATGTGTTTTCCGACACCAAAAAGATGGACGGCGGAAAGGTAGACGTCAATTTCCCCGTCAAGATCAATTACTCCTACCCGGCCGACCGAACTTACGGCTGCGGAGAAGAAATCGCCATCTCGACCAGCTGCACCGTCGATCCGGGCTACAAGATGACCACCCTGCCCCCGGTGTACGAAATGGAACTGGGTGTGAAGGCGAAAGCCGGATTTGCGGCCACTTACACCACGCCCTTCAATGGTGGTGGAACTATCGCCGACCTGCCCGCGGGATTCGTCAACGCGAACAGTAACAACTACGAATCCCTCATGGCCGGCAGCGAGTCGCCTTTCTTCGGTCTCAATACCCAGACCGGTATCACCTGGCCCTGGCAATACAACGGTGGCGCCGCGCCCAACCCTCCGCCGTCGAACAGCCTGCCGCTGATCATTCCCGGCTTCGTCACCAACCTGACCAAACTGAGCGGCACGATTAATGCGCCTTTCGATACCAATCCCGCCGACATTATTTCAGGTAAAACGATTTCGGAAACTTCCACCAAGAAATTTCTGGACCTCCAGTTCGACCCCATTCAGTTCCAGGAATACCTCACCGGCTTTCCCATGCGCAAGACCGAATCCATTCCCGGTGTACTCTCCCTCGAATACACGCTTTTCTCGCTGCCGTTTGACTTCGACGTGTACAGGACCCAAAAACTGAAATTCGAACCAAACGTCGACATCCAGTTACAACTGAACCGGATTTACGACTGGCGCGTGCGCGACGAGAGCAACAATATCGTGCAAACCGGTACGGGCAATCTGGTGACTATGAAAGCCGGTCATACGTTGCTCCTCACCACAAAGGCCGACAACTTTCAAATCACCCTGACGCCGACCTACAAAATGAACAACCAGTTTACGACGCAAATCCGAGACTCCGTGCAAGTTTCGCTCGACCTCAAGGCGCTGGGACTGACCGTTAAAAGTCCCGGACTCGAAATCTGCAATCCATTCGACTCCGAAGAGTGCATCACCATCGGCGCAATCAATGAATCGGTCGGCCCGGTCGTGGACCTGAACTTCGACATCACCAATTTCGCTGTCGACGCCTACGCCCAGACGACTTTTGAGCTGCCCGGTTTTGCCGACATTCAGGGTGCCACCATTACGCTGCATCCCGACGACGCCCCCCCGGTCGTCACCTACACCAATCCTGACCTCGCGCTCGATGCCGCCGGCCAGGTCACCGTCAACTCGATTAGCCAGGTTACCAGCAGCGTCGTGGATCAGGACGGCGGCACGGTTCAAATTCTCAACCAGCCTTTTAGAACCTACACCTGTGCCGATCTCGGCGCCAAAACCTACCCGTTCACGCTCACCGACGGCCGCTGCAACGGTGCCGTGTATAATGCTCCAGTCAATATCATCGACAACATGAAACCCACCGTCCTGACGGTTGCGCCGTTCGAACTGCCCCTGAATGCTTCCGGCCAGGCTTCCCTGACAGCCACACAGATCGACAACGGCTCCTACGACAACTGCACCGTCGTGTCGCGCAGCATCAGCAAAACCAGCTTTACCTGCGCCGACCTCGGCGTCAACACAATTACCCTGACCGTGACCGACCAATCGGGCAACAGCCAAACGGCTACCGTCGCTGTGACCATTTCGGATAAAACCAACCCGACCGTCGTTTGCAAAAACATCGTCGCCCAACTCGACGGCAACGGCAACGTCACCATCACGCCCGCCTCGGTGTTCCAAAGCGGCGCCGACAACTGCGGCGTGGTCAATCCGCAATCGGTTACCCCGAACACGTTCAGCTGCGCCAGCCTGGCCGACAACCCCGTCACCCTGACCGTCAACGACGGCCACGGCAACACCGCCACCTGCAACGCCACGGTCAATGTACAGGACAAAGTAGCTCCTACCGTCGCGTGCAAACCCGTTACCATTTTCCTCGACGCCAACGGCCAGGCCGGTATCACCACGGCCAGCGTGTTCCAGAGCGGCGCCGATAACTGCGGCATTGTGAACCAGGAATCGGTCCTGCCCAGCGCCTTCACCTGCAGCAACCTCGGCGCCAACACCGTGACCCTGAAAGTCAACGACAGCCACGGCAACACCGCCACCTGCACGGCCACAGTGACCGTGAAAGACAACATCGCTCCGACGCTCCTTTGCAAAAACGCCACGATCTTCCTCGACGCCAGCGGACAGGCCAGCGTCACCGTCGCCCAGATCAACAACGGCAGCTACGACAACTGCACGATCACACTCATGGGCCTCAGCCAACTCAACTTCAACTGCGCCAACCTGGGCGACAACCCGGTGAAACTCACCGGAACCGACCAAAGCAGCAATAAAGCCGAATGCAACGCCATCGTCACGGTAAAAGACGCCATCGCCCCGACGGCTGTTTGTAAAAACCTCACCGTGCTGCTGAACGGCGAAGGAGAAGGCAGCATCACCGCCGCCCAGGTCAACAACGGCAGCAACGACAACTGTACGGTCGCCTCCATGACGGTTACGCCCGGCACCTTCAACTGTTCGAACGTGGGCGCAAACAACAGCGTCACCCTGAAAGTGACCGACCAGAGCGGCAATTCCAGCAACTGCTCGGCCCTCATTACGGTTAAAGACCAGTTTGCCCCCACGGCACTCTGCAAAAACCCGACGGTGTACCTCGACGACAACGGTTATGTCAGCATCACCACCGCTACGGTCAACAACGGCAGCTTCGACGCCTGCGGCATCGCTTCGCTGAGCATCAACGTCGATGAGTTTTTCTGCAGCAAAACCGCCGCCCCGCGCCCCGTTTTCCTGACCGTGACCGACGTGCACAACAACGTGTCCACCTGCACGGCCATGGTGACCGTAAAAGACGCTCTCGCTCCCACGGCGGTTTGCGAAAACGTCACGGTTCAACTCAATGCCCAGGGCAAAGCCACCGTATACAGCGCCCAACTGGCCGACGAGAGCTACGACAACTGCAACGTATGGTCCTACGCTCCCGTCTCCAAACAATACACGACCGCCAACGTGGGCATGAACAACCTGACCATCACGGTGAAAGACTGGTCGGGCAATCCAGCCACCTGCGTCGCGCAAGTGAACGTACTGTCGGCCGGTGGCGGCGCTATGATGGGTAGCGCCAACAACACGATCGAAGAGGCCGACGGCTCCGTAACGCCAGCCGAAGAACGGATCGAAACGGCTCCCGCCACGACCACCGAACTGTCGGTGTTTCCCAACCCGACCGCCGGCATGGCCACCCTGCAATTCCAGCTGCCGGCTGACCAATCCGTCGCCCTGCAACTGTTCGACCTCTCGGGCCGCCTGGTGATGAGCCGTGAACTGGAAGGACAAAAAGGCGGAAACAGCGTGCCGCTCGACCTCGGCGAAATGCCCTCGGGCCTGTACCTGATCGAAGTCCGCACGGCAGAATTGCACCTGCAAAAGCGCCTCTCCGTACAGCGTAACTAAGTGCAGTAAAAGGCATTTCATTTCCGAAAGGGCGGGTGGAACAGGATTGAATGGAATACTGACATTGGTACAACTCTCCCCCGCCCGCCCGCTTCGGAAAACAATAAATATCCGGGGCCATCCAAAAAAACCGTTCAATGAGAAGAGGGATG
>JBGAJY010000197.1:0-10351 GCA_044224705.1 Saprospiraceae bacterium
CTTTATGTGTCCTTCATGTGTCCTTCATGTGGTCAAAAAACAACCTCTGTGGTTATTTCAGAATCACCAGTTTTTCAAACTCGCTCTCCGCCGTCACCGCCTTCCCGCTCGTATCCGTGCCGCGCACTTTGATGCGGTACACGTACACGCCGCGCGCCAGCTGGTCGCCGTATTCGTCCTTGCCGTCCCACTGGATGTCGTTCACGCGGTAGCCGTCGGCCGGGGCGCTGTGGAGGATGGTTTTGACGAGGCGGCCGGAGACGGAGAAAATGCTGATCTGCACGTCGAGCAGCTGGCCTGCGAGGTTGTGTTCGAACTGGAAGTACGTGTTGGTGGTGAAGGGGTTGGGATAGTTCAGCACGTGTTCGAGGGCCACTTTGCCGTCTTCCGCGACGATAAATTCGGTCACGCCCTCGCCGGGGTTGTTGGCGATGTCCCAGCCTTTGGCTTTGAGCGTGTGGCGTCCGACGGCCAGTCCGCGCAGGGGGTAAAGCGCCTGGCCGATCTTCGCGTTGTCCTGTGCGCTTTCGTAAAAATCGTTGAGGATAATGGTTTCCTGTACGTTGTCGTCGAGCACCACGGTGAGGTCGTGGCCCAGGCTGGCGCCGGTCACGTTCATACCGTGGTCGTCGGAGCATTTGATCAGGATTTTCGGGTTGGCATCGGTGATGCCGCCGGAGACAAAAGCGTCGGTGTTCAGGAACACGCGGATCAGCGGCGGCTCGTCGTCCTTGACCAGGTTGGCGTTGCCGCCCACGACGATGGATTCGTCGGCGCCGGCCGCGTCGAGCGGGGTGCCGTTTTCGGCGTAATAGCTGATTTTGCCAAAATCATAGGCGTAGTTGATGTCTTTCGGGACCACGAAACTGAACGTGAAATGCCCGTTCGTCACCGTGGCGCTGCCTTTGAAAATGACGTTGCGCTGCACGGAAAAGGAGCGCACGGGGCTGTCCGAGTCCTGACCGAGCGTTTGCAGGGTTTGCGCTTTATCAAAGATGGTGACGTACAATTTGCCGTTGAAGCCGCTCAGCAGGCTGCCCAGCGAGTCGGTCACGGAGCCTTTGATCTCGACCGGCATGAGGGCGCGCAGGGTGTCCGGGTTGGCAGTGTCGTAAGCTTTCCCGTTGATCGAATCCGTCGCCACGCGGTACTCCGGCAGGGCCAGGTACATGGCCGGGTCGCCGAGCAGGGTGAAACGGCGGGCATTGTCTTCGTTGCCGCCCGAAAGGGTGTTTTTGCCGTCTTTCAGGATGTCGCCGATCGTACGATAACTGCCGTTAACCTTTTGGAAAATAACGCTTTGCACGGCGTCGGTCAATTTGTTGTTGCCGTCGATGAACACCGGCCGCACGGTCGTGAACAGCCCGATGGCGCCGCTTTTGACTTTCAGCAAAGCCTGCTCGCCGCCGCTCAGCGTCGTGAAATCGTCGTAGCCGCCGAAGGTGCAGGTGGCCGTGATGATGAGCGGGTAGCGGTCCGGATTGTCCCAGCCGGCGATGTCGTTGTTGTCGACCACGCGCTCCTGCGCCCAGCCGCGCGGCCCGCCGTGGCCGATGTACTGCATGATGAGCGCGCCTTTGAAAATGTTGGAATTGATGGCCGCTTTGGCATCGGGGAAGCGCTGACCGCCCGAGGTGGCGATTTGCTGGTAGGCGTCGAAATAGACTTTTTCGAGGTTGAAAAAGCGCTCCGTGTTGCCGGCCGCGGTGGCCAGTTTGTCGGCCTGGTTGATGTGCGCGTTGCCGTCCTGGTCGTCGGCGAGGTACAGGAGCCGCAGGTGCCAGTCGCCCAGGTTCGTCGGGTTTTGGTCGTAGTCGATGATTTTGTCCACAATGGCGCCGGCTTCGTCGGGCGTGCGCGGCGTGATGCGGCCCACGGCGATGTCGAGGGCGCCGTCGAGGGCGCCGCTTTCGCCCGGGCTGAGCAGGGCGAAGTAGTCGTCCGAGGGGTGCGCGTAGATGGGGTGGAAGGATTCCGCCGTTTCAAACACCGGGATAAAATCCAGGTTGTCCTCGCTGCCGGTGTTGTTTTTCGGGTCGAAGGAGCCATCGCCGAAGAGCAGCAGGTAGTCGAATTTGTTCGGTCCGCGCTCCAGCAGCATCCGGGCGAAGTCGCGGATGGCGGTGGGGTCTTTGGCGCCCGAGGAGAACTCGTTGTAGAGCTGGTCCACGTTCACGGTGGCTACATTGAAGCCGCTGTACGTGCGGCGGTGTTCGGCCAGGCGCTCGGCCGCTTCTTTGAAATCGCCGTGGTAAATGATGGCCATGTGGTCGTCGCCGAGGCCGTGGAGGTTCTGGTTGGCGATTTTACCCACTTTGGCTTCGGGTTTCGGCAGATCGCTGTTGTCGTAAAAAGCGATATAATTTTTGATCACGCCCAGCGTCGTGGCGCCGAATTCGAAGGTGTTGCCGTTCACGGTTCCCGTTTGCACAAAAGCGCTTTGCGGGTTGGTCACGTCCCAGACGATGGGCGCGCTGCCGCTGAATTCGAGGCGGAACGTGGCGGCGTCCTGAGTGAGCGTTTGCAGGTCGCGGAAGGTCATGGACGAGCCCGTCATGACCAAGCGGCGGCGGGCGTTCACCTCGATATAGTCGAGCCAGCCTTCGCTGGTTTCGGACACGTTCGGGAAATCGATGCGGAGGTTCACCACGTCGTCGTTGGGCGTAAACGTGCCGTTGAGCACCGCGCCCGTGGCGAAAGCCGCGTCGTTGTTGCTGATCGTGACGGCGTTGGCATTTTTGGTAAAAACCGTGCCGTCGGCGGTGAGGCGCACGGTGGTGAGCACGCCGCAGCGGGCGGCAAATTCGGACCGCACCCGGGCGGTTGAACCGGCCACGAGGTTGGGGAAGGTGAGGAAATAATCGCGCTGGCGGGTCTGGTAGAAATAGTCGCCGAACCAGCGTTTGCCCGAGCCCTGGGCGGAAGTGGACACGTCGAGCAGGTTCAGTTTGTCTTCCTCGATGCGGCCGATGTCGTCGAAGGAAGTGCTCACGTAGCTGGCTGCCACGCTGGCCTGCTCACTCATGCGCATGCCCTGGCCGTCGCCGATTTTGAGAAAATACCAGGCATTGCGGTCGTACAGGTTCCGGCGGATGGTCAGTTCGGGGTCGGTGGCGCCGGGGCGGTACACCCAGGGTGCGGGCCCGACGGCGTAGAACAGGATGTAGTCGCTTTGGTCGAATTTGCCGTCCTGTTCGCCCACGACGACGATGGCGTTTTCGAGCAGATCGTCGGGGCGCGCGTCGTCGGTTTTTTCGGGCAGCATCAGTCCGCCGTTGCCGTAAATGCGGATTTTGCGCGGGTCGATGTTGTCGATGTTGCTGAGGCCGAGGTCATTTTTCAGGTAGTTGTAGTCGAGTTTGTACACGCCGGTGCCCGAGACGCCGAATTTCCAGATGTCGCCGTCGTTGAGGACGGAAAGCGTGGTGAAAGGTCCGCCGCGTTCACCGGCGACGGGTGCTGTGGGCGTCACGCGCACGGTGAGCGTGAAGGAAACGGCGCGTTCGAAGCCGCTGCCGCTGCGGCGCACGGGGATGAATTTGACGCGGCCGAAGAAGCGCTCGCGCTCCTGTTCCACGGCGGCGTTCACGAGCAGCTCGCTGGACAATGCCGCATCGTCGGCCGAAGGCTTTTTGGCGAAAGGCTCCCATTGCACGGCGCTCACTTCCACGGCGATGGTGGAGCGGCCCGGGAGGGCGAAACGCTCGGAGAACAGCGGCAGGGCCGGCGCGGCGTCGCCCCGGTCGCAGCCTTCGAAGTGCCATACTTCGACGAGGGTGCCGTCGGACGCGGCGACGCGTTCGGGGGCGGCGGCCCAATGGAGGCTGCGCTGGATGGTGAAGGAAGTTTGCGCCGCGAGCGCCGTGGAAAAAAACGCGAACAGGAGAAGAAGCCGATTTTTCATAAATGACAACAATTGATGGGCAAAGGTCGGGGAGTTGGCGCAGACGGGGCGGAGTGGGTTGCCTTGGGGGCGGGATTTTGCCAATGGGCGACAGTACAGCCGACCTCCAGGTGTGCGCATGTCCAAGTGCCAAGTATGGCATTAGGCGAAGCCTCGCACCAGCGAAAAGGAACAAGAAATGGTGGGGAAAGTTGCCATGAGGCTAAGCCTCGCGGCAGCGGGGACTGTAGCGCCCACCTCCAGGTTGGCGCATGCCCAGCGGTAGTGTTGATTTAGCGCCTGTCCGCAATGCACCAAATTTTTACGCCAAGGTTATAAATTTAAAACAAATGGTTTATTTTTGTGCGGTCTTTCAACACAATTTTAAAACTAAAACCCACCATTATGGAAAGGAAAACAAACTGGATCGCCATCGTTGTAGCCGTCGTTGCTGCCATGGTCGTCGGATTTCTTTGGTACGGCCCTGTTTTTGGCGCCAGCTGGATGGCCAGCAACGGTTTCACCATGGACGAAGCCGCCCACAAAGTGTACAAAAACGGCGTCGAACTGCCCATGTCCATGACGCCCATGTACTTCAACATTGCTGCCATGATCGTCTTCGCCCTGCTGATGAACTGGCTCACCGGCCGGGCCGGCGCCACCACCTGGGCCGAGGGCGCGAAAGTCGGCGCGGCGGTCGGTCCGCTCGTGCAGCTGACGCTGATGGGGGCGATTGTGGGCGGATGGAGGAAGAAGTAAGGCACAGCTGCTTATATATTTTGTCCCGAAGGCACAGCGATCATTGCGCTGTGCCTTCGGGTTTTATGCAAACCCGCAACTCCATTAACACGATGCGCAATGGAGTGCTTACAGGGTTTTTGGACAGATTTCATCTTGAATGTTCAATCTGTCCAGATCGGCCTAAAAAAATCCCCTCCGGCAGGGACTTTTTCCCCCCGCCTTTTCCCTTACATTTCGCCCTGAAACAGCCCGCACCAAAGTTCTTCCATGAAATCCGATCGTATCCTCATCATCGGCGCTGGCGGCCAGATCGGCGCCGTGCTGACCGAAGCGCTCCGCGACGTGTACGGCCATGACCAGGTCGTCGCCACGGACCTCAAACCGCTCGACCACCAAACCGGTCCGCACGAAATTCTCGATGCACTGGATGCTTCAGCCCTCGACGCGCTGGTAAAAAAGTACCGGATCACCCAGATTTACCACCTCGCCGCCATCCTCAGCGCCACGGGCGAAAAAGACCCGATGTGGGCCTGGAATATCAATATGACCAGCTTGTTCAACGTGCTTGAAGTGGCCCGCCAAAGCGAGTTGGACAAAGTGTATTTCCCCTCCTCCATCGCAGTTTTCGGCCGTGAAGCGCACCACGAGAATACCCCGCAGTTCGAAGTCCTCATACCGGAAACGGTCTACGGCATCAGCAAGGTGGCCGGCGAGAACTGGGCCAACTACTACTACCGCCGCTACGGCCTCGATGTGCGCTCGATGCGGTACCCGGGCATCATCGGTTATCAAAGCATGCCTGGCGGCGGCACGACCGATTACGCGGTCGACATTTACCACTACGCCGTGCAGCAAAAGCCCTACGAATGCTTCCTGCGCGCCGATACGCGCCTGCCCATGCTGTACATGCCCGATACCATCCGCGCCACGCTCGAACTGATGGAAGCGCCCTCCGACCAGCTCACGGTGCGCACGAGCTACAACCTGGCGGGCATGAGTTTTACGCCCGAAGAAGTAAGCGCCAGCATCACCAAACTGATGCCCGGTTTCAAAATCTCCTACAAACCCGATTTCCGCCAGGCCATTGCCGATTCCTGGCCGGCCACCATCGACGACTCGGCCGCCCGCAGAGACTGGAACTGGAAGCCGGAATTCGACCTCGACGCAATGACGAAGGATATGCTGCAACATTTGGCAGTGAAATACAATGTGGAGGATTTGAAGATTTGAAGATTTGAGGATTTGAATACACGATACTGCCAAGCCATATTCCAAATTGCGTATTCAAATCCTCAAATCCTCAAATCCTCAAATCCTCAAATCCTCAAATCTTCAAATCCTCAAATCCTCAAATCTTCAAATCCTCAAATCCTCAAATCCTCAAATCCTCAAGTCTTCAAACCAATCGCCATGTCCAACACCCGCAACCCGTACCTGATCCCTTTCGCCCTCGTTTGCAGCCTCTTTTTCCTGTGGGGCATCCCGAACAGCATGAACGGTTCGCTGATCCGGCATTTTCAGTTTGCCCTCGACCTGAAACGCTGGCAGGCCGGTATTGTGGATTCGGCGTTTTACTTCGGCTATTTTGTGATGGCCATCCCAGCCGGCATTTTTATGCGCAGGTACGGTTATAAATCCGGGATTTTGACCGGATTGTTGCTGTTTGCCTTCGGCGCTTTGATGTTCTACCCGGCGGGCAATTTCCCCGTTTACGCTTTCTTTTTGTTTGCCCTCTTCACCATCGCTTCTGGTCTGGCCTTCCTGGAAACAGCCGCCAACCTCTACGTAACCGTGCTGGGCGACCCGAAAAAAGCTGAATGGCGCATCAATTTTGCCCAAACCTTCAACGGCATCGCCATCATTCTCGGACCCATCCTCGGGGCGCGGTTCATCTTCTCCGACCTGGATACCAAGCAGTTGCTGGCCACCAAAACGGAGGCTGAACTGGCTATTTACCGGGCCCAGGAAGCCCAGTCGGTGCAAATGCCTTACCTGACCATCGGCCTGATCCTGCTCGCGGTGGCCGTGGTGTTCTGGCTCACGAAAATGCCTGAGGTGGGCCGAGAGGAGGAGCAGGCTGCCCATGAAAAAGTCACCATCGTCGGCTTGCTGAAAAAATACCGCCACCTGTCGCTGGGCGTGCTGGCGCAATTCGCCAATGTGGGCGCCCAGGCGACTCTATGGGGCTATTTTGCCGACTTCAAACTGGATTTTTCCCCCAACGAGCACATCGGCCTGGCCGTCAGCTATGCCAATACGCTGTTTGGCGCCGATCCAAACGTGACACCCGAAAAAATCGCCAACTACCACGCTTCTTTCGCCATGATCCTGTTCCTCACGGGTCGTGTGCTGGGCACTTCGCTCATGAGCAAATTCGAGCCAAGGAAGATTTTGTCCTGGTATTCTTTTGCTGCCGTAGCGCTGGTGGCGGCAGCGTTTCTGCTGGGCGGACTGGCGGGCGTGGCCTGCATCATGATGACCTATTTCTGTCAAAGCATCATGTTTCCGACCATTTTTGCCCTCTCTACACGCGGCTTGTCGCCGGCCGAGAGCAAGCTGGCTTCTTCGCTGGTGATCATGGCCATTGTAGGCGGTGCCGTTTTGCCGCCCATCGCCGGGTTGTTGTCGCAGGCAGGCGGTATGAAAATGGCCTTGCTGGTGCCCTTGGTTTGCTTTTCGTACGTGGTGGTGTACGTGCTGCGGGGGTATCGACAGGAAACCGTATGAAATAGGGTTGATGAGGGTTTATAAACCCTCATCAACCCCCTATCTAACTCCTGTGACCAGCAGTTTTCCTGTGCCGGTCCGGTTATTGTCCGACCAGATCTGGTAGTAATAAACGCCCGGAACAAGGAAGATGCCGGACAGGTCAATTTGTTGTTTATCAATACTTTTTCTTAGAACGACTTGCCCCTTCATATCGGCAAGTTCCATCCTGTCTCCGGGATCGCCCTGCAGAAAAAGATAACGGTTCGTTCCGATAGCAATTGGATTCGGATAGAGCGAATAAGCGAAGAATTGCGATGCGAGGTCTGAACTGATCAGACTGCCGGCGCCATTAAGGCGGATCAGCAGAGGCTGTTTCTGCCCGTCCACCATCACACTGCCTGCAATCAGGTAGCCGCCATCCGGGTTTTGCACGATATTGTAGGAATCCATCAGGGATTGACCGGGCTGGGCCGGAGGAATCACCTTTTGCCATTCCACGTCACCCTGAGCGGAACATTTGGTAACCTTCAAGCCGGTTGATGCGAACTTGTTGCCTGCCCTGCTGACGATCACGCAGCCATTGTCGGTCGTAGCTGCCGAATGTGCGGAGGGAAGCTGGAAGAAATTGCCATACAGTATGGTATTCCAAAGCAAGTCACCGCCGGCACTCCTTTTTTCGAGAAAAAAATCACCCTGGTAGTCGCCAAAGATCAATACATCGCCCTGCGGGGTGAACTGGCAGCCAAAAAGGCTGTAGTTGGGATAGCCGTCCAGGTACAGTTCCCACTGAACCTGGGCGGTAGTATCCATTTTTTGGATCGAATAATGTACTCCATAAGAGGGGAGTTCGACCACACTGGCTGCCATCAACAGGTTGCCCGAGCTGTCCATATCGATCCAACGGGGCACCATAAACGAAGATGCAGGCTCTTTAAACAGCAAATGCCAGAGCAAATTTCCCTCCGGGTCGGTTCTGAAAATACCGGCTGAATCGGCACGCGTGCCTCCAAACAAAAAACCATTGTCGGGCATTAGTTTGAGTTGCGAACCGGTACCCAGCGAATCCAGATAATCGGAGCGACTCCAAAGCATATTTCCGTCCGGATCGGTCTGGGACAGGTACAGTTTGGGATAGTCGGTAAGGAAAGTAATTTTCCCGTCGCTGCCGACCACGATGTCACGCGGAATGGGACTGCCTGGTATATCGGTCAATTGATGCCAGATGAGGCTGCCCGAGTCGTCGGTACGGCCAATGGCAACTTTGGCTTCGGGAAACTCTCTTCCGACCCAGCAAAATCCCCCGCCAGGGAAGGCGATTCCTTTGCGGTACCAACCGTCCGCCTGGGCCTGAACGGTAGGATAGACACGGTACCAGGCTTGTCCGAAAGCATCGATGGAGGAGAAGAACAGGATCAGAATTTCCAGACCGGAGCAGAGGACTCCAAATGAAACATGGCGCTTTTTCATAGGAAGAATATATTTAAGGTCCTTGAAAATCACCCGCTGAACCGATCTAAACAAACCAGCGCCCAATTCGCAAAACGACTAAATTATTCTTTAAACAACTCGTCGTAGGGGTTTGCCGGTTTCTTTTGCTCCTTTTGCACTGGCTCAGATGGACGAACAATTTCCTCCGGCTCCGGCGGAATTTCTTCAAAATCAATGAATTCGCCAGTATCATTCAAAGACCCCGTTTTCGTTTGTTCAAAAACAGGCGGCGTTTCGGAGCTTTCGCCGCGCCGTGCTTTGCTTTGACTGCCGACGGCGCTCAGGAACAGGAACAATGCCGTAATCGGGAAAGCCACCGCCGCCAGCAGCGTCACGATCAGTCCGCTCAGGGGCTGACGGCGAATGAGGCTGATCAGCCCTTTGCCCGCTTCGGCCACCACCCGCCAGTTGATCAGCAGGGTGAGCACGAACAAAAACGGCGCTGCCCACCACAGGATGGTAAACACGCCTTTCAGGATGTAGTAAGCGGCCACGAGCCCCAGCACGCCGAAGATGAGGCAGCCGATGCCGCCGCCCGGGGTTCTGCTATTGAAATTGGTTTGGATAAGCATTTTTTTAGTCGGTTAGTCAGATAGTCGGTTAGTCAGATAGTCGACTATTGAGCCATCTAGCCAGACTGATGACTAGGGTGTGTCAATCTGCTTCAGGTCGTGAGGAGCAGACCTCGGAGGTTGGCGGCATTGAGGAATAGAGCATTTTTCCTAATCTTTTTGCCGCCAACCTCCGAGGTCTACGCGGCTCGAGCATTTTTCAGACACACCCTAACCGACTATCTGACTAACCGACTAAATATTTGTCTCTCCGAGCGCGAGGATGGTGGAAAATTCGTCGAAAGACGCCGGCATTACCGACAAACGTCCGTTGCGGACGAGTCCGAAGTTTTGCAAAGCCGGGTGCGCCTTGATTTCAGCGAGCGGCACCGGGCGCTTAAAAGCTTTCACCGGTTCCAGTTCCACGGCCGACCAGTCGCCCTTTTCCGCGGTCGGGTCGGGGTAATGCTCTCGCGCCACGCGGGCGATGCCCACCACTTCCAGCCCGATGTTGGAGTGGTAAAACAGGACCAGGTCGCCGGCTTTCATGGCCCGCAGGTTGTTGCGCGCCTGGTAGTTGCGCACGCCGTCCCAGCGGCCTCGTTTTTCGGCGACCAGTTGATCGTAACTGTAAACGTCGGGTTCGGATTTGACAAGCCAGTAGTTCATGGAGAAGAAGGGTTTATAAAAGGTTGATGAGGTTTATAAGGGTTTATAAAAGGTTGAGGGGAGTAAGTAGCCCTTTTCATAAACCCTTATAAACCTCATCAACCTTTTATAAACCCTCATCAACCTTTATTTTTCAAATTTCAATCTTGGGTGGTAAAGGTAGATCGTCTCCTTCAGGTACTCCGTGTCGAGGTGGGTGTAAATCTCCGTGGTGGTGATGCTTTCGTGGCCCAGCATGTCCTGTACGGCTTTCAGGTCGGCGCCGCCTTCCACGAGGTGGGTGGCGAAGGAGTGGCGGAAGGTGTGCGGG
>JBGAJY010000198.1:0-10313 GCA_044224705.1 Saprospiraceae bacterium
GGTGTTCCTGTCTTTATCGGATTTCTCGCTACGCTCGAAATTCCGGCCGGGCTTGGGTAAATTTCGAGCGTAGCGAGAAATCCGATAAAGTAAGTTGAAATAAGGTAGCCTGTCATCCCGAGCGAAGCGAGGGAACTGATAAAATCAAACGGTCTGAAAGAGTCTCCTATTCAAACTCAGCCACCAATCATGAAAGATCACCACTACTTTGTTTACATCACCACCAATCCCAAGAAAACGGTGCTTTACATCGGCGTGACCAATAACCTGAAAAGACGGCTGGAAGAACATCTAGCGGATCACAATGGCCCGAAAGAAACTTTTGCTGGAAAGTACTTCTGCTATAACCTGATTTACTACGAATACTTTCCACAAATCGAATGGGCCATTGCAAGGGAAAAAGAAATCAAAGGCTGGAACCGGACAAAGAAAGAATTGCTGATTATGAAAAGAAACCCCGACTGGCGGTTTTTGAATGATGAGATATAGAACAACTTCGACATGACCCACGCCCGCAACGCCGACACCTTCAACCGCGACGAACCCCGCGTCGACTGGCACGACACGGCCCTCTGGTTCGTGCGCCAAAAGCGCGACCGCGCCGCCGCGCAGGTGCCCGAATGGGAAGAATTGCGCGAACTGGCTTCCCGGATCAAAGCCCACACACTGGCCTGTCTGGACGACTATTTGGTTGATTTTGAGCAAAAAGCGCTCGCTAACGGCATCCGCATCCACTGGGCTGCCGACGCCGCGGAGCACAACCGACTCGTGCTCGACATCATCCGGCAGCATGGTTTTACGAGAGTGGTCAAGTCCAAATCCATGCTCACCGAAGAGTGCCACCTGAACCCTTTTCTGGAAAAAAACGGCATCGAAATCGTAGACACCGATCTCGGCGAGCGCATCGTCCAGTTCCGGAAAGAGCCGCCCAGCCACATCGTTTTGCCTGCCATTCACATCAAAAAAGAAGAGGTCGGCGACACGTTTCACACCCACCTCGGCACCGCAAAAGGCGCTTCCGACCCGCAATACCTGACCGAAGCGGCCCGCGGGCACCTGCGCGAAAAATTTCTGGGCGCCGAGCTGGCCATCACCGGCGTCAACTTCGCCGTAGCCCAAACCGGCGCCTTCGTCGTCTGTACCAACGAGGGCAACGCCGACCTGGGCGCCCACCTGGCCCGGGTCCACATCGCCTGCATGGGCCTCGAAAAGATCATCCCGAAGACCGAACACCTCGGCGTATTCCTGCGGCTGCTGGCGCGCTCGGCCACGGGGCAGCCGATTACTACCTATTCGAGCCATTTTCAGCGACCACGACCCGGTCAGGAGATGCACCTCGTCATCGTCGACAACGGCCGCAGCGCGCACCTGGGTCGCCCCGAATTTCGCGACGCGCTGAAATGTATCCGCTGCGGCGCCTGCCTCAACACCTGCCCGGTGTACCGGCGCAGCGGCGGACACTCGTACCACAACGCCGTGGCAGGCCCCATCGGCATCATCCTCGCCCCGAACCTGGATTTGAAAAAAAACGCCGACCTGCCCTTCGCTTCCACCCTTTGCGGGTCCTGCACGAACGTTTGCCCTGTGAAGATCGACATCCACGACCAGATCTGGCGCTGGCGGCAGGTGGTGGGTGAAGCGGGGCATGCCGGTTGGTTCAAGCGGCTTGGTATCCGCTGGATGAACAGCGTTTTATCGCACCCGAAACGGTTTCGGTTGTTTGGAAAAATGGTCCGCCGGGTGTTGCGTTTCGCGCCGTTTTTGCTGAAAAACCGCTGGAATCCGTGGTTCAACAACCGCGAACTGCCGGAAGCGCCGCGAGAGAGTTTTCGCGACTGGTATTTGAAAAACAAATAAAACTCCGTGCTTCCGTGGTAAAAACACGGAGACACAGAGCCACGGAGAAAATTGATGAGCAGAAACCACATTTTAGAGCAAATCCGCCGCAACCGACCGCAGACCCCCGCCTCCCTGCCGGAGCACATTTTCTTTGCCCAGCAGCGGTTTGGAGCGCAGGACAACCTGCTCAGCTTCGTTCCCGGACTGCCTTTGGGCGATCCGGATGTGTTGTCAGTCACCAACCCGCACGCTTTTGCGGGTGTAGAGGTGGCCGTTTTGCCCGCATCCTTTGGAGTCGCGGAAAATGGGGCCGTTTGGCTGCGGGAAGAGGATTTCGGAGGGCACAGGGCTTTGCCTTTTCTGACGCAGCATTTGGTCATTGCGCTGAAAAAAACGGAGTTGGTGGCCACGATGCACGAAGCCTACGCGCGGCCAGAGGTTGCCGGTACGGGGTTCGGGATGTTCCTGGCCGGCCCGTCCAAAACCGCCGATATCGAGCAGGCGCTGGTGATCGGAGCCCACGGCGCGCGGAGCTTGATGGTGGTGGGATATCAGGCGTGACGCATTCAAACGTGTTCCGCAGGCACAGCAACCGTGACGATTTCATGGTAGCTCTCCACCCCTTCCTTCATCCACATTTCGCGCAAAGGCATTGTGTCCATCGCCGATAAATCCAGAGGATCAAAAAGCCGGTGCGGGTACAGCCGGATGCTGCCGGTGTTTTCTTCGTGTTCGCTCAGCCGGCCTTTCATGTCCATGATGCCGATGTAGGACCCCGTTTCATCGCACTGGAACGACTGGTAGGCCTGGTAGGCCGGATGCCATTTACCCGACTGGCTGATCCTCATGTCGACGATGGGCTCGCCGAGGTGACACGATACTCTGGCGCTGATCGTCTGGCCGTCGGCCGATTCCGAAAAATCAATGCTGATGTCTTCGTTAAAATGCGGCAGGTGCCAAAGGTCGATGGCGTGGTCCCTGGCCTCCTGGTGTGTGGAGGCCACTACCAGCGGAAACACCGCCGCGTGCGGATGCTGCTCCATGATGCCCATCAGAGGCACGACGTACAGGGAAATGACCAGTTCCTGGTAAGGTCCTATGGGGCTTTCGGTAAAGTCGAACATCGTGATTCCGATGAGGCTGGCGCCGTGAACGATCTCCACAGGCTGCACTCCGGCGGGCAGTAATGTCAGGGCGGCTTCGGTGGGTATTTCGAACAGACAGTTCATGCCGTTCGAAAAAGGATAGCGTACTATTTCCATAACAAACCCTCCTCTCCCAATACCCCGGCAATGGCTTGCGCTGCCGTTTCAAGTTGATCGATCGTGTGCGAGGCGCAAACGGAAAGCCGCAGGCGCGCTTTGCCCTTGGACACAGCAGGGTACGTGACCGGCTGCAAAAAGAGACCCCTTTCCCGCAGTTTTTGCGTGATGCCGAACACGCGGGCGTCGTCGTCGATCAGCACGGGCATCACCTGCGAGGTGGAATGGCCGATGCTGACGCCCTCTTCGCGGAAGCGTTTTTGCAGATAGGCTACGTTGTTCCAGAGTTGGAGGCGGATTTCGGGGTTTTCTTCAATGTAATGGAGTGCGGCCAGTACACCCGCCGAAACGGCCGGGGGCAGGGTGCAGGAGAAAAAACGGGAACGCGCGTAGGCCTCCAGGTAGAGGATGAAATCCTTGTCGCCGCAAGCGTACCCGCCGATGCCGCCCAATGCTTTTGAGAAGGTGCCCATGTGAAAATCCACCTCGTCTTCCAGGCCGAAATGTTCCACCACGCCACGGCCGCTTGGGCCACAAACAAAGGAGGAATGCGCTTCGTCGATCATGATGCGCGCGCCGTGTTTTTTGGCGACTTCCACGATTTCGGGCAGTTTGCAAAAATCGCCGTCCATGGAATACACGCCTTCCACGATCACCAGTTTGCGCCCTGTGACGCCGGCCATTTTGCGGGCCAGGTCCGCTTCGTTGTTGTGCCTGAAGAAAACGGTTTTGGCTTTCGACAAAATGGCCCCGTCGATAATGGAGGCATGTGCGTATTGGTCGAGAAAAATCGTGTCGCCGGCGCGCATGATCCCGGAGATGATGCCCAGGTTGGCTGCGTAACCGGAGTTGAACGTGAGGCAGGCTTCCTTGCCTTTAAAGGCCGCGATGGATGCCTCCAGTTCGCGGTGGATGTCGTACATGCCGCTCAGAATGGGACCTCCCGAAGCCCCCAGCCCGTATTTACGGATGGCTGCGATAGCCGCTTCTTCTACTACCGGCGCGTTGGCCATGCCGAGGTAGTTGTAGGAGGACAAATTGAGCAAGCCTTTCAGCGGCCCGTCGAGGTTGCTGTCGAGGGAAATGACCGGGCCCGGAGCGGTAGAGAACGGTTCCTGATAAATGTGAAAGCCGCCCTTGTATGCTTTCCTGTACCAGCGGTTGTAGGTCCGGATGATCTCATAGACGTCCTCGCCGGAACCAAAGTAAAAATTACTGAAGTCGTAATTTTTGAAGTCTTGAAATTCGCTAAGCTCTTTTTCGAGTACCATGGCGTTTTCAGTTGAATGGTTTAAAATGAAGGGTGACGAGCAAAACCAAAGCGTATTCCGCCCGCCCCGTTTGACAACGGAAAGATGGCCCCCCGCATAGGAGGACGAACCCGACAAGCAGGGGGTACAAATCAGACATTTTTTGGAAAACGGTACAAAAACCCGACACCAGGGTATAAAAATCCGACACCATGCGCGGCATTGCCACTGCCCCTCAGCGCAGCAACTCGGAGGGCGTCTTGCCGAAGCGCTCCCGGAAAATCTGGGAGAAATACTTTTCGTTCCGGAAGCTCATGGTCCAGGCCAGTTCCTTGACGGAATGGACTTTGCCCTGTTCCAGCAGGCGGCGGGCTTCCTGCAGGCGCACTTCGTTCAGGTAGGCGTTCGGAGAGAGCCCGGTCAGGTTTTTTAATCGGCGCTGGAACTGGCGCTCGCTCAGGTGCATGCGGTCGGCGATCCAGCTGACCGAGAGCAGGTCGTTCTGCGCTTCGGACACCACGAGGTTTTCCAGGTCGGCCAGCCAGGCCAATTCGCCTGCGCTGTGTTCGGGCGTCGTCGCCTGGTTCTCCTCAGTAGCGGTGTGGTTCGGCGATTGCCGGCGTTCGCCGTAGCGTTCCAGCAGGGTGCTGATGCGTACCAGCAGTTCTTCTTCTTCGAAAGGTTTGAGCAGATAGTCGTCCACCCCGATGCGCAGGGCGCGCAGTTTGTCCTGCATATCCGCCCGGGCAGTGAGCATGATGACCGGGATGACCCGGAAGTGCGGGTCATTTTTCAAATGCTCCAGGAACTGAAAACCGTCCATGACGGGCATCATGATGTCGCTGATAATCAGGTCCGGAAGGGTTTGGGCTTCCGACAATCGATGCATCAAACCCAGTGCTTCCTGCCCGTTTTCAGCGGTGATGACCCGGTATTGTGAAGGCAAGGTCAATTTCAGGTAATCGCGCAGGCTGACATTGTCTTCCACGATCAGCAGGGTAGCGGCTTGTTGTACGGGCTGCGGACTGTCCCCGAGTGGCAGGAATGCTCCGGTTTCGACCAGTTCCGGCGCTTCTTCCGGCAAATCAGTCGTTTTGCCGAGTACTTCCTTCAGCGGAAATTCGAAGAAAAACCGGCTGCCTTCGCCCAGCCCGGCGCTTTCGGCGCTGATCTTTCCGCCCATCAGTTCAGCCAGTTCGCGGCACAGCGCCAGACCGATGCCGGTGCCGCCTTCCGTGGGCGCGCCGGGCAGTCCGGATTGATAGAAACGGTCGAAAATTTTGGGCAGATCGTCCGGATGAATCCCTCGGCCGGTGTCGCTTACCCCGATGCGCATTGCGTTGGCAAGGTTTTCGGCGACTACCTGGATGGTTCCGCCGGCCGGCGTGAATTTCAGGGCGTTGGACAACAGGTTGTTGAGGATGGTTTCCAGTTTGAGGCTGTCGACGAGGAGTTGGAGGTTTTTTTCGGCCTGGTACTGAAAGACAAACTGAATCCCCTTGCGTTCCGCATGGCTTTCGAAGGCCGCCACGATGCGGCGGAGCAGGGGGTAGAGTGCGGTGGGCTTCTCCTGCAATTCGAGTTTGCCGCTTTCCAACTTGCTCAGATCGAGGATCTGGTTCACCAGCTGGAGCAGCTGCTGGCCATGCATTTGTGCGAGTTTCAGGAGCGTGAAGTCGCGGTTGTCCTGTCTGTTTCCTTTGAGCACGCTGCTGATGGGTCCGAGCAACAGCGAAAGCGGCGTGCGCAGTTCGTGGCTGACATTTGCAAAAAAGCGGGATTTCACCTCGTCGAGGTGCCGCAGTTCCTCCGCTTGTTTTTCGATGCGCTCGGTGGCTTTGGCGACCAGACTTTCCAGTCTTTTTTGTTCCAGAATCAGCTGCCGGTTGCGCCGGCGGACGTAAACAAAAATCCCGCTGCAAGCCAGCAACACGGCGAGGGCCAGGAACCAGCCTTGCAGGTACCAGGGCCGCAGCACGCGGATGGTAAACGTCAGCATTCTTTTTGACCATTGCCCGTCGGAGGCCTGGGCTTTGATGCGCAGCGTGTAGTTGCCGTAGGGCAGACCGCTGTAATTGAGGTGCCGTTCTTTCTGGTAGTGCCAATCCTTGTCGAGACCTTCGATTTTCCAGGCATACTGGATCAGGTTGGTTTCGTTGTAGCTCAGCAGTGCCAGTTCGAGGTTAAAAAAACGTTCGTCTGGCCGCAGTACGATTTCGCGCGTGCGCAGGAGCTCGGCCGTACGATCGACGAGTTGGCCGGATTCGTGGTCAAATTGCTGAAAAGCAGTGAGTTCCAACGGCGTATCGGACCATTCGTCTTCCTTTTCATTAAAATCGGCGGGGTTGAACGCCGTGATGCCATTCAGGCTGCCGAAATACAATACGCCGTTTTTATCCTGAAAATGGGCCGTCCGGTTGAATTCCGAGTCGGTGATCCCGTCGGCGACGAAGTACGTTTTAATGCCGCCCGTTTTTTTATCCATACAAATGATGCCGCGGTCGGTGGGCAGCCACAGCCGGCCCTGTCTGTCTTCGTAAACGGCGTAGATCACCTCGTTCGGCAGTCCGGACGCCCGGTTGAATAATTTGCCCGACGCCAGGTCCCAGGCCGGCGACTTTGTTCCGGTTCCATCGGCCCGGGAAGCCACCCGTACCAATCCGGTGGCTGAGGCCAGCCAGAATACGCCGTCGGCATCGAGGTGAAAATGATAAAAATTGTCAGCCGGAAGAAAATACTCGCCCGTGCCGCCCGACCAGTAGCGTGCCACGACGCCCTTTTGAGGGTCAATTTTATAAAATCCATTGCTCGCGCAGGCCCACAACACGCCCGATTTGTCCTGCTCGATGTAGAGCACGAATGCCGTCGCCAGGCTCCCGAATTCGTTGTATCGGGTAAAAGGCTGTATAGAAGAGGCTCCGGGAGAGAGCGTGTGCAGCCCCGAGCTCGCCGACCCGATCCAGGTTTTCCCGGTGTTGTCTTCGCAGACGGCCCAAACGTTAAATTCCGTCGGGATTTTTTCGCCGGTTGAGGCGTCGGGTGAAAAACGGTACAGGGCTTTTTCCCTTCCGGAGAGGATGTCGCCGTTTTTGGAAAAGGTCAAGGAGTAGTTTCCCCACCCCGTTCCGGCGGCTTCCAGGCGGCGGCTTTGTCCGCTGTGAAGGTCCAATTCGAAACAACCGCCATTTTCAATATTCGCATAAAGGTGATCCGGGGTGGTCAGGATGCCGCGTATGCTGTTGCCCAAGCCCGGTTTTACGCCCTTTTGAAAGAAATAGCGTTGAAAACGGTTCTTTTTGATTTGCAGGATGTAAAAGCCGAAATCGTCGCCCAGCCAATACCGGCCGGAACGGTCTTTCAGAAAAGACCGCCACATAAAATTGTATTTGTCATGATCCACAAATTCCCATTGCGCTACTTCGCCCCGTGCGGGATCCATCAGGCGGTCGTGGATGACAAATGACCCTTTGTCGTCAAAAGGGAAAATCAGCGCGGGCAGGGGCGTTCCGTTTTGCTGCAACGCTGGAATAAGCAACGGCCGCCGTTCTCGTTTCAAACTGCAATAGAAGAACTCTTCCTTACCCGGCCAGCTCCTCGTAATGGCCAGGATACCGTTTTCACTGAGCGCCCAGGGGCCGTACAGCCAAAGGTTTTCGAAGCGTTGTAAAACTTTGCCGGACTGATCCAGTTCCAGCAGTAAATCGCCGTCGGCAGTCGCCCAGAGTGTTTTTTCAGCGGAAAAATATGCCGGACGGATATTCCGCAGCCCTTCGATCCGAATGACTTGAATACCGGTTTTAGGATGATAGCGGTACAACCAATCGGCGTCGGTTGCGGAAAGCCAGAGTGCTCCGTCCTCGCTCTGCCAGATACTTTCATTGAAACTGCCAGAGGCAAATGCGGGGTTAACGGAGCCAAATTTTTCTTTCAACGAGCGCACTTCGCCGCGCTCCGGCTGAAAAAGGCAGATGTTGTGTCGGCCCCCCTCTACCAACCACAGCCAACCGTCGGCATCTTCTTTGATCGACTGGATGTCGTTGAACAGCAGTCCGTCTTTTTCTTTGGTATAAGTCCGGAAACCATATCCGTCGAATCGGTTGAGTCCGTTGGGCGTTCCGATCCAGACGAAGCCCCGGCTGTCCTCAAAAATCGCGTTGGCCTGGCGGTGGGAAAGGCCCTGCTCCACGCCGTAGTGTTCCACTTTGGCAATGTAGTCCTGGGCCGGCAGTGGCTGGGCGAACAACAGGGCCAATAACAGAACGGCGGTGTTTGAGAAACGGGAAAACTGGCTGAACGGCAATGGCGAAGTCAAGGGTTCATTAGTCGGAAATAAAAAGAGGACGCGCGGGTAATGTTGGTTCAAAGATAAATGCTGGCGTCACCCCGCCAAAATATACCGTTTGCCCGGCAAGGTCCGCACCACGCCTTTGAATTCCAGCCCGAGCACGGCAGCGGCCAGCTCGCCGGAGGGCAGCCCTGCCAGCGCCGCGAGTTGATCTACGGGGATTTCGGGGGTCTGGCGGATGAGTTCGACGAGGGCGGTTTCGGCCGGGCTGAGGTCGAGTAAAAGTTGGGTTTGCACGGGCCGTTCGCGGCCCGCTTGGGCCCAGCCCAGGGCTTCGGCGAGGTCGGCTGCCGTTTCGACGAGCTGGGCGCGGTCGGTTTTGAGCAGGAGATTGCAGCCCGCGCTTTTGGCGTCGGAGGCGCGGCCGGGCACGGCGAATACGTCGCGGGCATACTGGTTGGCGAATTCGGCGGAGATCATGGAGCCGCCTGTAGCGGCCGTTTCCACCACCAGGAGGGCGTCGCAGAGCCCGGCGATGATGCGGTTGCGCATCGGGAAGTGGTCGCGGTCGGGTTTGGCGTCGTGCACGTATTCGCTGAGCAGTCCGCCGTGTTCGATCATTTTCAAGGCCGTTGGGCGGTGATGGCTGGGGTAAATGCTGCCCAGTCCGTGGCCCAAAACGCCGATGTTCGGCACGCCCAACGCCGTGGCCTGGCGGTGGGCCGTAATATCGATGCCGTAGGCCAGTCCGCTCACGATCAGTGCGCCGTAGGCCTGCAGGCCGGTGACGAATTCTTCGCAGATCATTTTTCCATACTCCGTGGGTTGGCGGGTGCCGACGATGGCCACGATGCGCGAAGCATTCAGCAGTTGCGTGGAAGAGCCTTTGAAAAAGAGCAGGGCGGGACAATCGTGGATTTGCCGCAAGCGGACGGGGTACTCCTCGTCGGTGTAAAACAGGGCGGAAACGCCGTTTTTTTCCAAAAAAAGCAACTCTTTTTCGGCAGACACCAAAGGGTCGGCGGAACGGATGCAATCGGCCACGGCGGGGCCAACGCCAGGGATTCTGAGCAATTCGCGGCGGCTGGAATGGAAAATGGCTTCGGCGCTGCCGCAATAGCTGACCAGCAGTTTGGCGGTGACCGGGCCCACCTGGGGCAGGAGCGTGAGGGCGATCTGGTGGAGCAGGCTGTCGGGCATGGTGGACGGGGGCTTAATTTTTGACAGGATCGACAGGATATAAACAAGATTTTAACGCCTCTTTGCGGCGGCTCCTGCGGTTTCTGCTGCCCGGAATTTGGCGCGGTGCGCTACTTTTGTTTCCGGTAAATGTAACGCATCGCGCTGCGGACTACCCGCCGTCCAGACTACCCCTGCGGAAAATTTATTTCAAAAATAAGTGCTGAGAAAACATGAAACTTCCCCGACTGGAATCGCTCATTATCCTCGTTTTTTTTGGTTGTGTGGCGCTTTGGGGCATCTCCAAATGCAGCGGCAAACGCTCCGAAATCGGCAGCCGCCTGCGCGAAATGGATGAGAAAAACGACGGAGAAGACCGACCCCTTCGCCGCGATACCGTCTTCGTGCCCCCCAAACCGTCGCCCACGCAATACTCTACCCCCGCCCCAACCCAGCCCGGCCTGGCGCCCAATACCGCCGCTCCCGCCCAACCCACCG
>JBGAJY010000199.1:0-10311 GCA_044224705.1 Saprospiraceae bacterium
CAATCAAAAATCGAATTATATGTGGTGGAAAACCCTCTCCGTTGTCCTCGTCCTGTACGCGCTTTGCGTAGGCTTGCTCGTTCCCCTGAAGCCCGGCGTCGCCCGCGTGGCGCCTGAGACGGCCCGAACCGGCCAATCTGTCGACCTGGAAATTTTTGGATACAATTCGTTTTACACGCGGGTGAGGGCCGGCGAAAGCGTTCGGGTGTGGCTGGAATACGATTCCACTCGCGCCGTGGCCGCCGACGCCGTCCGGGCGCTCAACGACACGATGCTGGTGGCTCATTTTCAGATGCCGGCTTCCCTCCCCAGAGGCGAACGCTCGATGGTACTCACCGCCATCGTCGACCATCCCACCGACGGCGTCTCGCTGCTGCCCAATGCCCTCAAACTCACCCAGGATACTGCATCTGCAACTACCACTGACCCCGCCTGGACAGCCCATCCGATCGAAGGTCTGCACATCGTTTCCGACTTTTCCTTTCCCTACCGCAACGTCATTTACGAGAGCATCCGCAACACTTATTACCACGTGCCCATGTGGTTTGCGCTGATGTTCCTGTTCATCGCTTCGGTGTGGAACAGCATCCGTTTTTTGCGCACACCCAATCCGGATTTTGATCGGAAAGCGGCGGCTTATGCCGAAATCGGGTTGCTGTTCGGCTTTCTCGGGCTGTTCACCGGAATGGTTTGGGCCAATTACGCCTGGGGTAAGCCCTGGAGCAACGACATCAAGCAGTTGATGACGGCGGTGGCGCTACTGATTTACATGGCTTATTTCATCCTTCGGCGCTCCTTTGACGAGCCAGAAAAAGGCGCCCGCCTCGCTGCGGTGTACAACATTTTCGCTTTCGCTTCGCTGGTGCCACTACTGTACATCGTGCCGCGGATGTTCGCCAGCCTGCACCCCGGGGCCACGGGCAGCCCGGCTTTCGGCAGCCAGGACCTGGACAATACCATGCGGCTGGTGTTTTATCCGGCAATTTTGGGCTGGTCGCTGCTGGGATTCTGGGTGGCGGGTTTGCGCATTCGATACCAGCGTTTGCTCGACCGGTCGCAGGGTCTGGACTGATCCTGCATTTTGCCAATTTAGCAGTAAATTAAACTTTTCCCCCTTTTTGAAAGATGAAATTTTTCACAACGCAAAAAATTTTTACAATCATTTTGCTCAGCCTGCTACCTTTGCCGGCAGCGCTCGCGCAGGGCAATCGGGATTTCATGCGCGAAACCGGGAAAATTAACGTCGTGGTCGCTGTGATTGTCGTCATTTTTCTCGGCATCGTATGGTATCTGGTGCGGCTGGAGCGTAAACTAACCAAATTAGAGCATCAAACTAAGGACGACCATGAGTGGAAAAATTAGTTTCTTTAAAAGCGTAGAAAACTACGTGGACAAGGCGGCAGCCTTTACCGACATCCCTCGCGGGCTCGTCGAACAAATCAAAGCCTGCAACCTGGTCCTGCAAATCCGGTTCCCGGTGCGCGTCAATGGCGACTTCGAAGTCATCGAAGCCTACCGCGTGCAGCACAGCCACCACCGTTTGCCGACCAAAGGCGGCATACGCTATGCTGAATCCGTGGACCAGGACGAGGTGATGGCCCTCGCATCGCTGATGACTTACAAATGCGCCCTCGTGGACGTGCCTTTCGGCGGCGCAAAAGGCGGCATCAAGATCAATCCGGGCAATTACACCGTCGAGCAACTCCAGAACATCACCCGCCGGTACACCACCGAACTCATCAAGAAAAACTTCATCGGCCCGGGCATCGACGTGCCTGCGCCCGACTACGGCACCGGCCCGCGCGAAATGGCCTGGATCCTCGATACCTACCAGGCTTTCCGCCACGGCGAGATCGACTCCATCGGCTGCGTCACGGGCAAACCCGTCACGCAGAACGGCATCCGCGGCCGCGCCGAAGCCACGGGGCGCGGCGTATTCTACGGCCTGCGCGAAGCCGTATCCTACGGCGACGACATGCGCAAACTCGGCCTCACGGCCGGTATCGCCGGCAAAACAATGGTCGTGCAAGGCCTCGGCAACGTGGGCAGCAACACCGCCCTCATCAGCCAGCAGGAAGGAGACGTCAAAATTATCGGCGTGGCCGAGCGCGAAGGCTCGATTCACGACCCCAACGGCATCGACATCGAAAAACTGCTCGCTTTCCGCAAGGAAACCGGCTCCATCGTCGGCTTCCCGGGCTCCAAACACATTGGCGATGCCTCGGCAGCGCTCGAACTCGAATGCGACATCCTGGTCCCGGCGGCGCTGGAGAACCAGATCACGTCCGACAACGCCGCGCGCATCAAAGCCAAGATCATCGCCGAAGCCGCCAACGGCCCCGTCAGCGCCGACGCGGATCCGATCCTGCTCAAAAAAGGCATCGTCATCATCCCCGACTTTTTCATCAACGCCGGGGGCGTCACGGTTTCCTATTTTGAATGGCTCAAAAACCTGTCGCACCACCGCTTCGGCCGTCTGGAGAACCGCTTCCACCATAACCAGTTCGAAGGCCTCGTTGCTAAAATCGAAGAAATGACCGGCAAAACGGTGGGCGACCGCGAGCGCGATTTCCTGACCCGCGGCGGCACCGAAATCGAACTGGTCAATTCGGGTCTGGAAGACACGATGATCACCGCTTACCAGCAGATCCGCGAAACCCTGCGCCAGCACCCTGAAATTCAGGACCAGCGCACGGCCGCTTTCGTCTGCTCGCTGAAAAAGATCGCCAGCGATTATATCTCAATGGGCATCTTCCCGTAAAATCGGACAACGAAACCGGCCAGGCCGCGTTGTCGCGCAGCAAAAAGGTCGAATCGGAAGGAATTGTTTGGCGATTTATCGCCTGCAAACCTTCGATTCGGCCTTTTTTCATGCGGCACCATCTTTTGGCGGGTTTTTAACAAATATTCATTGGCAAAACGGCGTTAACGAACTTTCGCCGGCAAATTTTTCTGCCGCCAGTATGACAAAAACGCTTTATTAACAAAATTTACAAAGGCCAACAGGGGATTCGCTTGTAAATTATTTTTTCTTGCCCTACCTTTGGGGAAATTTTCCAGACCAAAATTTAATTTTACAATTTATAGCACCATGTCAGAAAAACTGGATAAGATAGACCTGAAAATCCTCAAAATCCTGCAAGAGAACAGCAAGATCACGAACCTCGATCTGTCGAAAAAAATCGGACTCTCCCCTGCCCCGACCCTTGAGCGCGTCAAAAAACTCGAACAAAGCGATATCATCCAAAGCTACCACGCACAGGTGAACCCGCAAATGATGGGTCTCAATGTCAAAACCTTTGTCCTGGTCTCGCTTGCCTGGAAGCGTGAAAATGCGCTGAACAACTTCCTCCAGAAAATTGCCCAGATCGACGAAATCACCGAGTGCTACATCATTACCGGCGAAGCCGATTTCCTGATGAAAATCGTTTGCAAAGACATCCCCACGTACGAACAACTGCTGTTCAAAACGCTTAGCCAAATCGAAGAAATCGAGCGCCTGAAAACGCTGATGACCCTTTCGACGGTGAAAGACTCGAAAATCCTGCCGTACAACTACGACGAGAAATAAATCCGCCGGTCCTCACTGGCCATAAAAACTACGCCCCCGGTTCTCCATGGAACCGGGGGCGTGTTTTTTTATGGCCAAACGAGTGTTGGGATCACTGCAGAACGATCCGTTTGATCCACCGTTTTCCATTGGACCGCAGCTCCACCAAATAAACACCGTCGGCAGCCGTGCCCAGATCGACCCGGATCGGCTCCATGCCGCCTTTGGAATAAACAACCGGCGGCTCCACGAGACGACCAAACACATCATAAACCTGTAGTTCGACAGGTTGGGCCCACCGTGGCTTTAATTCGACATAAAATACGCCCTCCGCCGGATTGGGATACACGGTCATTTCGCTGCCGGGTAAAGCCGGGTCGTTTTCGTAAGGATTGATCCTGATCTGGTTACAAATTTCAAAACGGCATTCCTCTCCTTCATCACTTTCCCTGACCACGCTCATACATACATCGTACTTTCCGTCACCGGGAAATTTGTGCGATGCCGAGGCATTGCCAACCGTCGTATCCGGCTCCGAAGTATCATCCCAGGCCCACAGTACGCGGTCGCAATTGCTCAGCCACCCGCCTGGAGAAAAGCGTATTTCATAAGGCGTAGTCAATGAGCCGGCGTATTTGTAGCCGTTGTCCTGCAGGCTGAAAAATGACTCGTCGCAGGCGCAAAGATTCCCCGGACAATCCGGCACCACAATACAGTCGGTGAAATTGCAGCAATAGAGGTGCATACTGTCGTCATTCAACTGGTGCAAGGAGACCGTGAAACAAAGGGTATCGCCTGGCATGGCCGGAGGGCCAAGCGGAATATTGACCAGGTAAGTTCCTCCCGGAGGCAAGGGCGGCAAGGGTACCGTCTGGTCGTAGCCCAGCGTCGGGAACACAAAGTGCGCCTCGCCCATGGTAACATCAGAGGTATTGTGCAAAAGACCGAAGAACGTCCAGGTACCATCGGCATGACACAGGAATGAATCGTTCGAAATATATCCGCAGGGCGGCGGGCAGGATATTGGCACCGTGTCGCGGCAAACAATACTATCGCCCTGCATCCACTTGATTTCCAGGAATTGCGGCGGTTCTTCCTGGGTTTGAAAACACAACATCGGCAATTGCAGGGGGCCCAGAGGCACACTGGCCCCGAGCGGTGGAATCACATCGAGCGAGATCATCGTGGGTGTATAACTACCTGTAGCCCAACCCGAACCAAAGGGATTCGTGATGGTCATCGTCGTGCCGGAACCGATCAGGCAAAGGTCGATGCCATCGAAATAGTTGGCCGCGTAATTGTTGTACAACCCGATAAAGGCGCAGCAATCCCCCCCGGTTGGCGACGAAACCATATCCACAAATTCCACCCCGACATTGTCGCAAGGATCACAATCGGGGATCGGGACACAGAACATCGTATCGAGCATGCAACACAGCGAAGTGTCCGGGTCGCCGGGCGGAAAGTCGTGGGCCGTGAGACCGAAACAAAGCGTATCACCTGCAATATTGGCGCCGCTGATTGTGAAAGTGAAATCGCGGCATTCGCCCGGCGCCAGGGGCGGGCTGACGAATATGTTCGAGGGCGTCACCACCACATTCGCCGGACTGGACGGCTGCAACACAATGTAGCCAACGTTAAAATCAGCGTCGACCGGGTTGCAAAGCGTAACCGTGTATTTGATCACCCCGTCTTCACAGTAAATAGTATCATCCTTCGCATAAAGGCAATCCGGTTCCACCGGACAATCAAAGATCAGGGTGTCCGAACACACCACGTCAAATTCAAAATCGTACCAGTCGAAAACGATTTTCTGCGGGAAATTTTGGACATCAGTCAGGCAAATTGTGATGAAATCAGCCAATACGCCCCCGGGTAAAGGATCGGGCAGCGGCGCGCCCTGACTGTTGGTGAGGCCAATAAAACTCAGGCCCAGGGAAGCCACCTCCAGCGAGGGGTCAAGTGTGGTGAGATCGATGCTGAACTGGGCGTCATCGGTATGGATCAACAAGCCATACAGGTTGTCAAATGGATTGTCGTAGCTGATGGTCCAGCAGCAGGAATCCGTCTCAGAAGGTTCTGCAGATACATTCAATGCGTCGCAGGAACAATCCATTACCATGAGTATCAACGAATCGGATGTTGCGGTACAGCCAAATTCATTGGTGGCCGTCAGGGTATAAGTACCCATCATGGTCACGATCAGGCATTGATCGGTCGCGCCCGGAATCGGCGCGCCGTTCAGGTTCCACTGATAAGCGGCCATACCGTCGGGGCCACAGATGGTATCCGGATCACAGACGGTATAACAACCCACCGGAACAATGCACAAGTCCGGAAGCGGGTTCACCACGGCATTCGCCGCGGAGTTGCATCCGGTAATCGTGTCGGTACCTACGGCGGTATAGATTCCGGCTTGTATCACCGTAATGCTCGTACTCGTAGCGCCCGTATTCCAGGTATAAACCACGTCGGGTTGCACCGGCGTAATGGTCAGCATGGTGGGCGTGCCCGCGCAGGCTGGTGTCGGCGCCACGGTAATGGTAAACGCAGGCGAAATTTCCAGCGTCACCACCACTATCGGCGACACCGCAGTACAACCATTGCCATCGGTCACCGAAACAGCATAGCCGCCGGGCAGCAGGTTAAAATCACAAACGGAAATCGTCTGGGAAACTTCCCCTGCGATCGGGTTCAGTGAAGCATCGAGCCATTGGTATTGGTAACCAAATCCGCCCACGGCGCTCAGCATCGTACAACCCTGATCACAAATCACCGGGTTGCCGGAAATGACTGCCAGGGGCGCCGGAAACACGACCACTTCCACGGAATCGGGGCTCGAGGTACATCCGTTGGCATCCGTGACCGTCACACTGTATGTGCCCGCAGTGGTTACCGTGATGGTTTGGGTGTTCGCCGGAGGAGTCCAGGCCCAACTGGCGCCTGCCGGCGCAGTCAGGGTCACGCTTCCGCCTGCGCAGAAACTCAGGCTTGGCGAAAACGTAATACTACCCGGCGGCGGCGCAGGATTTACAGTAAGGGTTTGTGTCACGACCGCTGTACAGCCGGCGGCATCCGTCACGGTCAACATGACGGTATAAGGCCCTGCCAACAAGTAGGCATGTGCGGGGTCTTCCGCGCCGTTTGTGGAGCCGTCGCCAAAGGCCCATGCCCAGGTGATGATGCTCGAGGTGCCGGTATTGGTGCCGTTGAATTGCACGGGCTGGCCAACGCAGATCATGTTCGGCGAATAACTGATACTGGCACTCGGCGGGCCGGCCACCGTCACCGTTTTTTTGATCACAGACTGGCAACCATCCGCATTGGTGACGGTCAGAGAAACATTATAACCCCCGCCTGTGGCATAGGTATTCATGGGTGTCGGCGTACCAGAGGCAACATTGCCATCGTCAAAATCCCAACTCCAGCTCACGGGCCCCTCATTCGGCAGGTAAGTCGAATGGTCGGTAAAACTGACTTTTGAACAATTGACGGTAAAACTAAAATCCGCAACCAGCGGCACGCAGACGGAAATAGTATCGCCTACCGTACAAAAGTTGTCGGGCGGCAGGGCCGGTGTCAATCCTGTTACCTGCACAAGGAAACAACCAGCCTTGGTGTATGCATGCATTGCATCGGGCAAAATACCCGTGTTGGTGTTGTCATTGGGATCGCCGAAATTCCAACTGATGTTCGAAACATTGCTGGCGGTTGCATCAAAATTGATGACGTTGCAATTGGGAATGAGCGGCGTGGCGGAAAGAATATCCAAGGTGAACGCTCCGGCCGGAACACACGGATTAGGAGGCGGTGTGCAGATCTGCTGCACCACCGTGATGGTATTGGACTGCGCGGTACAACCCGTACTGATGTCGGTAACAATTACATAGTATGCAAAAGTCCCCGCCACATTGGTATTCGTGTGTTTGAAAGTAGCCTGCGTCACGGGCTGCGACTGGAAACCACCATTGCAATACCATGCAAAATTGTAGTTGGCGCCCGTCTGCGCGGTGAGATTCACCATCGCCGAATTGGGCGGATTAATGCACAAAGTAGTCGGGTCGCTGGTGGAAATATCGGCTATTGGCCCGGGCGAAGCATTTGCGGTGAATGATGCTACCGCGGTACAACCACTGCCATTCGTGGCTGTGACCACGTAATTGCCGGGCGCAGTGATCGTAATAATTTGCCCCGAAGCCGTCGGCGTCCAGGCATAGCTGGCAAATCCGGGCGTGGCCGTCAAGGTGGCGGATTGACCCGGACAAAGCGTGCCGCTCATCGAAATGCTCACCACCGGGTTGCCGATCGTGACCGGTAAAGTGCCCGTCAGGGTCTGGTTGCAGAGGGTTACCGTGACTTTGACCGTTGCCGGGCCGCCCGTATTGTTCCACTGCACGGTTGCAGCCGAACTGCCCTGGCCGCCTACCACGCTCCCCGCGCTTTGAGGCATAATTTCCCAGGTAAAAACGGCATCCGGATGGCCTTGCACCAGGCTGGCAGTATAGTTTTCCTGTTTGTTCACACAAGCCCCGGTGCCTGTAATGGTCACCGGACCAACCAGTATTTTGGGTACGATAGTGGCGACCAACGGCGCTGAATTGCAAAACGGCGGACCGAGTTGCATGACCTGCAAACTCAGGCCGTACGGCCCGTTCGGATTCCAGTCGACCGTAATCGGGTTGCCGGTAAAACTTGCCGGCGTCCCGCCCGTAACCGTCCAAACATATTTGATGTTTCCCTGCGTGCTTTGACCGTAATACGTTGCCACATCGTCCGGGCAAATTTCAAGCGGACCGGTAATGGCAGAGGCCGGCGGGACATCGATCACCACGGCCACAGTGGATACGCTGCTGTTGCAATACACGGTCGAATTGGAAGGCGCCGCCGTGACCACGTAAGAGCCCGGAGCAGGCCAGGTTACGGTAATATTATTCGTGTTCTGTCCTGAAATCGACGCCGGGGGCGCCACTGTCCAGATGTAATTGGCCCAGGGCGACGCAGTGGCAAAGAAGGAAGTTTGATCTCCTGTGCAAAACGGCCCCTGCGGGCTAAAAACTTCGAATTTCGGCTTGATACTCACGGTCAGGTCGGCCTCCCCGATACAATTTTCAGGTTCATGGCCGGGCAAACCACTGAGAAAACTACTGCCGTAATCCAGGTGAATGGTACCGGTCGGGCCCGGGCCCCATTGAACGACCACGGTATGTGTGCTGTCGCCGGAGAGAATAGTGCCGCCGGTCACCGTCCAGTCGTACCAGGCACTGATCCACTTGGGCGCGGAGTACACGGCCGTAGCGCCCGCACACACAGCAGTTGGCCCGGAAAGGGCAACGGTGTTGGAAATAATTGGCACAGTAAGCACGACCGGATCTGTACAATACGCCACATCGCAACCGCTTACCTGGAGGGTCACGGTGCCATAAGGACCTGCTCCCCATTGTACACAAATGCTGTCGGTACCCTGACCCGTGAAAGTGGCCGGAGAACCGTCGGCATTAAAAGCCGTCCAGACATAGGAGGCGCAATTAGCGGCATCCGTCCAATACTTGGTGCTGTCGAACGCGCACAGCGTTGATAAACAATAAATGTTTGGCCCCGGTAACGAATCCACGATCACTTCATGGCAAATGGAATCTGTACAGCAACACAGGGGGTTCCCTGCTGGATCAAAATTGCTGTTCATCACGGACAGGCAAACGGTATATTGGCCTGGCGAACCGTAAGTATGGACAGGATTGACCATCGACGAAGTATTGCCGTCGCCGAAGTCCCAGAAATAGGAACTGCCGCCGATAGAGGTATTGGTAAAACTGACTGGTGAATTCAGGCATGGAGAAGCGTCGTTGATAGTAAAACCTGCTACCGGAGCGGCCAGAATATTGACGCAATATACCTTCGGAACGCCGCCGTTGATACTCAGGGAGACTGCCCCCGAACCGGATGCGCCCCAGGTCACGACAATCTCGGCGGGATTGCCGCCGGTGACAAATGTGCCACCGGTCACCGTCCAGGTATAGGTGTTGGACGGGTTGTAAGCCACGTAATAGGTAGCCGTGGAGTGTTCACAAGCGGAAATGCACGCGCCACCGCCAGGCGTTCCGGCGCCAGGGTCGCTCAGGTCATCGAGGTTGACGAGAAGGCAATCCGGCTTTCGGCATTTTACCATAATGGTGACCTGGGCCATACATTGCGGCCCCACATCGCAGCCTGCTATACGGTATTTGAATTTGTGCGACACATCGCAACAGTCGTGGGCATCGGGTGATACCAGGATTTCGCCGAATTCGGTGAGAAAAAAACAGGAGGATTGCCCCATCGGTATGATGAATACCGAATCGGGCACCACATCATTGTCGAGCACATTGTAAGAGAAGGTGGACAGTTCATCTTCGTAAATACAGATGCTGTCGTCCACTGCGAAAAAGTTTTGCGCGGCACCGGATAGGGGAATCAGAAATGCAACGAGGGGAGCAAACAATAGCGTGGAAAAAGTTTTCATATGCGATCTTTTGTAAAAATAAATTTTACTGTTTCTTGATTACTTCAAATTTACTGCTATTTTTTTTACAAAATACCAAAAGAAGAAGTAACGCCAGTAATGTGACAAATCCATTCAACCGCGCTATTGTTACCGGGGAGCCGGAGAATTGTTACCTGTTCGAGTCAGCCCCGGGCGATTTCAGGGACCACGAGTAGTGCATACAGATGGCCAATGAAAGCAGCTTTTTTCCAAAAATAAAAAGCCCCGAAGGTCCGGAACC
>JBGAJY010000200.1:0-10241 GCA_044224705.1 Saprospiraceae bacterium
TTTTTAGTGTAACACCCGGGGGGGGTTTCACTCAACCCTTTTCCTCCAATGGGGGCATTATCCGGCGCCCAAAAACCCCCCAACTTGCTCTAAACGCTATTCTTACAACCCGCCCGGTTTTTACCAAAAAATGCCCTCATGCAAGACTTGCTCAACTGGCTTCAGCAATTTCAGCCGCTTCCCATGGAGGCGCAAAAAGCCCTGCAGCACAACTGCTCGGCCCTGACCCTGAAAAAAGGCGAACTCCTGCAAACCATCGGCCGCACCTGCTACACCGTCTACTTCCTGCGAAAAGGCTGCGCGCGCATTTTTTACTACAAAGACGGCACCGACATCACCGAATCCTTCGCCTTCGAAAACAGCCTCGTGGCCCGGGTTGAAAGCCTGTTCACCGGCCGGCCCTCGCGCAAAGGCATCCAGATGCTGGAAGCATCCGAAGTGATCGCAATCGCAGCGCTGCAACTCTTCAAACTGTACGACGAATTCCCGCAACTGGAACGGCTGGCCCGGAAACTCACCGAGCGCGGTTACGTGGACACCGTGAACCGTCTCGAAAGCCTGCAGTTTCACAGCGCCGAAGAGCGCTACCACTCCCTTCTCCAGGAAACGCCCGACCTGCTGAAACGTGTGCCGCTCAAACACATCGCCTCGTACCTGGGCATTACGCCGGTGAGCCTGAGCCGCATCCGGCGGGGGCAATCGGTCGGAAAGAAATAGCGTTCCGCATTTCTTATCATTTGTTAAAGGATCGCGCCCGCCAAGCCGGGAATTTTGCAGGAAAAATGGCTTCCTCCCTCCTGCTTCCGGCCAGCGGCCTGCGTGCCAATGCGCAGCAATTCGCGCTCCTGGTCCTCGTCAACGCCTTTGTCGGCGGCATGGTCGGACTGGAGCGCTCCGTCCTGCCCCTGCTGGCCAGTCAGGAATTCGGCATCTCTTCTGCCACGGCGGCGTTTTCCTTCATCATCGCATTCGGCCTGAGCAAGGCGGTGTTCAATTATTTTGCGGGTCGCTGGGCCGACCGTTTTGGCCGCAAACGATTGCTGGTAACAGGATGGCTGTTGGGTTTGCCCGTGCCATTGCTGCTGATGTTTGCGCCCAGCTGGGGCTGGGTTGTGGGTGCGAACATCCTCCTGGGCATCCATCAGGGGCTGGCCTGGAGCAGCACGGTGATCATGAAAATAGATCTGGTGGGGGAGAAAGAACGCGGACTGGCCATGGGCCTGAACGAGTTTGCCGGTTACCTGGCGGTGGGTCTCGCGGCGTTTGCAAGCGGCTGGATAGCAGGGCAATACGGGGTGCGGCCCTATCCTTTTGTGTTGGGCCTCGGGCTGGCGCTGGCCGGCTTGCTGATTACCCTGTTTTGGGTACGCGATACTCACCGGCACGTCGAGGCGGCGGCACAAACTTCGGGCGTGCCGTTTTTGAAAAATATCATCCTGGACACCAGTTTCCGCCACTGCAACCTGAGCGCCGTGACCCAGGCCGGCCTCGTGAACAACCTGAACGACGGCATGCTCTGGGGCTTGTTGCCGGTCCTGCTGGCGTCCAAAGCCTTCGACGTGGCCGCCATTGGTCTGGTAGCCGCCATTTACCCGGCAGTGTGGGGCATCAGCCAACTGGCAACCGGGAAAATGGCTGATCATTTTTCAAAAAAGAAACTGATCGCGGCAGGCATGCTTTTGCAGGGAATGGCTATTCTCGGCCTGACGGGCGCGAGGCAGATCAGCGATTTTGTGCTTTTGGCCACGGCCCTCGGTTTGGGCACGGCCTTCGTGTATCCCACTTTTCTGGCCGTGGTGGCGGACAATACCCACCCCAAACAACGGGCCGAAAGCCTTGGCGTGTTCAGGTTCTGGCGCGACCTGGGCTATGCCGTGGGCGCCTTGCTGACAGGCCTGGTGACGGATTGGCTGGGAATCGACGCCGCACTGTGGCTGGTGGCAGGACTGACGCTGGCATCAGGCGCGCTGGTGGCAGCGCGGATGCGTGTCGGCCCACAGGGCTAAGAACCTGTTGACAGCATTTCGGTCAAATTTTCAGAGTCGAGTCATTCGAATCAAAACACAGTCCGATTTTTTAGGACCGGCTTAGCCTAAATTTGTGCGGGTCTCTTACCGGCATCCACGCAAAATTTATGGAAAACGACACCGGAAGGAATGGCAAACAACGACATGACGAACCTGCAATCCAATCCCCAACTCGATCTCGCGTACGATTACGTCTGCCATACGAACAAGAACATATTCCTGACGGGCAAGGCTGGCACCGGCAAAACCACCTTTTTGCAACGGATAAAAAACGACCCGGTGAAGCGCCTGGTCATCGTGGCGCCCACGGGCGTAGCGGCGATCAATGCCGGCGGAATGACGATTCATTCGTTTTTTCAGCTGCCTTTCGGCCCTTTTTTGCCCGGAACTGCGCAGGACCCCGCGTCGCAACGAAAATTTTCCCGCGACAAAATCCGGCTCATCCAAAGCCTCGACCTGCTCGTGATCGACGAGATCAGCATGGTGCGCGCCGATTTGCTCGACGGGATCGATTCGGTGCTGCGCCGTTTTAAAGACCGCTCGCAGCCCTTCGGCGGCGTCCAGCTGTTGATGATCGGCGACCTGCACCAGCTGCCGCCCGTGGTGAAAGACGAGGAGTGGTATTTGCTGCGCGAACATTACCAGACGCCCTATTTTTTCAGCAGCCAGGCCCTGCAACAGACCCATCCGGTGGCCATAGAATTGAAATATATTTTCCGGCAATCGGACCGCACGTTCATCGATTTGCTGAACAAAGTGCGCGACAACAAACTGGACGAATCGGTGCTCGACCTGCTCAACAGCCGCTATATCGCCGATTTTAACCCGCCGGAAGAAGAGGCCTACATCACGCTCACCGCCCACAACGCGGCGGCGCAGACCATCAACGCCCAAAAACTGGCGGCCATTCCGGCGCAGATTCTGACGTTCCGGGCGAGCATTTCCGGCGATTTTCCCGCCCACGCCTATCCCGCCGACGAGCTGCTCGAAATCAAAACCGGCGCCCAGGTCATGTTTGTCAAAAACGACATGGCGCGTGAAAAACGCTTTTACAACGGCAAGATCGGCCAGATCACCCACATCCGCGAAGACACGATCTTTGTCAAATGCCCGGGCGAAGACGACGAAATTGCCGTGGCGCCGGTCTCCTGGGAGAACATCAAATACACCCTCAACGAGGAATCCAAGGAGGTGGCCGAGGAGATCATCGGCACCTTCACCCAGTATCCCCTCAAACTGGCCTGGGCCATCACGATCCATAAAAGCCAGGGCCTCACCTTCGAACGCGCCATCATCGACGCGCAGGCCGCCTTCGCGCACGGACAGGTGTACGTCGCGCTGAGCCGCTGCAAGAGTTTTGAAGGTATCGTGCTGCGCTCCAAAATCGCCTACTCCAGCGTGCGCACCGATTCGACCGTCCAGCATTATACCGAGGAAGCCGACAAAAACGCGCCCGACGAGGCCCATCTGCAGCAATCGAAACGGGCTTTTCAGCAGTCGCTGATCCAGGAGCTGTTCACGTTCAGCAGATTAAAACGGCGTTTTGAACAAATGAACCGGACCCTGCTGTCGAATGAAAACTCGCTGCTGCCCGAAGCGCGGCAGCAATTTGAGGCGCTGTATGCGGAAGCCGATACGCAGGTGTTGTCCATGGCCGGCAAGTTCCTGCCGCAGCTGCCGGGCTATTTTGCCCATCCGGCCCTGCCCGAAGACAACGAAGACCTGCAAAGCCGCGTCCGGAAAGCGAGCGAGTGGTTTGCCGACAAACTGGGCGCCGTGCTCCAGCCCGCCGCACGCGCCATCCCGATTGTGACCGACAACAAAGCCGTGCGGAAAGTCGCTCAGGAGGCCCTGGAACAGCTGCAAAAAGAAATTTTTATCAAAAATGCCTGCTTCGCCGCCACGCGGGAAGGCTTTTCCGCCCACCGCTACCTGCGCGCCCGCGCCAACGCGGAGATCGATTTTCAGGCCGCCCAAACACCGCCCTCCACCACCGGTTCGATGGCCGCGCCCACCAGCACGGCTCATCCGGCCCTGTACGCCCTGCTCAAAAAATGGCGCGACGAGGCGGCTGCCGACCTCGGCGTGCTGCCTTACGCCGTTTTGCCCACCAAAGCGCTCGTCGAGCTCGTCCGCCTGCTGCCGGTGAGCATGGGTCTGCTCAAAACCGTCAAAGGCATCGGGGCGGGCAAAAGCAAAAAATTCGGGGCGGACATCATCAGCATCATCCTGCAATACTGCGCGGCGCACAACATCCCCACGGCGCAAATCCCCTTGCAGGAGGCCGAGCCGGAACCGCCTCCCAAACCCGACACGAAAACGCTCAGTTTCGAACTCTACAAAGCCGGAAAAAGCATCGACGAGATTGCTGCGGAGCGTGGCTTCGTGCGCGGCACCATCGAGGGGCACCTGGCGCACTTCGTGGGCCTCGGCGAGCTGGATATTTTCGATCTCATGGACCGCAAGGCCGTGGGGGACATCGAAGCGTTTTTTCTGGAAAACAACACCCGGTTGAGCGCGGAAGCTAAGGCGCATTTCGGGGAGACGTATTCGTATGGGGAGATTAAGATGGTTTTGCGGTGGATGGAGGGGGCGGGAGCTGAGGAAGGGGCCTGAATCAAGGTAAAATTAGGTTCTGGGAGAGGCCAACACATCATAGCCAATGCTGCCTGTTTAAAGAAAATCAAAAGTAAACTGAAATTGCTTTTCAGCTATGATGGAGTTTTATCGCGGTTCATTTTCCTTTTTCCTGGCCCCTTTTATCTTCTTCAAATCCGCTTCCAGTTCCCTCAAACTTTCTTCTTTCTCCTGCGCCTGCTGTGCTAATTTGAATTTCTCGTACTCCTTCCTAGCTATTTCATCCGCCAATTCCTTGCGAATGCGCCCCGCATGCTCCAAGACCTGTCGTTCATTGATCGTCAGGATGTCATTCAACTTCCTGATCCAATCCTGCATATACATCGGCTTGCGCTGCTGCGCCTGTGCCTCGGCAAAGGCCAGGTATTGTTCCACCAGCAGGTTCAGGGCGGTGATTTCCTCTTCGTTCAGGTAGTTTTTGGCAATGGCCACATCGCTTTTCCGGACTTTGGTTCCCGACCAGGTACTCAGACCCATATTGGGTTTCCCCGCGTCGGCGCGTCCGGCGATGATTTCCGCCGCCGTTTGCTGGCTCACAGCCCAGAGCAGTTTGTTCTGAATGATTTTGAAAAATTCCAGGGTTTGAGCGTGGTTGGCGTCGTAGTCGATACTGGTGGCGTAGATGTCTTTGATCTTTTGGTAAAATACCTTTTCCGAACTGCGGATGTCCCGGATACGGGCCAGCAGTTCGTCGAAGTAGTTCATGGCTCCGGCGCGTTTCAGGCGCTCGTCGTCGAGGGTAAAACCTTTGATGAGATACTCCCGCAGGCGCTGGGTGGCCCAAATGCGGAATTGCGTGCCGCGGTGAGAGTTGACCCGGTAGCCCACGGAGATGATCATATCGAGGTTGTAGTAGTCAATCTCCCGCATTACCTCGCGATCGCCTTCCGTTTGAACTGTTGCATTTTTTGCAACAGTTCCCTCCTTGGACAATTCGCCTTCGTCATAAATTGATTTGATGTGCCGGGAAATAACTGACTTGTCCCGCTGAAACAACTCAGCCAACTGATTCAAACTCAGCCAAACCGTCTCCCCCTCCATCCGCACTTCCACCTGGGTTTGTCCATCCTCCGATTGGTAAAGAATGATCTCGCTGTTCATAAGGCGCAGTTTTGAAAATTCAGCAAAAATAAATAAATTGTTTTTAAATTTTAAACAATTTATTTGCCAACGAACCTTGACTCCTTTCACCTCAACAGACCGCCTTCTACTGCACCTTCCGCCCCGAATACGGTCCCGTAGCCGGCAACGCCATCCATTTCCTGCCCGTGGCATCATACTGAGCCGTCAACGACACCAGGGGCAATTTCCAGCCTGCCATAGGCGTGTCGTCGAGGCTCAGCCGGCTGCACAGGTAATACAAGCGCTGCGTGGCGGGGCCGTTCGGCGCCGTGGAGAAGCGCTGGTAGAGGTAGTACGGCGGGATCGATTGATAGTACATGGTGATCCTGACCGACAGATTGGCGCGATTGACCCCGTCGGGCAAAGTCGCCACGTAACGGAGCCGGTCGAGACCCGGAAACCCCGGTCCCTGATCGGCATAATCCGGGTCGTCGTGTACTTCGGGATCGGTGGATTCCATAAACTGGTAGATCACTTCGCCCTGGTCTTTAAAATAGTCGGACGATCGCCAGCCGATCGGCAGCAGGCGGTTGTCCTTGATCGGATGTACCCGGTGGATAAAGCTGGTGGTGAACAGGAAGGAAGCATCCTGTTCCAGCTCTTCGTAAATCTGTACCTGGTCTTGCCGATCGATGGTTTGGTAATGCGGCTGAAAGCTCGTTGCATCGGGTAAAAATTCGGTCTTGAGCGGGCGCCCTGCGCCGTCGACGATCACGCCGACCGAATTGGTGCGGCCAGAAGCCCACACGACGTCTTCGCCGTCGAGCACGAGCAGTTCGAGGAAAGCCCGGCGGAAGGCTACGCCGCTGGGGAAACGGTGGCCCGTCTTGTTCTGCACGGTCACTTCGATGGGCAACTGATTGCCCTGCGCGGCGCCGACCTGGAGGCTCAGGTCGACCGTTTTTTGTTCGGCTTGCCGCAGCATGTTCTCGATGGCCAGCGTATTGCCGGTTTTGGCGGAAGTCATGTAATCCTGTTTGGCTACGCCCAAAACCTCAGGAAATTGATTGAACATCTCCAGCATGAACACATTGAGCCCCACGTGTTCGTGGCGCCGGTAATCGGGGCGCAAGGGCACGTGGATATCCGCATCAGGTGCGCGGTTGTCCACTTCGGGGTAGTCGGTGTCCTGGATGGTCGCGATTTTGGTCGTGACCTGCGGGATGTTGATCTTTTCGCCCAGGCTTTCGAAGCCGCCGGGCATGTGACAATCCTGGCAACTTTTGAAACCCTTTGCAGGTTTGCCGTTTACAGTATTGGCGAATGCGCTGTTCTGCCATTCCACGAAGGTCTCCTGCTCCAGCGTGTGCGCGTACGGCTGCAGGGCAGGGTTTTGTTCGGCGGCTGTGAGCACGGGGAACGGATTGTCCGTCATGCCGATGTTCGGCAGGTTGATCGTGTGACAACCCCCGCACATCTGGGATTGCCGGATAAACGCGTTGAACTTCGGGGTGATGCCTATGGCGTTTTTCATGGGCACGATGGCCACGCTGTCGAGCGGTCCGAAGATGACGTCGGCGGGCCCGTTATTGAAGCGGCCGGTCGTATTGTGGAAAAGGAAATACGCCTGTTCTTTTGGTGTGGACCCATTGATCCAGTTGCGCTGGGGTGGCTGCCAGCTTTTCACGGCATTGGTGTCGGGCCCGGTGATGTGGTGACAGGTCATACAGCTGATGCCTTCGCGGGCCAGTTCGCCGTAGATGTGGTAGCGGTAGTTGTCCGGTTTTTTTTCGGCGGCCGAGAGCAGTTCGATCAGATAGACGTAATCCACCTGGAAATTGGGATTGAGCGTCGGGTCGGTTTTGGCATCCAGTTCGAGTTGGCGCTGCCCCATGGAGCCGTGGCAACTGAGGCAGGTATTGGTGACCTGTTGTTGGTTGTCTTTGAGTGAACCTTTCAGCAGGCCCCGGTGCCGGGCGTCGCGTTCCAGCAAGGCCATTTCGCTTTCCAGTTGGGCGTAAAAAACGGGATCGCGTCCAGCCAGGCCCATCGGCGACCAGCGCCATTCGCCGTATTCCGAGATGTTGTAACCATCGCCGTAGTTTGGTCCGGTCTGCACGAACATGGCCACGTCGTACGGATTCCCGCCAAGCCCGCCGTGACAGCCCAGACAATTGTCGGAGGTGATGTAGGGTCGTACCTGGGCGCCGGCGACCACGTGATCGGCCCACTGCATTGGGAATTTGCGTACCTGATCCGCAGCCACGGCCCCGATTTGCGGATACATGGCCGCAAAGGCGGGGTTGACAGCCGGCAGGCGGTTTCGGTCGAGGTTGTACGGCGGATCGGCCTGCGGCAGGTGGAAACGCATGAATTCCTCCCATTCCGGTGCGGGTGATTCGGTAAACGGCCGCAGGTTGGTGGGCAATTCGAACAGCAGCCGGACCAGCGAATCCTCCAGGCAAGGCTGCTGCATCGACAGCAGCATAAGCGGATAATTGGCGAAATAACTTTTGTTGCGCCAGGAATTGTCTACGCGGAAAGTCAGCAGGTTTTCATGAACGGAAAAACCTTCGATATTGCGCAAGGCACTGAATGTCAGGTCCGTATCGGCGGAGGCGTGGCAACGGATGCAGGTCAGTCCGAAACCCGCTTCGGCGATGTTGTCGTAGTCGTCGAGCTGGCTTTCGATGGCTTCTTCGATCGTCTGGAGCCGGCCGTTCACCATACGGGGCGCGCCGGGGCCTGCCCAGAACCAGCCGTCGTGCGAGCCCTTGCTGTCTTTCACCATGACCGTCCATGCCGTGATGAGGCGGCTCAGCAGGCGCTGGTAGGTTTCGTCCTTGCTGCAATCGGGCTTCGGGTTTTGGGCCATCAGGCGTTGCAGTTCGGCGTACAATTCGGCGGGCGGCATGTACATTTCCTTGACGATCATTGCGCCATCGGGCACGGGGCCCGTCCGTGGAGGCCGCGGCAGGGCCTGGCCGGAGGCTTTGCCTTCCTGCCAGTAGTCGGGATCGCCGGTGAGCCAGTACATCATGCGCGGCGAATAATAGATGCGTACGGCAGGGTGCACCCCGTAATACGTGCCCTCGATCCAGGGGCCGGTATCGCGCACCTTTTTGTCCACGCACCATTTCATCTCGTCGTATTTGCGGCGCAGGATAAAATCGTAGAGGATTTTTTCATAATCCCGCAGATACAGACCTGTCGGGGCGGGCAGGCTGTGCTCGCGGCCGTTGCGGCAGTCGAAGTCGTCTTCATTAAGGGTGGGTACGGCCAGCCGGGCGTGCGCAGCGGAGAAGCCGGTGGGCGCTTCGGCAGGCTGGAACCAGCTTCGGACATTGGATATTTCCACGCCGCTGCCGCCCAAGAGGACGACGAACACGATCAGGGCGACGAGGAGCCAGCGAAGGCGGGACGTTTTCATGTGGGCGGATCGTTTTGGATGGAGAGAACGGAGCGTCCGGCCCTTGGGGATTGGGAAGTAAAGAAAGGCATAATTTTTTATTTAATGTATAGGGGAGGAGGAAAACGCGGGTTGTGGAAAGCCTGCAAGGGATCGGGGGGGGGCGTTTAATATTTACTTTCCAATACAAAATGTGATAGTACATCACAAAACGCTGTTTTTCAGCACTTTAAGAACATAAAGCCTTTTTTAGGTACAAATAGGGTACAAAATTGCCAAAAACGGCCTTTTTTGAGCCATTTTGAAACAAAAACGGGGTAGGGGAACCGGACTAAACCCGGTCGCGGAAATTCTGCAAAATTTGCTGGTAAACAGGCTTAACCAGGAAGGCGAACAACTCATTAGCAAATCCTTCGTCGGTCAGGATTTTGTTAAAGAACTCCGGGTTTTTGTTCAGCCGGTCAATCACCTTGCTTTCAAAGACTTGTTTGCTGCTTCCTTGCCGGAACACCTCAAAAGGGTTGTTCAACGCCTGCTTGATCAAAACTTCGTCGTTCGCCATTTCGTGTTGAATCTGTTCCACGGTGAAGCGTTCCGCTTCGGTGAAGTCCGTTCCAAAGCGTTCGTTCAGGACTTGAATGATTTCCGAAAGCTGGGTGTATTCGTCCACCCCTTGCGGCAAACCGGCTTCCTTCGGTGGCTTCAATTTGTAGTCCTGATTCGGCTCTAAAACGATACTGCCTTCACTGATTTTTTGAAGGCGGTAATATTCCAGGGAAACTTCGTCTTTCAGCTTGAAACGGTCGTTGAGGTTTTTCCTGGGCAATTTGAGCAGCAGAAAACGGCAGTAGGTGTAGAACTTCTCCAGTTCCACATCCTCAAAGGGCATGATCTGAGCAAGGTAGGAATAGGCGTTGACGTAACTTGTCACGCTGCTTTTGAAGTCTTCCTTTTGCTCTTCGTCTTCCAATGCTTTGAACCTGTCCACCGCCGGATCAACGTAAGCGTTCATTAAACCGTGGACTTTGTTTTGGGGCAAATTGGCTTTGGCATAGTATTCCCGGCAAAAGTTGTCCACCTCCGAAGGCCAAATGACTTGCGCCTTT
>JBGAJY010000201.1:0-10593 GCA_044224705.1 Saprospiraceae bacterium
GACATTTTGGTAGAAATCGTTTCAAATGCAATATTCAGAGCCCCATCGGGGCGACATTGTTCTTTTCCACGTAGAAAATGTCGCCCCGATGGGGCTCCAAAGGCCGGATGGGCTATTTATCTACCAAAATGTCGCCCCGATGGGGCTGTTTAAACCCCTGTTTCACATGACTCAAGTGGGAATTGGCTCTAACATCTATTCAAACGTGCCATTTTATATCCGGAAGGTGTCATTTCAAACCTGAAACGCGGCATTCCAAACCTGAAACGCGGCATTCCAAAACTGGAACGCACCATTTTAGATCTTAAACACACCGTTTTAAATCTGGAACGCGTCATTTCAAACCTGATACGCGTCATTGCAAATCTCAAATGTGTCATTGCAAATCTGGAATGCGCCATTCCAAATCTGGAACGCGCCGTTTAAAATCTGGAACGCGCCGTTTCAAATCTGGTACGTGGCATTTCAAACCTGAAATGGGCCTGAAACGATAAAAAACCGTAAACTTTAACACTTTTTCTGCTTGGTACATCTTGACAAGCCACAATTAGCCCCCATAGTTTTGCACCCCGTAACCGCTTTTTAATCCGCCGACGGTAGTTCACCGTTTTTTTCACCATCAAACACGTACGCAAATGAAAACGTATGTCGCGTTCGACTTCAAGTCGGCGCTCGGCGAGGCCGCCCTGGCCCAATTCGCCGTCAATGTCGTGGCCCGCATGCAGGGCAACCCCAAATTTTCCACCCTTCAACCGCTGGTAGGTACCGAGCTGCAAACAGCAGTGAACCGCTTTACGGTGGTCATGCAGGAGGCAGCCGACGGCAGCCGCACCAAGATCGCGGAGAAGCGCATCCGGCGTCAGGAATTGCTCGACGTCCTGGAACGTATCGCTCTTCAGGTGGCCCTCCTGGCCAACGGCGACGAAGCCCTCGTGATCGAATCGGGCTTCAACCCGCGCCGCCGCAGTCAACGCACCGACGGCACGCCCGAACAGGTGCAGGGCCTGCGCGCCTCCAACGGCTACAAACCCGGCGAGGTGATCCTCGACTACCGGGCCGCCGCCCGCGCCCGCATGTACGGCGTGGAATGGAGCCTCGACCAGGGCGAACACTGGCAAAACGGCATTTACCCCAGCGCCCGCCGGGCCGTGGTGAGCGGATTGCCCAGCCGCCAGGAAGTGTGGTTCCGCGTCTTCGCGCTCGGTACCCAGCAACGCAAAGGCGCGCCGAGTATGCCCGCGCAGGTGTTCGTGCAGTGAGTGGAAACCAGTACTGAGAGAACTGTTCCGCCCCCGATGACTGTGGTTGCCGGGGGCGGTTTGTTTTGTGGCGCGAATTCACGGGGCTGATTTGAAAGATTTTCGTTGCTTGTTCTGATTTTAGCGCACTTATTTCGATGAATTGCAATATCCGCCCGGCATTTTGTCTGAGGCACAACCGATCATCCTTAACCCAGTCAAAATGAAAACAGTCCTGCTCTCCTTTTTTTTCGTATTCGGTCTGGCGTGCCTGAGCGCCCAGAATTGTGTTGAAACTGCATTCAAATTTTATCAGGATAGTGCGTACTCCCCCCTCCCCGAGCATCTCGAAGCCTGTTTACTCACCACATTACAGCAGCCTTTTAAGCCCAATATCCCGGAAGAACGCCACTCGCGGGCCCTGGCTTTGATTGCGCTGAGTAATCATTACAGCACACCGCCAATGCTGGATTATTCCCGTGCCGAAAAGACCCTGGCGCCTGTGTTGGAATTTTTGAAGGAATCCAATCAGGACGACCTGCCTTATCTGGCAGAGGTATACAACCTGCTGGGCATTTATTATGAATGGTTGTTCCAGCTGGACAAAGCGGAACTGTATGCCGTAAAAAGCAGACAGATAGCGGAAAGTCTCGGCGATTTGGGAACGATGTATAACCAGGATATAAATCTCGCATCCCTTTACTCTAAAACAGGGAAATACGCGGAAGGCATTGAAGCCGCTGACCGGGGAATCCGTGGAATGCAGCAAGTGATGCTCATGGTTGAAGATACTAATGTTCAAAAATTATGTGTGCAGGCGATACTGGCAGGACGATTCAACAAAACAGTCGTGTGGTCTGAACAATCTAAACAACAACGTCATAATCTTGAATTGGCGGCTGCCCAAACCTCTATCAACAACTCGCTCCTGGAGTCTAAAATGGTCCTGGCCCAGGTTGAACAACTTCGGGATACCAGCAAGGCACAGCTTGTCATCCAGCAAATTGTAGGCACTTATTACTACAGCCTCGCGCCCGATGCTCCCGACAGCATCCTGGTATACGTCGAGCACTTCCTGCGCCTTAACAATCACCAAACTTCCCCCTTCGCCATTGGCTCCATGACGGCCATGCGGGGATATACCCTGGGCAGGCAGGGGCATTTGCAGCAGGCTTTGGACGAAAACACGCGGGGACTGCAAGGGATGGACTATCCTGTGCGCGACGCTTTCGATGCCCCGCCGATAATAGTCGACAATGTCTCCGTCGCCCGTTTGTTGCTCAGTGGCATCATCACCCGCGCGGAGATTTTGTACCGCTTCTATGAAAAGGACAAAAAGGCCAACCTCCGGTACTTGCGCGCTGCCGTGGCGCTCATGGGCCGGGACGTGGAAATGACCCAGGTTATTCTGCGCGATCAGCAGACGGATGAGGGCATCATCTATTTCCAGACCCTCGTGTTGCCGACGATTGATATTGCCGCAAGGTATTCGGCGGAATTGTACCGCGCTACGGGTGAGGCGCAGGACTTTGAGCGTTCCTTCTCTTATTCAGAACAGGCCAAGGCCTTCGCCCTGCGCAACAAGATCAGGCAGATCGACCTCAACGTCAGCTGGCAAGGCAAGGCCTATGAATGCTGGCAAACGGAACTCCGACTGCAGGACGATATCCGGAGGTATAGAGCGCTGGCGGATACGAAAGGCGTGTTTCAGGCACAAAACGCGCTTAAAAATGTGCTGGAGTCCTGGCAAAACAGCAGCGACCCGGAAATCCGCCATTATTACCAAAACCGGTACGACTACAGCACGGTAAAGGTGCAACAGATACGGAGCGAACTGCTGGATGACAATACGGCCCTGATTTCATATTTGTGGATGTATCCAAAGCCTATGGCCTTTGTCATTACAAAATCGCATACCGCAATTTATGACCTGAACATACCGGAAACTTTTATGCAACATAGCCAAACGTTAATTCAGGATGTTTACCCGAAAGTCGAATTATTGTATGAACCCTACGATGTGCAATGCAAAGCCCTGTATGATGTTTTGTTGGGTGCTATTTTGAAGGACCCGGCTATGGTTAGGTATCAAGCGCCTGGTGTTCTGCAAAGACGCCATGCTGATGGAAATACCTTTTTGAGGTTCTGTTGACGGAATCACCTCAAATCTCAAAGACCACTCGCATTATCCCTTATTGGTCTGGAAATACGTCATCGCATACGAATATTCGGCTACCGTTTGGCATTATGGACAACTCATGGCCCGACAAAATGCGGTGGAACATCATGGAATGGACCGGATTGGCGTATTTGCCTCCTCGCTTGATACAACCGGCCCAACGATCCCAAATTGCGATGATATTATTTTAGGCGAGTTGCGTGCACAAGCCACACAACACATACCTTCCTTATTCCCGTCTCCTCAAACCCGGTTATTTGATCCGGCACACTTGGAAGATTTCTTCGTGAGCAGTTGCGTGATTTGGACGTCCTGCATTTTGTCATGCACACTTGTGTATGCGACCCGTCGGACCCATTCAGTTATGCGCTGATGTTTTCCAACGACAAAATACCCAACCAACTTCGGATAGCCGATATCTATACCCGAAAACTTGGCGCTAAAATGGCCGTTATGGGGAGTTGTGACACCCAAAAAGGGCAAAACAGGGCCAGCGAAGGCATTTTTGGTATTGCCCGGGCGCTTAACTACGCGGGTTGCCCCAATTTAATCGCCACCCTGAACACGGTGACCGATGCTCCTACGGCGGCGATTTACCGGTATTTTTATGAAAATCTCGCTGCCGGCAAACCTTCCGACGTTGCCCTGACGATGGCCAAACGCAGTTATCTGGAACATCCATTGCCGGGTATGGATCGCCCGTATTATTGGGCAAACACGATCTGCATCGGCCCTCCGCAAGTGATCAGGCGATAATCCTTACTCCATTCATTTGAATAGTTTCAGCAAGGAACCCGGCAAACGTTCGGGTTCCTTTATTTGCGGCAATAATTTCTTCGCTTTTTTCATCTCACCGTTTTGTGCATAAGCCAGCAGGAGGTAAAACTCGACGTCGTCGTAGAAATCTGCCTTTTCAAGATCAGAAATTGCTTCATGGGTGCGAGGGGTTGTAAGCAACCTGAGACTGCCCCGAAGGAAGCGCTGCTTGTTTTTCATCGACGAATCGGGCAGTTTATCGAGTATTTCCAGTGTTTTTTGCAGATCATGGTCTTTCGAAAACACTCTTTCCCATGCGGCATCGGGATTAATGGCCGCACCTGCTCCTTTGAGTTTGTCGGACTCTCTTTGCCATAGCAAATCAGTCAGATGTTTCAATTCTGCGGCACTGGGGCTCCAATCAGGGGTATTTTCAGACGGAACGGATATTGAACTCATCGAATCCAGCCGTTGGTGCAATCCGCTTATCGTAGAATCATACGTGGCATAACGGCGTTGGCTTTCATCTTCCAGTCTGGCAATGGTCTCTCGCAAGGAGTCTATTTTCGGTGAATGCACCGGAGGCGCCTGAACAGATTGACGGGATCCGATCATCCATCCAATCAGCAGCCCGCCCAAAACACCCAGCGAAATACCCAGCCAGGGTGTATTCCGGCCAGGTGTGTGAGCATATTGGGAAATTTTCCGGCTCAGGTCCTGCTTCAAAGGACCTGACTGTTGTTGCCAGGCCATTTCGAATTGTTGACGGTTCAAAATCCGGTGTTCCAGCGCAAAAGCACGGGCGCCTTCGAGCGCTTCTTCAAAATCAGGATTTTCGGACAAAAAATCCTCGTATGCCGTTTCTTCGGCAGCATCCATCTCCCTGAACAGGTAGCGGAGCAGGGTATCGAAGCCGGTGAAGGTGGAATTCGGGTCTTTCATATGATCAAGTTCATAAAAGGGCCAACATTGGAGCAATCACTCAACCTTCTTTTCAATCGGGTTTTTATGGTTCTGAGTTCTTCCCTGGACAAGCCTGTTTGCTCCTCCACAGTGACCAGATCACCCGGCCCCGCTTCGAGGAAGCAGTCCAATACCACCAGATCATTTTGATTCCAGTCCGGGTTTTCAGCGTATTTCCTGCGTGCGCAGCTGCGAACCATGGTTTTCACATCCTCGATGCCGGGCTGAGGCTCTCTGGGCTCTACCCTGGGCTCCTGGTACCCGCCAGGAATCAAAGGCGCTTCCCGGCCCGATTTTCTGAAACGGTCGATGGCTTTGTTTTGGGTCACCGTGAGCAGGTAGTTGACAAAAGTTGCCTCCGGCTTTCCTTCAAACCTGACTGTTCTTTCCCGTACGGTATAGTTCAGCATGGTAAATACAACATCCTGCACCACATCCTCGGCGCTGTGGCGGTCGGGTTTCAGATAATGGTACGCTTTGAAATAGCAGATTTCGTAGTACCCTCTGTGTTCAAAGAGTTCTGCCAGCCCATTGTTGTCTCCACGGATATAATCCTGGATGAGTTCGGGATTAGTCTTCATGGACTAATGGATCGTGGAGATGAGGTGTAAATCACAAAAAGGGGAAGTTTTTTTCTGAGATCAAAATTATCCGCTCGCCGGAACAAGAGAAGGTACTCTGCAAAGTATTTGCAGAAAAAAAATATGACAGGGTTTGTGATTTGAGGGAAAGCCGTCCGATCCTTTCTCGAAACGCGGCGGAAAAGCCATGTTCAGGCTGTCTTGCTCCACGCGTTCGGTAAAATCTTATTTCTTCACCAAACTTACATTTATCATGCGTAACATTTTTCTTCCCATCGTTCTGCTGATCGTTTTCAGCGCCCCGGCCAATGCTCAGGTCAGTGTGATTGAAATCCTTAAACGATGCATCCTGGTGGCCGGCGAGGTCGAAAAAAACGGCGAACAGATCCTGCTCATGCAAATCGACGTCGTAGGAAAAAGCCAGAACTCCTCTCAAACCTACGGCCTGGCCTCGGGCAACGCCTACAAGATCATCGCCATCGGCGATGAAAGAATCAAGGATATTGACTTGTGCGTGTACGACGGTTATGGCAACCGCATCGGCTGCGACAACGACAACAAGAACGTCGCAATGGTCACCTGTTCGCCGGATTCGAGCGGGAAATTCAAGTTCACCGTGAGCCCCTACGCGATGGAGTCGGGCTACTCTGACGGGTTTTATTCTTTGTTTGTGGTGCGGGAATGAGGATAAAAGCATCCGGGAACAACCCGGATAATCCGGATATTTCGCACGCTCTATGGGATGAATATATTTGAATCGGCAATCGCTCAGTGAGACACGCTCAGACGAAGCTTTATTGCCAACCTAATCCGAAAACAATCCAACATCTGACTTATGAAAGCAATTTTCCTCCAACTTTTTTCAATTGGCCTGATCTTTCCTTGCATCATCACGAGTACATGGGGGCAATTGGATAGTGTATTTTACATATCCCCCTTAAACTGTAATATTTACACGAGCAATGCCAAGCAATTTCTTTACTTGTCTACTCCTGAGATTTCGCCATTTCAGGTTATCATTCGGGATGGCGCCGGAACAATTCTAGCCATGCCTACCATCTCAAAAACATCACCTTTCCAATATGCATTTGGGACAGGGGATAATACGAAAATGATGGTGAACACAGACTGGCTCAATAATGTAATATCCGATAAGGGTGTGAAAGTCACGGGGTCAAAGAAGTTTTTCTGCGATTTTCGCGTAGACGCGGGAGACCACGCCGGCATGTTGACATCAAAGGGTCGTACTGCATTGGGAACGACATTCCGGTTAGGAAATTTACCCCAAATAGATGACGGGGCGCATTTTGCGAGCGTAATGGCCACGGTTAATAATACCATTGTCACTTTTTCAAATTTTGCACCCGGAATTAAACTTAGAGAAGGAGGATCAAGTTTTACTCCACCAAGTTCGATCAGTGTAACCTTGGATGCCGGAGAGTGTTACGTCATTGCCATGTACAATATGTGAATGGTTCGCTTTACATCAGGGCAGACAAGAAAATATTTGTTTATCAAGCCCTTGGTGGTGGGCCCAGCAATAAAAACGGTGCTTTAAATTTTCTACCTCCATTATCATGTCAAAGTCCATCCTGCATTGATAATATTTCCTCGATCAATACGATCGGCACTGCCAGTTTTGCTGTTCAGTCCTATATATTGGCGGCTAGCGGCTCCACTGTTAATGTGAACACTACTACGGGACCAGTACCGCAAGTATCGGGCCCTTTTGCCGTGTCGGGTAATCCGGATTATGTTCTTTACAAAGCGAGCAATTTGCAGGGGAATACTACCATTTGCTCCAGTGGCCCACTTCAAGTAAGCATTGCAGCCGTTGATGATGTATCAGGCTGGGGCGGCTACTATTCCGGTTTTGAAAAATATTTTATTCCCGAAGTCAGTATCCTTCCCAACGCAGCCTGCCCCGACACGCTGCGCGTTAAAAAGCAAAATATCGATGACGCGCTCACGTGGTACCTGAACGGGCAGCCGTTGAATCCTGCACCCACGGTCGACTCCGTTTTGGCCCTGACCCAGGCGGGCGATTACATGGTCGTCGGACAGTACACTACCTTTTGCGGAGAAGTGGTCTACGATACGGCCTATTTCGCAGTTGCAGATTTCGTGACAATCCAAACAGACGTCACAGCAGCCAACTGCACGGAGGGGCAGCCCGGTGGAATCATAGCCGTACAGGCAAGCGGTGGAAATGGCTTGCTATACAGCCTGGATAATGGGCAGTTTCTCACAAACAATGTGTTCTCCGGCGTACCGGTGGGCACACATCATGTCCTGGTGAAAAACCAGTCCGGCTGTATTTTCAATCAGCTAGTCGAGGTGCCGGCCAACATGCCGCATTTACTCAGGCCCAAACTTTGTCCGGGAGAAACCGTCCAGGTGGGAGCCAGTGTTTTTTCATCGAACAATCCGTCAGGAGTAGTTTACCTTCCGGGTTCAGGAATATGCGACAGCATTATCGATGTCCAATTGGACTTTTACGATGCAGCGGCCAAATTCATCAATTCCACACTTTGCCCCGGTGAAAGCCTGGTAGTTGGTGACGTTACTTTCGATGCTGCTCATGCCAGTGGCACCGTTCTGTTGGAAGGAGGGAGCTTTACGGGCTGCGATTCCACGGTCAGTGTTTCATTGACTTATTTCGCACCTATCCCGGTTACCATCCATCAAAGCGTTGTGTGTGATACCAGCCTGGCAGGGGAAAATACCGAAATGTTTTCTTCTGCCACCGGTTGCGACAGTCTGGTCACCACGATAGCCACGTATAGCCCGACCGCATTCCCGATTCTGGACATCACCGAACAGGCAGCGCCTTGTCCGGGTCTACCCGGTAGTTTGCAGGTGGAAGTGCTGACGAACGGTACGGCCCCATTTGAATTTGCCATTGCTGGCGGACCGACCCAATTGAATAACGGCGTTTTTGAGGACTTGCAACCGGGATTTTACGCTGTTACGGTGACGGATGCCGGCCTTTGCAGTACTATCGTCGAGGGAATTGTCGATCCCGCGCCGGAATTGACGGTTGATCTGGGTGAAGATCTGACCATTAACCGGGGTGACACCATCCATCTTCAACCGGCAATCACGCCGTCCGCATTGTTGGAAGGGTTTAGTTGGGCAGATGTGCGATGGCTGAGTTGCGGTGATTGCTTGTTCCCCTTGGCGGTCCCTCTTCTGGACATCAACTATACCCTGGAAGTGACATACAACGACGGGTGTAAAGCCTCTGCGACCAAACAAATCAAGGTAAATCCCAGCTACCGGTTTTTTATCCCCAACGTCATTGATCCTGGTTCGGACTTGAACAACCGGATTACGGTTTTTGGAGATGAGTTCCTGATTAAGGTTCAATTTTTCCAGGTGTATGATCGCTGGGGGGAAATGATCTTCTCGAATACAGACTTCGACCCCAATCTATTGGAAGCGGGTTGGAACGGAACCTTTCGTGGACAGCCCGTAGTGCCGGGTGTGTATCAATTATTGGCCAAAGTGGAATACCTGGATGGGTTTACGGAAATATTGACCCAGGACGTGACGGTCTTGCGTTAATATGGCTTCCATCATTACAACAGAGGCTCGGGCCTCAGGTTCTTCGCTATGCTCTGATTGACACACGATTTCGGGAAAGCAATGACTCCAAATACAGCTATCCAGGCGGGACACGATAGAGGAGGGGTGAATAGGCACAATTCTTGCTCTCCCCTCCCCTGTCCCAACCCAATCCCCAAATGCAACTCTACCTCGATTCCTTCGGCGCCTACCTCTCCGTCCGCAACGGGCAGTTTGCCGTGCGGACGAAGAACAACGACGAGCGGCTGTTTCCCGTCCGGGATGTGGCCGCCATCCTGCTGACGAGGGGCACCGCCCTCAGCACTGATGCGGCCCTGCTGGCTGCCGAACAGGACATCCCCATTTTATTGATCGATGCGCAAACGCACCATCCGCTCGCCCAGCTGAGCCACGGCCGGCCGGGCAGCATCGCGGCGGTGCGGCGCGAACAAGCCCTGTGGTCGCGCCGGCCGGAGGGCTTTGCCTGGGTGGCGGCCGTGACGGCGGAAAAAATCGCGCGGCAGCAGCGGTTGCTCGCGGCATTGGGGGAAAGGGGCAGTACCAGTGGCAGTAGCGCTGAGCAGTGGTTGGAGGGGATAGACGGGACGCGGCGGATCATGGCGGCGATGGAGCGCGAATTCCGGCAATGGACGGCGCCGACGCATTGGGACGAGGAGGCTGTGGCGCGCACGGCAGAGCGCTTTCGCGGGCAGGAGGGCACGGCATCGCGACTCTATTTTCAACAAATGGGCAAGTACCTGTCGGCCCGGGGACTGGATTTTCCCGGCCGGCAGCAGCGTCCGGCCTTCGATCCGTTCAACGCTTTGCTCAATTATCTGTACGGCATGCTCTACACCAGCGTACACCTGGCCCTGCTCAAAAGCGGCCTCGATCCCTACCTGGGCGTGTTGCACGCCGACCAGTGGGGCGCCCGGCCCACGCTGGCCTTCGACGCCATCGAACCCTACCGGCCCTGGGCCGACCAGGTGGCCCTCGATCTGATCACCAACCCTCAATTTGATACGACCCGTTCTTTTCAAAACGACCCCGACGAGCGCGGCCTCTGGCTGAGCCCGGCCGGCAAAGGCCGGGTGATCGATTCGATGCTGACGCATTTGCAGGAAGCGGTGGCGTATGATCATCGCAAAGTGCGGCGGGCGGTGCAGATCGATCTGGAGGCGCAGCGATTGGCGAGCGGGTTGAGAATTGAATGATGAATGATGAATGATGAATGATGAATGATGAATGATCAGGGTTGTCCGGTTAAGAATTTGAACATCCGTATAGTTCATTGATATTCTGTTATTTA
>JBGAJY010000202.1:0-8558 GCA_044224705.1 Saprospiraceae bacterium
AGGGGCAAAGAGCAATTAGGTGGCTGGTGTATTTGCCCTTTGCCTCTTGCCCCTTGCCTCTTGCCCCTTGCCTCTTGCCCCTTGCCTCTTGCCTCCTATTTCTGCTTGATCACCTTCCACACCCCCGTTCGCTCATTTTCAATGATTTGTAAAAAATATGCTCCCGCAGGCAAGTCCGCCGTGTCCAGCGAGCGATCGGGGGAAGTCATTTTTTCTTCGAACAGGATGCGGCCCTGTACGTCGCTCAGCCGAAGCAACGCACCTGGCTGGAAACCGTACGCGTACCGGATGTCGAGGCGCTCGTTGAACGGATTGGGCATCACCTGCACCGATCCGGCGCTCAGGTCTTTCGTACCCACGCAAGTTTCCACAACAACATTCAGGATGGAAGTATCCCCACAAGCAATGGAGTCAATGATAAGGGCGATCAGCTCGACCGGGCCTTCGGCGTTCCACACAATGGTGACCTGGGAAGTGCCCTGGCCCTGGGTTACTTCGCCGTTGGAATCGGGGAACCAGTGGTAAATACTGAATCCTGCGGGCAAGCTGTACGTTTCCGGAAATCCGACGCAAGCCGTGGCGTCGCCGGTGATGGGTGCTACGAACGGCGGAGGCGAAAGGATGGTAGCGCTGTTTACGTGGGTGCAACCGTTGGCGTCGGTGACGCTGAGGGTATAGGTACCGGCTGACAGGTTGTTAATGGAAGGCCCTGCAGCGCCGTTGGACCACTGGAAAACCATGGGCTCCACACCGCCTGTGACAATCGCCGTGACAGCGCCGTCGACGGCCCCCGGACAGGAAGTGGGGACAACAATCATCGACGAGGTAATGGGAGCGGGTTCGGGGAGGAGCAAATCCTGGTTGGTACTGCAACCCAGCGCATCGTAAAATACGATCATGTGCTGCCCCCCGGCGAGGCTCGAAGGAATGGCCGGATCAAGTAGTACCCCGAAGTCCAGGCTGTATTGATAGGGCCCGCCGGCGCCTCCCGAAATACCCAGCACGTTGAGCGTCGCTTCATTGCCTGCGCATAAAATCTCTTCTACCGTGTAGGTACCAACTACCGCAGTGGGCTGGGTCAGCGTGATGCTCACAGTGGCCGTGCAGCCGTGGGCATCGGTCGCGATGCCGTCGAGTGTGCCGGCCGGCTGGTTGCCGAGGGTCGCACCTGACCCTACGATCACGCCGCTGACGGACCATTGATAAGTGTACCCCGGTGTGCCACCGGAGGCTGTCATAGTAGCCACGCCATTGTTGCCGCCGAAGCAGGTGGGATTCAGCGCATCGGTTGCAATCTGGACGGCAGTCGGTTCCTGAACCGTTCCGGAGTAAGTCTTCGTGCAGCCGTGCGAGTCGGTCAAGGTACCGGAATACGTACCTGCCGGCAGGTTAATCAGGTTCTGGGTGATCGCCCCGTTGGACCACAGGTAGGTATAGCCCGGCGAGCCTCCGCTGGCGCTGAGCATCAGGCTGCCTGTGGCTGTGCCGTTACAGAGTGCAGGATTGGCCACAGTGGTCGCGGTAATGGCACTGGGGCTCGGCAGGTTCACGGGTGCGACGATAAACTGACAGTTGTTCGCATCCGTTACCGTTGCACCGTAGGCGCCGGCGGGCACGTTGCCGATATCCTCGGTGGTTGCGCCGTTGGTCCAGAGAAAAGTATAGGGCGTTGTTCCGCCATTTACGGTGAGGTTCACGCTCCCGTCGGATGATCCGAAACACTGGACCGGCACGACCGCCGGTTGTGCCGAGAGCGTAGTCGCCTGGTTCACCGTGGCGGTGGCAGTTTTGGTGCAGCTGTTCGCATCTGTTACGGTCACGGAATAGGTTCCGGCAGCGACGTTGTTCAGGTCCTGCGTTGTAGCATTGTTCGACCAATGGTAGGTGTAAGCGCCCGAGCCGCCGGTGACGGTAAGGTTCACCGCTCCATCAGTGCCACCGTTGCAGGAAGCATTGCTGGTGGAGGTTTGCAGGGCAATGGCTGTGGGCTGCGTCACCGTGGCGCCGGCCGTATGAGTGCAGCCGTTGGCGTCGGTGATCGTCACGGAATACGTATCGGCTGCGAGGTTGGAGCGATTTTTCGGGTCATTCGAGCCCGGCAAATCTGCCCAGTTGTACTGGTAATTGGGCGTACCTCCAGTCACCGTCAGCGCAATGGTCCCGGTGGCGGCGCCGTTGCACAGCACGTTGGTTGGAACGGCCTGGGCGCTGATGGCCGGCGGTTCGGTTACCGTGGCTGTCACAGTCTTGGTGCAACCATTGGCATCCGTTATGGTGACGGTATAAGTTCCTGCCGCAAGGTCGGAGTGCACCGGTAAAGTGGCGTCCGGCCACAGGGCACTTCCGCCGGGGCCGCCCACCAGGTCATTGGACCAGAAATAGGTGTACGGCGGGGTTCCTCCGGACACATTCACCACCACGGAGCCATCGAAGCCGCCAAAACAGCTGACGTTGGTCACGATGGTTTGAATGGCCAGTGCGCTGGGTTGCGTCACCGTGGCAGCAGCCGTGGCCGTGCATCCCAGCTGATCGGTTACGATCACCGTGAACGAACCGGCGGCCACGTTATTCAGGTTTTGCGAGCTGGCGCCGTTGGACCACGCGAAAGAATAGCCCGCCGTCCCGCCGCTTACCGTAAGGATGGCGCTGCCGTTGGAACCGCCGTTACAGGACACGGGCGAGGCGGTAGCCGCGGCCTGCGGCGGTCCGATGAAAGTTGCCTGTGTAGGCGTGCCGATGCTCTGGTTAAAATACGAGCCCGTGGGTACGACCTCCCTTTTCAAACTTTTTACCTGGTAAAAATTCAATCCATTAAGCGGACTGGCGTCGGTAAATGCCGTCGTCGGTACCGGACTCGGTGTGATCAATTGAAAAACGCTGTCGGGAGAAGGCGCGCGGTACACGTAGTAGCCCAATGCCGCGTCGGTCGAAGCCGCCCAATTCAGGTTCACACCAGAGCAGGTGGCAGCGGCAGTGGCGCTTGCAGGCGGCCTGACGGAATGTGCGCGCAGGGTCGGGTCGCCGAGCAACCCCACGTGGATCAGGTCGGCGCCATAGTTGGGCGGATACACCGGACCCGCTAAGAAACTGTTCAGCCAGGTCCAGTAAGTGCTCAGCCAGATGGGCTGGCCGAGGGACATGTGATGCAGGTGCCAGTTGGGGCGGCCCGCCCAGGAGCAGGTCAAAATGCCACCTTTGGACGCGAGGGCGCTCGGCATGAGGGGGTTGTCTTCATAGTCCCAATCGCCGAAATAGCTGCCGAACAGCATCGAGAACACAACATTGACGCTGTCTGTCTTAAAGTTGTCCGAAGTTCCGACGCCGTCGGCGCTGGTGTAGGTGCCGCCCCCGCAGCCATAGCCGATGAGGAAACTCTGATTGTCCGTATCATTGAAAAAATCGCCTGCTTGCACAGTATTCGGACCGGTGATGGCATCACCGTTACGCCAACCGTTCTGTGCAAAAGCTTCACCGCTGACGAAATAGCCGAAATTGTCATCCACCAGGGTTTGACTTTGCGGTTTGTAAGCGCCCGTGCGAAACGCGTGGTTTTTATTCAGATAACGGCGATATAGTTCAGTCTGGGAAACATCCCAGCCATTGAGGTTGGAAAAATCCACCCGGCTGACAATCACTTCAGGCAGGCTGGGTGTCTGGCTTTGATCAAACTTGCCGTCGCCGGGCACGTTGCGGTTTGCTGCGCGGCTCGCTGTGACATTGTTCACCAGCGCATCAGTCCAGAGCTCTTCGTCGAAGTCGCCGTAGTAGTAGTCTGTCGGCCAAGCTCCAACATGGTCGCCGTGGCCGTCGGGTGCGATTTCGCCCGAATACGGCACTGGGATGTTGCCGAAAAGGAGCACGCAGAGGGTGTTGGGGTCGGCTTCCCAGTCGGCCCGGATAAGTGCCTTGATGGAGGGAACGGTACTGGTCGCCGTATTGACGTCGTGCCTCAGCACCTGCCAGCCATCTCCGCGCAGGTCTTGCTCGAAGCGGGACAATTCGGCTGTGAGCGGCGCACTCAGGTCCTGATCTGTAATCAGCACCACTTTCCCCCGCGAACCAGTAAGGGCCGGAATATCCTGGCCTGCATAGACCAACCCCACGCGTTGGGAAGGCGTACCTCCATTGTGTTCAATCCTGTACTCGCGCGCCTGGCCGAACCCGACACCGACATCGGTATAGGTCGTTGCGGTAGGCGGCAATATCGCCAGCAGCGTCCACGAAAGGTCGAAAAGGGATTTCCGCAACACGACTACCTGGGTGACGCCTGCTGCCGGAGTTGGCCAGCTCAGTATAATAGACGGCGCCGGAGTGGTTGCCACTGTAACAGGAACCACTACATCGGCGGCTGTTTGTGAAAAAAGAAGGATGGGAAAAAAGAAGGCGAGTAAGGTGGCGTAGCGAAAGGTTTTCATACAGCCCGGATAAGGTTGGTGAAAAAAAGGGTGTCGATTGCGGCTTGCCGGGGCAATCGAAAGGTACGCCTTCAAAGGAATCTTAACAGGGGAAATTTACCTCTCCACGGCTGAAGCCGTGGGCTGATAACCAGCCACGGTTGCTTTTTAGCCCACTGCTTCAGCCATGGGAATGCGTCGGCGGTATCATCCTTGTTGGGAAATTCAAACAGCCTTCCGTAATTGTGCCTGAAACTTCGCCCAGGCCGCCTCCGCCAATTGCGCCGTCAGTTTTTCCACATAATAACTGCCCGCCGCCGGGTCCGGGATCTCCGCAAAAAAACTCTCCATTTTGAGCAAATGCTGCACATTGCGCGCCATCCGGCGGCCAAAAGCGGCAGGATGCGCGGTCGGCTCACCCGGTCCCCCGTCGAAGGGCCGGACGCTGAGGCGGTCTGCGCCGCCCAGCACGGCCGACATGGCCATCGTCGTGGCGCGGATCAGGTTGCTGTTGTGGTCGGCGGTGTATGCCTCCGGGGCAAAACGCACGTCCAGAACGGGATAAACCGGCGAGGCGCTCCAGGCTTGCAGCACGTTCATCCACAGGAGTTTAAACGCCCGCAACTTGGCGATTTCCACAAAATAACTCGGCCCGACGGCCACGGAAAATTGCATTTGCGCGGCAATTTTCGCCACCGGAACGCCCCGCTCGGACAGTTTTTGCAGGTACAGGTTGCCGCGGCGAAGCAGGGCGGCGAGTTCGTCGGCAGCGCCCGAAGAGCCCTTCCATTCGGCGGCTCCGGCCACCCCGATCACCCTGAATTTTGGAAAATGGTCGTGCGTGTGTTCCATCAAATCGGCCAGATAACGCCAGTCGGGCAAGGTGGCCGTGGCCGGGTCGTAGGCCAGCGAGCCGGCCAGGGCATCGGTGGCAAGGCCTCGTTCCTTGGAGAGGGTATCCAGCGCGCCCAACACCGCTCCGGGGTTTTGCGCCACTCCCGGACCCTCAAAATGCAGCCCGATAAAATCCAGGTAAATCCCGTCCAGCCGTTGTTGCAGATCGGCCAGGGTGGCAGGTTCGGACAGGTGAAAACGCAGGCCTTCGGCGCCGAATTCGAGGGCTTCCAATGCCTGGGCATTGGCCGCCGCGGCAGCGGGTTCGTTCACAGTTTCGACAATTTCCCAGTTGGCCGGCGCTTCGCTCAGGGGCGCCGGCGGGGTCGGAAAGTCGTCGGCATGGCCGAAGGGGTCGGTGGTGATGTCGGCCGAAAGTGGCCAGTACAGTTCGTCGATAGGCCTGCCTTTGAGGTCTTTGGCGATGCGGGCCAGCCAGTCGGCTTTGGAGACGGGCGGGAAGTCGGAGTAGAAGTCGGAGGGAAGTGCCATGGCGTTGTGGGGCAAAAGTAAGCTCCCCAAATATGCGGTCAAAACAGGTACTTTTCGCATTCAAAGATACCACACCGGACAATTACAGCATTTACGGAGCACACCATGCCAGTAACACCACCCAAGCGTTTGTCATCAACAACCCTGATTGGAATTGCCGCGGTTGTCATTCTGCTCATATTGGCTGTTTATCGGGGCCTGAATCCGGTTTCAGACCCTAAATCCAGGTTTTTAAAGGCCACGGAAAATGTAAAAAAACAATGCGACAAAATCGTCCCAAGGGTCAGGGATGTGGATGCGGAACTGAATGCCATCGCCGAATTGGTTAAACCCTATGCCGATGGCAAAGGCACCGAAACATTTACCCGACAAGCGGAACTAACCTTGATAATGAACAATTTGTCCTTAAAATCGGACGCTTTGGACAACGAAATCAACAAGTTGGATCAAGCGACGCAATCATTTTCAGCCGCGACAGATATTTACTTGAACCAGGCCGCGCGAAGCCAGGCATCACGGGAATTTATCCTGAAAGGGAAAAACGATGTGATAAAAGGCGTTCAGTCCATTCTCAATTCAAATGCTGCCAGACGCCAGCAAATTGTCCTGTTGCGTAGCCTCACCAATGCTTTGAATACCGTCACCGCAAGGCAGCTGTATATCGCCACCGAAAATTTGCGGAACGAAAACAAAAAACTCGCGGCCATGGCTTCGGCGATTGCTCCGGCAGGATTCATGAATTGACGATACTGCTCTCGTGAAAAACCGGTCTTTGCTCCCCAAAGACCGCGGGAGTTTCTAACCACACTCCGCCCGAAAATTTCCCGAAACCTTTTTCGCGAGGACCTGTTTATATTTGCGTCCCGAATCTTACGTTGATTCAATCTAAATATAAGACAATCTCTTTCTTGCATGGAAAAGCGCCGTCTGATCTACCTCGATAACAACGCCACGACCCCCTGCGACCCCCGTGTCGTGGATACCATGGTGCCGTATTTTTATGAAAAACACGGTAACGCCGCCAGCCGCAGCCACCAGTACGGCTGGGAAGCCGAGGATGCCGTGGACTACGCCCGTGAACAAATTGCCCAATTGCTCGACGTCGAAGACAAAGAAATCATCTTCACTTCCGGCGCCACCGAAAGCAACAACCTGGCGCTCAAAGGCGTATTCGAAATGTACGCCCGAAAAGGCAACCATTTCATCACCGCCGAAACCGAACACAAAGCCATCCTCGACACCTGCAAACACCTCGAAAAAGCAGGCGCCGAAGTGACCTACCTCAAAGTGAAGGAAGACGGTCTGATCGACCTCGCCGAGCTGGAAGCCGCCATCAAACCCACCACCGTACTCGTGTCGATCATGTGGGCCAACAACGAAACCGGCGTGATCCAGCCCATGCGCGAGATCGCGCAGATCTGCGAAAAACACGGCGTGTTGTTCCACAGCGACGCCACGCAGGCCGTCGGCAAAATCAAAACCCATCCGCGTGAAATCGGCGTCCACCTGATGTCGTTCACGGCGCATAAAATGTACGGCCCCAAAGGCGTCGGCGGACTCTACGTGAGCCGCAAAAACCCGCGGGTCAAAGTGACCGCTCAAATGGACGGCGGCGGCCACGAACGCGGCATGCGCTCCGGTACGCTCAACGTGCCCGGCATCGTCGGCTTCGGAAAAGCCGCAGAAATCGCCCGACTCGAAATGGAACAGGACGCGCAACGCCTCTCCCGCCTCCGCGATAAACTCGAAAACGCCCTCACCCAACTGGAAGAAACCAAAGTGAATGGCAACGTCAACAGCCGCATGCCCCACGTCGCGAACATCTCGTTCAAACACGTCGAAGGCGAAGGCCTGATGATGACGTTCAACCAGAATATCGCCGTTTCCTCCGGCTCGGCCTGTACCTCGGCTTCGCTCGAACCCTCCTACGTACTTGTGGGCATGGGCCTCGGCGACGACCTGGCGCACTCCTCTATCCGCTTCTCCCTCGGCCGCTTCACCACCGAAGAAGACGTGGATGAGGCGATCAAACTGGTCAGCCAGGGCGTCAACCACATGCGCGAACTCTCGCCCATCTGGGAGATGTACAAAGACGGCGTGGATCTGACCAAAATCGAATGGAGTGCACATTGATCCTGTGAGGATTTGAGTATTTGAAGATTCGAGAATTTGAAAACCCTCGATCTCAAACCCTCAAATCCTCGAATCTTCAAATACTCAAATCTTCAACTCAAATGGCATACTCAGAAAAAGTCCTCGATCACTTCAAAAACCCGCGCAACGTCGGTTCGATGAACAAAGACGCCAAAAACGTAGGTACCGGCCTCGTGGGAGCGCCCGAATGCGGCGACGTGATGCGCCTGCAGATCGAAGTGGACGAAGCTACCGGCATGATCCGCGACGCCAAATTCAAAACCTTCGGCTGCGGCTCGGCTATCGCGTCCTCTTCGCTTGCCACCGAATGGCTCAAAGGCAAAAGCCTCGACGAAGCCGCCAAAATCGACAACATGGACATCGTGGAAGAACTGGCTCTGCCACCCGTCAAAATCCACTGCTCCGTGCTCGCCGAAGACGCCATCAAGGCCGCCATCAAAGACTACCAGGACAAAAACGGGCTTGCCGCCGATACCACTCCGGCCACCGCCGACGCCCTGGTTCAATCCTGATTATCCAACCGTGCACTGCCTGCCCGTGTACCGTTAACCGTTTAAAAAAATGATTTTCGTAGCTGAAAGCGCCAAGCAAAAGATCGGTGAAATCCGCCACAGCCAGCACCTC
>JBGAJY010000202.1:8608-10097 GCA_044224705.1 Saprospiraceae bacterium
GCGGCTGCTCCGGCCTGTCGTACAAACTCGATTTCGACAACGAATCGCGGCCGAACGACCAGGTGTTCGAAGACAACGGCGTAAAAGTGGTCACCGACCTCAAAAGCTTCCTCTACCTGTTCAATACCACGCTGGAATTCTCCGGCGGACTGAACGGAAAAGGGTTTTCCTTCAACAACCCAAACGCCGCGCGTACCTGCAGCTGCGGGGAAAGTTTTGCGGTGTAAACCGGCCTTGCGCCGTTTTTCAAGGGCTGCCCCAGGGCAGCCTTTTTTGTTTTTGGTCGAAAAGATTGTTTGGAGTTATTGTTTTTAAAACTTTTTATGTCAAATTTGTGGCAAAATTGACTAACCAACCTTCCACACCATTCCAACTGTTATGAGAGCGCTCAAAATCCTTCTATACATCGTATTAGGCCTCGCCGCCGCCGTGATCGGACTGGGCTTTTTCGCCACGAAAGAATATCATGTCGAACGCAGCATCGAGATCAACGCCCCGCACGATACCGTTTTTGAACAAGTCCGGTTCTTCAAAAATTTCCCGAAATGGTCGCCCTGGCAAGGCATCGACCCCAAGATGAAAACGTCTATCTCCGGTACCGACGGTGAAGTGGGCGCGGCATACACCTGGTCGGGCAACGACGACGTAGGCAAGGGCACCCAAACCATCAAATCCATCACGCCCCAGCGTATCGACATTGAACTCGCCTTCAAAGAGCCCTGGGAAAGCGTGTCGCCTTCTTTCATCAAACTCGAAGACAAAGGCGCCAAAACCCATGTTTCCTGGGGTTTCGATATGCACATCGGCTTCCCCTGGAATGCCTTCGCCATGTTCACCAACGTGGATGCAGCCGTGGGCAAAGACTATGAACACGGCCTGGCCAACCTCAAACGTATCTGCGAGGAACTGGCTCATCCAAAATACCGGGGCTACGAAGTCACTGAATCCGACATCCCCGTGAAATACTACGTCGGCGTGCGTAAAGTGGTGCCCTTTGCTGAAATTCCAGCCTTTTTCATGAATACCTTGCCTTTGGCCATGAGTACCGTGCAGGAACAGGGGCTGCCCCTCGCCGGCGCGCCGTCCGGCCTGTTCTGGACCCACGACGACTCCACAGGCACTGCCGACATGGCCGCCGTCGTGCCGACTTCTGTCGAGAAAAAACTGGGCGGCGGCGTGGGCGTGTTCACCGTCGGTGGCGGCCGGGCCCTCGTGATCGACTATTACGGGGTGTACGACAGCACGGGAAAGGCCCACTACGCCATGGGCGATTACATGACGCAAAAAAAACTGCGCAATATCCCGCCCGCCGTCGAGGAATACATCACCGATCCTGGCGCCGAGCCGGATACCAGCAAATGGCTCACGAAGATCATTTACTTCGTGGAGCCCCTGCCGAAAGACTCGCTCGTGCGCTCCCCGATGGATAGGTAGACGTTTTTATACATACAATTCTGCAACAAAGCAGGGGCGAACCGACGCTAACGTC
>JBGAJY010000203.1:0-9927 GCA_044224705.1 Saprospiraceae bacterium
CTTCGCCTCGTGCCAGCCACGTCCAGCCACGTTTCAAATCCAAAATCAAATCACAGGTATCGTCAATCTGCATTCCCCCTTTCCTCTTGAAAATTCGCGACCGCCCGTTTCCAATATTCGCTACCTTCGTGCGTTTTTGCGGGCTGAGGGGCGTTTTTGACGCCTTTCGAGCCAATCTTACGGGACCGTTTAAACGTCCCAATCCTTTGATTTTCTAGGAAAATAGTTCGCCCAATCCAGCTTTCGACGCCCCTCGGGCGGCGTCCCTAAACCGGGTGCTCATAACCATGCGCAATTTTTTTCAGTCCCTCCTCCAACATGAAACCGTTCAAAAAATCCGTCGCGCCTTCGTCTATGTCTGGGCGCCTGTACAATCCTTTTGGGCAGGCCTGACAGCGCCGATCCGCTCGTTCTTTGCACCGCTGACCAATGTCTGGCTTCGGTACACGTACCCCGTTCGGGTGCGCTGGACGGCTTTCCGGCAGCGGTGGCCCGTCGTGGGCGGCATACTGGCCTGGGCCGGCTGGCTCGCCAAATGGGGTTTTGTGGCGCTGATGGCCCTGGTGCTCAGCGTCTGGCTCGGCTTTTTCGGACCCCTGCCCTCGATGGATGAATTGCGCACCATCGAGAACGCCAATACCAGCGAGGTGTACGCCTCCGACAACGACCGCGAGCCCATCGGCAAGTTTTACATCGAAAACCGCACGACCATCCCGCTGGACAGCATTTCGCCCTTCGTGGTGAAAGCCCTTATCGCCACCGAAGACCGGCGTTTTTTCACGCACTCGGGCATCGATTTACAGAGCTGGTTCCGTGTAGCCTACGGCATGATGTTTCGCCGCGAATCGTCGGGCGGCGGCTCCACCCTGAGCCAGCAATTGGCCAAAAACCTCTATCCGCGCAAAAACTACCACGTGCCGGGACTCAGCATTGTGATCAATAAAATCCGGGAGAACTTCATTTCCATGAAGCTCGAAAGGATTTATACCAAAGACGAACTCCTGAACCTGTACCTGAACACCGTGCCCTTCGGCGGCGACCGTTTCGGGATCAAAGTGGCGAGCAAATATTTTTTCAATAAAAAACCCAAAGACCTCAGCCCCGACCAGGCGGCCACGCTCATCGGCATGCTCAAGGCCAGCACCTACTACGACCCGGTGCGCAACCCCGAAAACGCAAAAACGCGCCGCAACGTCGTGCTTTCGCAAATGGTCCGGAACAACGACCTCTCCAAAGCCGACTTCGAGACCCTGACCAAAAAGCCCGTCGGCGCCAAGCGCTACGGCGACTTCACCAACAACGACGGCATGGCGACCTATTTCCGCGAATACCTGCGCACTTCGGCCATGCCCCGCCTGCTCAAAACCCTGAAAAAAGAGGACGGCTCCGACTACAACCTCTACACCGACGGACTCAAAATCTACACCACGCTCAATACCCAGATGCAGCGCTATGCCGAAGAATCGGTGGCCAAACACATGGTGACGCTGCAGCAACAGTTTGACAAACACTGGAAAAACTACAAAAACGGCAAACCCTGGGGCGACGACAAATGGATCGACGAACAACTCCGACGCAGCGACCGCTGGAGCAACCTGTCCGACGCCGGAATGTCCGACGCTCAAATCCTTGAAAACTTCCAGAAACCGACCCGCATGACCGTTTTTTCCTGGAAAAACGGCGGTTCGGAATCGGACACCACCATGACCCCGCTCGACAGCGTGCGCTATTATTTCTGCCTGCTGAACTGCGGATTCATGGCCATGGACCACCGCAATGGCTACGTGCGGGCCTGGGTCGGCGGCACCAATTTCAAATACTTCAAGTTCGACCACCTGCTCAGCAAACGGCAGGTCGGCTCCACGTTCAAGCCGATCGTCTACTCGGCAGCCTTGCAGGACAGCGTTCGCCCCTGCGATTTTTTCCTCAATGAAAAGGTCAAACTCGAAGACTGGGAACCGCACAACGCGGACGAGCGATACGGCGGCTATTATACCATGGTCGGCGCCCTTCAGAAATCCGTCAACGTGGTTGCAGCCCAGCTCATCGAGCGGGTCGGCATTCAAAAAACCATCGACCTGGCTGCAAAAATGGGCGTCACGGCCAAACTGCCCCGCGAATTCGGCATCAGCCTCGGCGCCGCCGATATTTCGCTGTACGACATGATGAAGGTGTACGGCACCCTGGCCAACAAGGGCGTGCGCCCCGACCCCGTGGTGGTTCTGAAGGTGACCGACCGACAAGGCAAAGTGCTGTACGACTACGAAGAAGAACTGAAAAAAAACCCAAAACTCAACCTGTCGGAACGCGCCCTGACCACTGACCAGGCTGCCACCATGACCCGCATGCTCCAGCAGGTGATCAACTACGGCACCGGCGCCCGCCTGCGCTCGGGCTTTGGCATCCAGGGCGATTTTGCGGGAAAAACCGGCACCACGCAAAACCAATCGGACGGCTGGTTCATTTGCTACAACCCTCAACTTGTCACCGGCGCCTGGGTCGGCGGCGAAAGTCCGGCCGTGCGCTTCCGCGACATGTCGCTCGGACAAGGCTCGGCCATGGCCTTGCCCATCGTAGGCTGGTTCTGGCACAAAATGGCCAACGATAAAAAATACGGCAAACTGCTCACCGAGCGATTTCCCGAACCCAGCCCGGCAGTGCTCAACCAGTTCGGCTGCCCTCCCTGGATCGGCATTTCACCCGACACCTTCAACATCCTCATGCGCGACAGCACCATCGCCGATACCATGCGCGCCCGGGGCTTCAAAGACCTGGAAGACGTGATGAATTCCTATTTCGGCATGCAGGAAACACCCGGCGGCGAAGGCGTGGACCCCGAGCAAAGAGCAAAAGATGCCGAACGCGAAGAACGCAAGGAGGACCGGAAAGAACGCCGCAAGGACTTCTTCGACAAACTGCTCGGCCGCGAAAGAGAGGAAAAGGACAAGGAGAAGAAAGGCGGCGGGAACAGGTAAGCCGGTATAAGTGGTATCTTATTTCGTCAATCGTCAATCACTTTTTCCTGCTTTTGGCCAGCGTCTTTTGTAGCCGTTGCTGGTACTCCGTGTAATCCGTCAAAGCCGCGTCGTAGGCCTGGTGCATGAGCGGCGACGTCAGCAGAAAATCGGCCGTGGAGCGGTCGCAGGCGATCGGGATATTCCAGACGACTCCCAGGCGCAGCAGCGCTTTGATATCGGGGTCGTGCGGCTGGGCTTCCATCGGGTCCCAGAAAAAAATCAGGACGTCGATTTCCCCCTGGGCGATCATGGCGCCGATTTGCTGGTCGCCGCCGAGCGGACCGCTGAGCAGGCGTTTCACCGGCAGGTTCAAGGTTTTTTCCAGGAGCAGGCCCGTGGTTCCCGTGGCCAACAGTTCGTGTTGCGCCAGCACGTGCCGGTTGTACACCGCCCAGTCGAGCAGATCGTCTTTTTTGTGGTCGTGCGCTACCAGGGCAATCCGTTTTTTGGATTGCAGCGTTCGGAAAGTTGTTTTTTCCATCGTACCGGCGGTCGTTAACGGGTTGTTTTAAGCGTACAGTTCTTCAATTTCCCGGCGGAATTTCTCCACGATCACCCGGCGTTTCAGTTTCAGCGTGGGGGTCAGTTCGGCCTCCGTGCCATCCTTGCGCACGGCTTCCCAGGACTCCGGCAACAGCGCGAATTTTTTGATTTGTTCGGCTTTTCCAAAGTCGGGATTGATGCGGTCCAGCAGCATTTGGTACCGCTCGATCACGCGCGGATGGCGTAGCATCTCGGGCAAACTGGTCCATTCGATCGCGTGTTTGTGGCACCAGTCGCGCAGGGCCGTCTGAGCCGGCACGATCAGGGCAGAGACAAATTTCAGGCCGTCGCCCACGACCATGGCCTGTTCTACGAGGCGGTGTTCTTTCAGCCGGGCTTCCAGCGGTGCGGGCGCCACGTATTTGCCGCCGCTGGTTTTGAGCAGTTCTTTTTTGCGGTCGGTAATTTTCAGAAAAGGCTTTCCGCCCGGTCCTTCCACGAAACACCCGACGTCGCCGGTGGCCAGCCAGCGTTTGCCGTTTTCAAAACGCAGCACTTCTGCCGTTTTTTCCGGCTGTTTGTAATAGCCGAGCATGATGCCGGGGCTGCTGGCGATGATCTCCCCTTCTCCGGGGCGGTAGTCGGGGCTCGGTTCGATGAGCAATTCGACCCCGTCGAGCAAGGGGCCGACGGCGCCCAGCAGGGTGCCGCCCGGTTCGAAACGGCAGAAACTCAGGGCCGGAGCGGCTTCGCTCATGCCATAACCTTCGCGCAACGGGATACCTGCGGCATTGAAAGTCCGCATGATTTTGACCGGGCATGGGCTGGCTCCAGTGATGATGCCCCGCACCTCACCACCGAGTGCGGCGCGCCATTTGGAAAAAATCAAACGGTCGGCAAGGGCACGTTTCAGGCGGGTAAATAAGCCTGGTTTTTGATCAAAATCCCAGTGGTCGGTGAGGGCCAGCGCCCAGAAAAACAGCGCGCGTTTGAGGCCGCCGAGTTCGAGTCCTTTGTCGACAATGCGTTCGTACACTTTCTCCAGCAGTCGCGGCACGGCGGAAAAAAAATGGGGCCGGATGGCTTTGAGGTCGCCGTCGTCGCCGCCCAGGTTGTCGGTGCCGGTAAAGGAGACGGATGCCCCGTAGGCCGTGTAGGCGTAGATGACTGCCCGTTCAAAAATGTGGCTCACAGGCAGGAAGCTCAGTGCCCGGTCGCCCGGAGCCAATGGAATAAAGGGACGCATAGTGTCCACGTTGTAAGTCACGTTGCGATGGGTGAGCATCACCCCTTTGGGGTCGCCGGTGGTGCCTGAGGTATAGATCAGGGTGGCCAGGTCGTCGGGACGAATACTGTTTTTGATCTGTTCCACTTCCGACGTGTCGCTATCCGGATCGGCCATCAGGGTGGTCCAGTGGCGCGCGGCCGGGTGTTCGTAAAAGGAAAATATTTCTTTGAGGCCAGGCACCTGAGCGCGGGCTTTGCTGACCTTTTCGAACAGATCGCCGTCGCCAACAAAGCAATATTGCACTTCGGCTTCATTCAGGATGTATTCGTATTCGCGGGAGCTGATCGTAGGGTACATGGGCACGTTGAGCACGCCGATTTGAAGCAACGCGAAATCCAGCACGACCCAATCGGGCATGGTCCGGTACACTACGGTGCTCACTTTGTCGCCCGGGCGCAGGCCCAGCCGGAGCAGGCCGACGCTGGCGCGATTCACGAGTTCGACGGTTTCAGCGGTGGAGCGGTAGTGCCAGGTGCCATCGTCGGACTTGTAGCCAAAAGCGCGGGCTTGCGGAAAATGGGCCAATTGGTCGTAGAGATAGTCGAACAAACGTTTTTCTGTCATTTCGCGATCTTGTTTTTCAAACAATTTGAGTTACAATCCGATCCGGCAGGCCGACACGGCAGAGAAAAGGATAAACAAACAAAGCGGCAAATTAAACAAGCCCCGGCTAATGATACATTGAAAAAAACCGAAGCCAAAACTTAACATTTATTGGGTAATGCGGGGTCAAATGACAAATGTTCAGAATGAAATTTTATAAAGATTTAACAAACAAATAATTTTTTTATAAATTCCTGCTGTTTCAGTTTGGCCGAACGGGGCAAATTGCGGATATTTGACCTCTTGATATTTGGGAAAGCGAACCCTTCCGGGCGGACAGTTGTTTACACTCTTACTGATTCGAATCTTCCGAAAGGGCATCTATCTTCTGTTTTCGTGGGTAATTCTTTGGCGGTCGGGGTTTTAATCCCGGATCGTCCGCCTCTAATGCGTAAATATACCGGCCAATCCGACGCCGCGGGTTCCCCTGCCCGTTGCCGAAAACCGGATGGTATGCTGTCGCCCTGAAAAAACGGTCCCCTTTTGACCGATTGAAAACACCCTTATGACCAAATTTTCACCGCGTCGTCCCCTGCTTCCAGGGGCGGCTGCCAAGCAGCAGGATGTTATGCAAGCGCTCAAACTGATTTTTAAAGGCCGGCTCGAGTTCGGCAGCCAGCGTACCTACGATGTAGTGATGCGCCACTGGCTCACCCGCCTCGAAACGTGTTACAAAGCAGATATTCTGTTCAAACCCGAACAGGTATTTGTCGCCGAGGAATTCGCTCTCGTGCTGCCGCAGCAGACGCTGATGAACAGCGACAAGCACTGGCGCAGCACTACAGCCCTGCTGGATGAAGTCGCGCAATTTGCCGTCGCCGGTCATATCCGCGCCTGGAGTGTGGACAATGGCCGCCTCATGGCCGACCTGACCATCGAACCTTCGTCCGACAAGGTGGCTGTGGCCGAATACCTGCGTGGCCGCGAACTCGTGGAACAAGGAAAAGAGCAGGAAGCCGGCGCTGCATTGAGCCGCGCGATCGACAAATTCGAGCGCCACGCCCTGGCCTACGAACGCCGCGGCTACGTGAATTACAAGCTGAAAAATTTCAACGACGCACTGCACGATTTCACCAAAAGCATTTCGATCAATCCCAATAACCCTGAACCGTACTACGGCAGTGGCAAGGTAAAAATGCTGAAAAACGACTGGGAAGGCGCCGTTACGGACCTCGACCAGGCCGTCAAGCGTTCGCTGGCGCTTCAACCGGTGCACTGGCTGGCCCGCCTGAAAAAAGGTGAAAGCCTCTTTCGCGCCAAACGCTTTACCGAAGCGGCACAGGAAATGCGGCTTTACCTGCAACGCAATTTTACCGAAGACGACCCGAACTTCCCGCGCCGCCGCCGCGCAGCCTGGTTTCTCGGCAAAGCTTTGCTCGAAATGAACGACGCCCGCGCCGCCCTGGATGCATTCGACCAGACGCTGGGCATGTCGGCCGGCGTCGAATTCGTACCCGATGCCGACGGCCTGTTGTATCGCGGCATCGCCAAACGGCAGGTCGGGCGCCCCGAATTCGCCCACGACCTGGAAGCCGCCGCACAGATGGGCTCCGCAGAAGCCGAGCGTTTGCTGGCTGAATGGAGCTAAGTTTGCGCCCAGGCAGCTTTCAACGCTCCTGATACGTTTTCCGGCTGCGCCGGAAAAATCGCCGCCCGGCCGGAACACGCGTCCCGCCGGGCGGCTTTTTTGCCCAACCCCTTTGGCGGGCGCTGTTTTTTCTACTTTTGCCCCTTTTATGGCCAACCGGGAGGTTGGCGATACCATGCGGCGAGGAACCGGCATCCTGCGGTTCCCAAAACGAATCAACCATCCAGTATGGATAAGCGCGACAATTTGATTGGTACTTTTCAGACCATTTACCGTTGGAGAAAAACACTCCGCAACGTTTGCCTTTTGGCCCTGGCCGGGAGCATAGTTTTTGCCCTGGTCCTGAAAAATTATTACAAAGCCAGCACCACTTTTTACCCCACCAGCCCCCAACTGTCCAATCCCGAACTGATGTTCGGCAGCTCCAGTGCCGTGACAGATTATTACGGCGGCGACCGCGAACTGGACCGCCTTCTGGAAATCGCCTCCAGCAACGAACTGGCCGACTACCTGATCGCCAAATTCGGACTTTTTCAGCATTACAACATCGACTCCACGTCGCTGGAAGGCCCTTTCAAGGCACGGGAGGTTTTTCGCGGGCTTTTTAACGTCGAAAAAAATAAAAACGACGCCCTCGTCATCAGCGTCGAAGATACCGACCCTGAATTGGCCGCGGCCATAGCCAATGAGGCCCGCGAACACGTCAGTGCGCTCGCGCAACGGCTCACCAAAGAAAGCCAGGGACGGCTTCTCGCAGCATTTGACGACAACATCAAACGTAAACAGGCCGAATTGAACATCCTGGGCGACAGCCTGCGCACCATGCAGGCCCGCTACGGTATTTATGACGCCTCAGCACAGGGTGAGCAACTTTCCGAGCAACTCACCAATGCCGAAGCAGGCATCGTGCAAAACCGCGCCCGCCTCGAAGTACTGCAAAACAACCCGCTGATCCCCCGCGACACGGTCGAATACATCAAAGCCAACCTGCGGGCCGCAGAGAAACAACGGCAGCAACTGTTTTCGACCGGGGACAACTCGACCAGCCTCAGTATCCGGCGGTTCAACGAAGGTCTGCCGCAGGTAGCCATTTTGACCGACCTGCATTTTCAGGCACGCAAACAACTCAGTTTCGATCTGGAGCGATACAACCACATCAAATCCTCCTTCAACACCGACATTCCCGCCCTGCTGGTGGTGGAACGCGCCGAAATTCCACGGGTTAAAAGCCGTCCGCACCGCACAGTCATCGTTATTTCAGCACTGCTCGCGGCTTTTTTGTTCACCGTGCTGGCCGCCATGCTGGCCGACAGTTTTCGCAACAAAGAATAGGCCCACAAGCCTGGAAGTCCTTCCTTTATGAATACCGTCCTGGCCAAAACCCTGCACGTTGTCCGACAAACTGCCGAATGGCTGACCGCCGTGCCCCGGGAGCAGCCGCTCGGCTCGTTGGTCGCTGCGACGGGTCTGGTTGGCGTGGCCAGCATTTGGGCTGCCGTTTGGCTGGATCAGCTGTGGTTGATGGCCCTGCCCTTCGGGCTGCTGTTGTTGTGGTGGACGGTGGTCGATTTTCACCGCATTTTTTTCCTGATGCTGGCCTGCATTCCGCCTTCCATCGAAATGGAATTGCCAGGAGGGTTTGGGACCGACCTGCCATCCGAGCCCCTGATGTGGCTGCTGACCCTGGCTTCGCTGGCCTGGTTGTTTCAGCATTGGCGTACGCTGGACGGGCGTTTTTTGCGGCACCCCGTGACGCTGGCACTGTTTGTTCACCTGGCCTGGATGACCCTGAGCGTGAGCACCTCCCAGGACGCGATAGTCTCCTTCAAATTTTTGCTGGCCAAGGGCTGGTACGTGATCGTGTTCTACTTCCTGGCCGGCCGTGTGCTCGACGGCGCAAAGTCCTGGAAAAACCTCCTTTGGTGGTTTTTTATTCCCTTGCTGATTACCACAGTTATCGTTTTGGCGCGCCATGCACCTTCGGGTTTTTCTTTTAAAACGGTCAACTTCGTCATGGGGCCGTTTTATCGCAACCACGTGGTGTATGCGTGTTTGCTCGCTATTTTTCTCCCGTTTGTCTGGTACGGCACCTGGTGGTACCGGCGCTGGTCGTGGCAATGGACGCTGCTGATCCTGGGTATTCTGATCTTTTTGGTGGGCATCAATTTCGCCTATACCCGTGCGGCATACGTTGCGCTGGTGGCTGCCATAGGTATCCGCTGGCTCGTTCGGAGGCGGTTGATGAAAGCCACACTGGCAGGTGTCGTGCTGGTTTTTACGCTGTTCATCCACTGGGTAGGCACCCGCGACAACTGGCTCGAATTTGCGCCGGATTATCAAAGAACCGTTACACACACCAGTTTCGACAACCTGCTGGAAGCCACCACCAAATTGCAGGATATTTCCACGATGGAGCGCGTGTACCGCTGGGTGGCGGCTTCGGCCATGCTGCACGACAAGCCCCTGCTGGGTTTCGGACCGGGCAACTTTTACTTTTTTTATAAAAACTATACCGTCAGCAGCTTCCGGACCTATGTGAGCGACAACCCCGAGCGCTCCGGGATGCACAACTATTACCTGATGACGGCCGTGGAACAAGGATTGCCCGGCGCGGCAATTTTTATCGGGCTCTGCTTTTTTGTCGTCCTGATAGGTGAACGCGTGTACCACCAAACCGAGGACCCCGCCCGCCGGCGGGTGCTGCTCTCGGCCCTTCTCTGTTTCGTGCTCATCGCCCTGCTGATGCTGATGAATGATTTTGTCGAGACCGACAAAATCGGTTCGCTGTTCTTCATGAGTATGGCCATGCTGGTGAACATCGACCTGGGGAACCGAAAAGCAAAGGGCAAGGGGCAATAAGCAAAGGGCAAAGGGCAAGAGGCAAACATGGATCATCCCGAATTTTGGGCATGATCCATGTTTGCCCCTTGCCCTTTGCCTCTTGCCCT
>JBGAJY010000204.1:0-9948 GCA_044224705.1 Saprospiraceae bacterium
GGAACGTCAGTGTCGCAAGGCCGGCTGTCGGGTTGGGGAAAATGCGAACGTTTTCATCCCGCGATGCTGCGGCCATTCGTTCCTCCGCCTGGGTTTCGCCGGCTTGTTCGCCACCGTCTTCTGTTGTTGAATTTTCGATCATGACGAGGCTGCCGCCGCTGGCCAGCACGGTCACCTGGGCCACGCAGGTGGAGGCGTTGTTGCTCCAGTCTTTGACCGTGATGGTCAGGTTGTTCACGCCGAGATTGGCGGCGGTGTATTGTTTGGACACCGGAGCGTAGGACCAGACGGAGCAGTTGTCGTAGCTGCCGTCGGCCAGCGCCGCGCCGTACACCGTGGCTTTGCCCTGGGCGTTGAGTTGTACCGTCACGTTCTCGCAAATGGCCGTAGGAGCGAGGTTGTCTTTTACCGTCACCATCGCCTGGCAGGTGGCGGTGTTGTTGTGCACGTCTTTCACCGAGAGCCACACGGGCAAACTGCTGTTGATTTGTCCGCAATTGAAACTGCTGGTGTTGATCGTCAGGCTTTGGATGCCGCAGGCGTCCGTGCTGCCGTTGTCCAGCTGGGCGGCGGTGAGGCCGGCCTGCCCCGCGTCATTCAGGTAAACGGTGATGTTTTTGCACTTGGCCTGGGGCGCTACCTGGTCTTTGACAGTCACCGTGGCGGTGCAGGACGACGAGTTGCCGCTCGCGTCACTGACGCTCAGGATGATCACGTTGGTGCCCACATTGGCGCAGTTCAGGACATTGGGTGTCAGCGTGTTGGCCATGATTCCGCAGGCGTCGGAAGAGCCATTGTCGAGCTGGTTGAAGGCGGGTGCCGCGGTGCCCTGGGCATTCAGCTGAATGGTGGCGTTTTTGCACTTGGCCACCGGGGCGGTCACGTCGCGAACGGTCACGATGCTGCTGCATTCGGCTTTGTTGCCGCTGGCGTCGGTGGCGCCGAGTTGCACCGTCTGGTTGCCCAGGTCGGCGCAGGTAAAGTTCGTTTTGGTCAGGTTCATGACGGCAATGGCGCAGTTGTCGGAGCTGCCGTTGTTCACCTGTTCCGTACTGAGCGTAGCCTGGCCGCTGGCGTCGAGGTTCAGCGTAACGTTTTTACAAAGCATGACGGGGTGGCGTTTGTCCAGTACGGTCACGGTGGCGGAACAGGTGGCGAGGTTGTCGTGGCTGTCTTTGACGGTCAGTGTCACGGTATTTGCCCCCAAATTGCTGCAAGAGAAGGCATTGGGCGAAACGGCAAGCTGGCTGACCGCTCCGCAATTGTCGGCGCCGTATTGAAAAACATCTGCCGTCACGATGCCGCCCTCTCCGCTTGTGTTGAGTTCAACAGTGGCGTCTTTGCAAAAAACGACGGGTTTTTCCTTGTCCGTCACCGTCACCGTAAAAGAGCAGGTAGCCGAGTTGTTGGCCGCGTCGATGGCCCTGAACGCCACCGTGGATGTGCCGACGGGGAACATGGCATTGCTCAGCAAACCCGAGGTCTGCTCTACGATGGCCGCGCAATTGTCGGTCGCCGTGGCGGTAAAACTCACGACCGCACCGCAAAAACCTTCGTTGTTGTCTTTCACGAGGTTGGCCGGGCAGGTCACGACGGGCTTTTGTACGTCGCGAACAGTGACGGTGAAAGAACAGGTGGCGGTATTGTTTCCCTTATCCGTCGCGCGGTACACCTGTGTAGTGGTGCCACCCGGGAAAAAACTCCCCTGCGGCAGGCCGGTTTCGAGCACTACGGTGCCTCCGCAATTGTCGTTCATCGTCCAGGGACCGTAACTGGCCACCGCGCCGCACACGCCGGGGTCATTGTCTTTCAGCACATTGGCCGGGCAGGTCAGGATGGGGATACTGTGGTCCTCCACGGTGATCATGGCCGTGCACTGGTCGGTGTTACCGGCGATTCCGGTCACCGTCAGGGTCACGGGGATGGTTTGGCCGATGTCGGCGCAATCGAAAATAGTTTGCGAAACGGCATAGCTCATACCTCCGATGGTATTCTCACCCACCACATCGTAAGCGTTCAGGACGAGCTCGGGGACGTATTCCATTTGCAGGGTGACGTTTTTGCAATGGGCTTCGACTGTCGGCAGGTGGCAAAAGTAGGATGCTTCGCCGTTTTCATTGGCCGTCACGGTAACGCCTTCAAGGATCAGATTGGAACCGGGCAACGGGTAAAATTTGTCGTAAGAAATAGCGCTTCCGCCGCCGCCGCCGCCGCCCCACACGACGCTCCCGCCGCCGCCGCCCGAAAATCCGCCGCCGCCGCCGCCGCCGACCAAACCGTCGGCTGCGTACAACTCGATGTAAACGCCTGCTCCGCCGCTGCCGTAACCAAAGCCGCCGGCATAAAATTCGGTCAGTTCACAAGTGCCGTTTCCGCCGCTCGCACCGCCGGGGTGGGCTTTCTTGCCGGCGCCCTGGCCACAGTCGTTGTTGGTACCCGTGGACAAATACCCGCCGCCGCCGCAGGTGACGGGCGTTTGAAAGGCATTGATGGTGCCTGCGCCGCCGCCGTCGCCGTCGGTTCCCGCCGAACCGGCATCGCCGCCGGTAAAGTAGTTGGCGCCGGTACCGGCCGAGCCGTTGGAAGAGGCGCGGCCGGGCACTCCGGGCGTTTTGTGCAGGTATTTTGCGCCGTCATCGTGGATTTCCTGGCCCCGGCATGCGCCGCCGCCGCCGCCTGCGATCAGCAGGTGAGTGAACGTCGACTCGCCCGGCTGCCGGATCAGGATCGCCGAAGCGCCGCCGCCGCCGCCGGCACTTTGATCGTCGGAATAGGTGCCTGTTTGTCCGTGGCCGCCTATGATAAAACGCACAATGGAACCTGGCTGGATATAGCCGGGCTGGTTGCCTACGAAGTAGGTGCCCTGCACGATAGCGCCACCGCCTGCAGGCGTCGCGCCCTTGATATAAAAACTGATTTCCTGAATGTAGGTGTCGTAGGGGATGAACAAATCCTGGTAAGAGCCCGTGAAATTCACCAGTTGTTGCTGTCCGTCGGCGATAATCGTACCGGAGGATTGCGCAAAACCCGCAGGCCCGCCGAGCAGAAAACAGAGCGCCGGCAAAAGCCCGCAGCGCATCAGGTAGGTCTGGATTTTGGAAAAAGCCGAAGCGGCTTTACCCTGGAAAAACATCGTTTTCATTGTTGAACATTTTTTTGTGAAACCATCGCCACCGCAACTCCGGCGGTGATCTGGCACAAAAGTGCCGGCCGGTCCGGGCAAGGCACTTTCACCCATCGTTCAAATGCTTTCCGCTATGTTGTATCAGGAAAAAAGGCTTTCGTTCATGTTGCATCGCAACGATGCAACATGGTTCAACTAGTTGATTTTCAGAAAAATAGCAGTCGTAAAACGATTTGGAGAAAAATTACCGCATCGCGCTCGGCGGGGCGCCGAATTCTTCCTGAAAGGCTGTTGAAAAATAAGCGGGCGTGGCGAATCCGACCTCGTAGGCGATTTCCGAGATGCTCATCCGGGAAGTTTGCAGCAGTTCCTTGGCCCGGTGCAGTCGCACCGACCGCATGTACAGCGAAGGCGAGCGCCCGGTCAAAGCCCGCACTTTGCGGAAAATCTGGCTGCGGCTCATGCCCAGGGCGCGTTCCAGTTGGGGCATTTCGAAATCGGCGTCGGAGAGATGCGCCTCCACCACGGCGCGGATTTTTTGCAAAAAAGCGTCTTCCATTTGCAGCTCGGGATCGGAAGTGGGCGCCGGTGCCAGACTGGCGTAGCGGGCGTGCAATTGGCGGCGCAAAAGGATCAGGTTCGACATTCGGGCGAGCAGTTCGCGGCGGTCGAAGGGTTTGGCGAGGTAGTCGTCGGCGCCGCGGTGGAGGCCTTCGATCCGTGAGGCGACATCGGCCCGGGCGGTGAGCAGCACGAGCGGGACGTGGCTCGTGCGTTCGTCGGTCTTGAGGAGGCGGCAGAGTTCGAGGCCGTCCATTTCGGGCATCATCACGTCGCTGAGCACAAGGTCGGGCACCAGTTCGAGGGCGCGTTCGAGGCCTTCGCGGCCGTTGTTGGCCACGGCGACCTGGTAATCGGCGCCGATGCAGGCTTTCAGGTAATCCAGCACGTCGGCATTGTCCTCCACCAGGAGCACCAGCGGGCGCTCGCTGTCAGGGTGGGAGGGCGCTTCTTTCGGGGAAGGAAGCGGTTCGGCAGCGGGTATTTCCGCGACAGGAGTACCGGTCCCTTCGGGCAGGGAATTGTCGGCATGGACCACCGGGAGCAGCACGCTGAACACAGTGCCTTCGCCGGGGCGGCTGCTCACCTGCACTTCGCCTTCCATGAGTTTGACCAGTTCGCGCACCAGCGCCAGCCCGATGCCGGTGCCCTCGCCCTTTCGGGTGGCCGTGTCGTCGGCCTGGTAAAAGCGGTCGAAGATCAGGGGCAGTTGCTCCGCTGCGATGCCGATGCCGGTGTCTTTGACCCGCAGGCTGAGCAGGCGCTGTCGTTTTTCTTCTTTTTCCCCGATTTGCAAATACACGTGTCCGCCTTCCGGGGTGAATTTGATGGCGTTGGACAAGAGATTGAACAGGATAGCCTGGATTTTCTCGCGGTCGAAAGCCATCTCCAGTTCCGGTATTTCTGAAAGGAAATGCAACTGAACGCCCTTTCCCGCAGCAAAGGAGTGAAACGACTCGCCCAGGTATTTGATGAAGGAAACGATGTCGCCCCGCGTACGGTGCAGCGCCATTTTGCCGGTTTCCAGTTTGGACAAATCGAGCAACTGGTTGATCAGGGTGAGCAGGTTCTGGCCGTTTCTTTGGATGAGGGCAGTTGCAGTGGCAGTGGCACTGGCGCCAGTGCTACTGCTACTGCCACTTTTCTCCAGCACCTCCGCCATGCCCAGAATAATGGTCAGCGGCGTGCGGAATTCGTGGGTGATGTTGGTGTAAATCCGGCTTTTCACCTGGTCGAGTTCTTTCAGACGGGCGTTTTCAGCGTGTTCGAGGCGGCGGCTCAACTGGAACCGGTAGAACGCATAGCAACTCCCGCCGAACAGCAGCGCGTAAAGGAGATAGGCCAAAGTGCTTCTGTACCAGGGCGGCAGGATAGTGATGCGCAGGGTGACCGGCGTGTCGTTCCAGACGCCGTCGCTGTTGGCGCCTTTGACCTTGAAAACGTAGTGGCCCGGGGGTAAATTGAGGTATTGCGCGGTGTGTTCGAATCCCTCGTGGGCCCATTCGGGCTCCGCGCCTTCGAGGTAGAAGCGGAAGCGGTTGCGCTCCGGCTGGGTGAAATCCAGGGCGACGAACTGGAGGGTGATATTGTTTTTGGAAAAAGGCAATTCCAGCGCTTCCGAAAATTGGATGTCGGTCCGGAGCAGGGCTGCCGAATCCCTCGGGTCGGTGGCCAAGCCGTTGATTTTCAAACCTGTAATACGCACGGCGGGCGGCGACTTGTTGACGTTCACATCGGCCGGATGAAAGATCGTCAGGCCGTTCACGCCGCCGAAGAGCAGTGCGCCGTCGGGCGCTTTTCCGGCGGCGTAGGTGTTGAATTCATTTTCCTGCAAGCCGTCGGATTTGAAAAAATACTGGAATTGCCGGGTCGTTGGGTTGAATTTGGTCAATCCCTTGTTCGTGCTCAGCCACAGGTGCCCGTCGTCGTCGGGCACGATGCCGTAGACGACGTTGTCCGGCAAGCCGTTTTGGGTGTTGAAATGGGTAAACTGGTTGGTCCGGATATCCAGGCGGCTCAGGCCGCCGCCTGCCGTGCCGATCCAGAGCAGCCCGCCGTCGGAGGGGTCGGTCAGCAAGGACCGGATGCCGTTGTCGGGCAGGCTGTTGCGCTGGGCCGGGTTGTTGGTGAGCAGCTCGAAACTGTAGCCTTCGCCCTCCGCCGGAACGGCCCGGAGCAGCCCGCGCGGCAGCCCGATCCACTTGCTGCCGTCGGGGGTGACCGCGGCGGCATTGATTGAAAAAACATCCGGACAGAACGAGCTGAAATCAAAGGAATGAAACTGCTTTGTCGCCCGGTCGAAGCGGATCATCTCGCCCGGCAGCATGATCCAAAACCGGTCTCCGTCCTTTCCATAGCAGCATGCCAGGGCTACAATTTCTTTGCCCCCGGCTCTGGGGAAATAGAACAATTCGGTGGCGCCATCGGCCGGCCGGTAATGGATTAGCACGCCACGCTCAGGGTGTAGTTGTTCAATTCCCGCCGTCCATACATCCCCGCCGGCGTCGGTCAGGCTGCGCGAAACTTTCATGTCCGGGATACGGTTAGCAAAAGGGTAGGGCGATAACTGACCCTTGGCAGGATTGAATCGCTGGTTGAAGACAGAAACGCCCCTGGCATCCAGGTGCTGGCCGAGCCACACCCATCCCCTTGCATCGACCGCCGGCGGGCTGTAAATGGAAGCGCCGGGCAGGTAATTTTTGAAAACACTGGTACGGGGATTGTACCGGACGATCCCGCGCGCATTGGTGCCGAACCACAACATGTCGTAGCGGTCCATCAGGCAGCTGACTACACCGGCCGGAATATCGAAATGCATTTTAGCCTGATTGATGGAAAAGGTCTCCGGCCATTGGCGGACATCAAATTCCATAACCTGGTGGTAGCCTATCCAAAGCCGCTGCCGCTGCGCATCGAACGACAACAAAGCCGCCGCTTCGGGGAACTGTGTGCGGGACAGCGTCCAGGGTTGTTCGCTGCGCGCCGGATTGTACCAGGCGAGGTGCTCGGGGCCCAACAGAAAAAGCCCTTTTTGGCCATCGGACAGGATGGTTGTCGCGGCGGCCGGAAGCGGAATGCGTTGCATAACGGTGGCGGCGTCTAACTGGAAAAGACTGTCCGGCTCGAGCAGCCAGCAGATTTTTCCATCGTCGCCGGGGCCGACGTCCAGTATCCGGTGGCCCGCGTGAATAGGTTCGATTGTGATCTGTTGATTCAGCGCGACTCCCTCGCGCAGCAAACCGGCGAGCCCGGGCGGCAGGCGGAGATGAAAAAAGGCGGCCTTGCCGGCGTATTTGCCCAGGTACCACAGGTTGTTTTGCCCGTCGCCGAAAATTTTGCCGCCCGTGAGGCGCATATCGCCCAGGGGCCTGTCGAGGTGATAAAAACGGCGGGTGCTTTTGTCAAAAAAATCGACGCCGCCGAGGGTGAGCACGCACAGCATTTCTCCAAAATCGGCGATCCCGACGATCTCGTTGTGCGACAGGGAGTGCGGATCGTAAGGGTCGTGGCGGAAAATGGTGAATTCGTAGCCGTCGTAGCGGTTCAGGCCGCTGTTGGTGCCAAACCACAGAAATCCCTCGCGGTCCTGGCAAATCGTCGAGACAAAACCCTGGGACAAACCCTCTTCGATCCCGATTTTTTGGAGCTCGACGGCCGGCTGGGCAGCGAGTCGGCTGGCCAGCAGGAGTAAAACCAGAATGCAATATTTGTTGAGCACGGTGACGACCGGTAGGGAACCCAAATGTAAAAAGTCTGCCTGAACCCGGTACCCGGCTGGCGCGATGCTTGGCTGCTGGCGCGATGCTTGGCTGCTGGCGCGATGCTTGGCATCGTGCTGGCAAGGCAGTAAGTGCCAACTATCAGCGGCTCTTTTTGTTGATGGAAGCTTACTCAGGAAGATATTCCCCGCTACTATGGAATTTACAGGAAATGCCCATGAATACCTCCGGCTTGAAGAGATCAGCCCCTTGAACTGCTCCATTTTAAAAGAAAAAATGGCAAGCGGTCTGACCCTGCTTTGGATGCAGGACAATCAAACGGTACTGAACATCGACGGCCGGACGCAGCTTTTTGGCGCCAATCAGGTCGTTTGCCTGACGGAATTTCATCGCCTGAGCGTCGAAAAGGTCACGTCGCTTCGCATGGTCCGGTTTAACCGCCCGTTCTTTTGCATCATCGACCACGACAGCGAGGTGGGCTGCAAGGGCATCCTGTTTTTTGGCGCCTCGCAACTGCCCGTTTTTCATATCCCGGAGGAGGAGCTCGAAAAATTCGAGGTCCTCTGGAAAATGTTTTCCATCGAAATGCAGTCGAAGGACGAGCTGCAAATCGAAATGTTGCAGATGATGCTCAAGCGCTTGCTTATCCTCTCTACGCGCTTGTACAAGGACCAGCAACCGCTGGGCGCCCTGGAAAAAGTTCAGTCGGACATTGTCCGCGAGTTCAATTTTTTGGTCGAAAATCATTTCAAAACCAAACACAGCGTGGCGGATTACGCCGGTATGCTGCACAAATCGCCGAAAACGATTTCCAACCTGTTCTCCCGAATCGGCGTAAAAACCCCGCTTCAACTCATTCAGGAACGCAAAATGCTGGAAGCCCGGCGCCTCCTGCAATACACTGACCGGGCGGTCAAGGAGATCGCGTACGAAATCGGCTATGAGGATGTGCAGGCGTTCAGCCGGTTTTTCAAAGCGCAGGAAGGCATCTCTCCGACGGAATTCAGGGAATCGGGAAGAATTGCCAACTCTACGGGAAATCCGACCTAACACTCCCCCTGCCTGGCCCCCCACCTTTGTGTCATCATTTTGAACAACATTTTCAATATCAAATTTTTCAAGAGATGACACATTTTAATGTCCCCACCCGCGCAGAAGTAGGCGCCGACAACCAGATCATTTTCGACAACCTGCAAAAAGGCCTCGGCTTCGTGCCCAACCTCTTTGCTGCCATCGCGTACAGCGATACAGCCCTGGGCACCTACCTGCAGTTCCAAAACGCCAAAACCTCCCTGTCCAAAAAAGAAAAAGAGGCCGTCAACCTCGTCGTCAGCCAGGTCAACGGCTGCCGCTACTGCCAGTCGGCGCATACGGTGATCGGGAAAATGAACGGGTTTACCGATGCGCAGGTCATCGAAATCCGCAGCGGCTCGGCTTCTTTTGACCCCAAACTGGATGCACTGGTGCGCCTGGTCGCCGAAATCACCCAAAGCCACGGCCGCCCCGCGGACGGCACGCTGCAAAATTTCTTCGCCGCCGGTTATACCAAAGCCGGATTGGTGGACGCCATCCTGGCCATCGCCGACAAAGTCGTGATGAACTATCTGCACAACATCACGCAAGTGCCCATCGACTTTCCCGTGGCCGTCGAACTCGAAGAAGTGTTGGCCTGACAAAGCGCCGGGGCGGTCAACAGCCGCCCCGGCCCCGGTTTTTAAGGTAAACAGCTGCTCAGCATCAACGACCTCGCCATTCAGGAAAAGGACCGCCGCTTATGAACTACGCCAAACTGGCATTTACCGATGCCGTCAAAAACCTCCAGGAGGCCAAAGGCAGCCGAAAAGCCTACGAAAAAGCCGAAAAATTCGGAGTGACGGACGGCCTGTCCGAGAACGAGATCCTGTTCATTTCCGACCGCGACAGCCTGTACCTGGCTTCCATCGGCGAAAACGGCTACCCCTACATCCAGCACCGCGGCGGACCGAAGGGATTTGTCAAAGTGATCGACGCTCAAACGATCGGTTTTGTGGATTTTACGGGAAACAAGCAATACATCTCGGTCGGCAACATCGCTACGCACCCGCAAGTGGCGATGATCATGGTATCGTACCCGCAAAGGGCCCGGCTGAAAATCTATGCCAAAGCCCGCGTGGTGGAGCGCAGCGAAAACCCTGCCTTGTTCGACCAGCTCGACCCCGCCGACTACCCGCACCGCCCCGAGCGAATGCTGCTCTTCGACATCCAGGCCTACGACTGGAATTGCCCGCAGCATATCATGCCGCGGTATACGGTGGAGGAAATCGAGGCGGCTTTTGCACCGCAACGGGCCTATATCGCTGCCTTGGAAGCGGAAATAGCTGACTTGAAAAAAACTGCGCTCACTCCCGATGTTGACAAAAACACAGATTGAACCCTACCTGCTGCGCTGCAGAACCCTTGCGGAACAGGCGCTGGCGCTCGGCAATCCGGGCGTCGGCGCTGTTGTTGTTTGCGAAAACCAAATCGTGGGGGAAGGCATCGAACTGGGTCGCTCGTCGGGCGACG
>JBGAJY010000205.1:0-9760 GCA_044224705.1 Saprospiraceae bacterium
GTTCGGCATGGGCATCATTTTGGGCCCCACACTGGGCCCCACCATCGGCGGCTGGATCCTGGATTCGGCCGAATGGCCGCTGATTTTTACGGTCAATATCCCGATCGGGATCATTGCCACGATCCTGGCTTTCCTTTTCGTCGAACGCCGCGAAGGCGAGGGCGAGAAAAAGAAAGCCATGACCATCGATTACACCGGCATCGCCTTGCTGGCGGTGGGGGTGGGTTCACTGCAATACGTCCTGGAACGGGGCGAGGCGGAGGACTGGTTTGCGAGCAACAACGTGCGCGTCCTGGCCGTGACGGCCACCGTCGGCCTCATCGGGTTCATCTGGCGGGAGATCACGATACCCCATCCGGTGGTCAATTTGCGGGTGATGGGCAATCGAACGCTGGCGCTCACCACGGTATTTACATTCGTGGTGGGCCTCGGATTATTTACCTCCGTTTTTGTTTATCCCATTCTTGTTCAGCGTGTTATGGGCTGGACGCCGCTCGAAACGGGTCTTTCCCTGTTGCCGGCAACGGCCGTTGGGGTGCTCATGATGCCCATCATCGGCCGAAGGATGTCGACCGGGGCCTCGCCGGTTCCATTCGTGATCACGGGATTTATCCTGTTCATCATTTTCGGCTGGTGGAGTGCCGGCACCAACGCGCAGGCCGGCAAATGGGACTTTTTCTTTCCGCTGGCGCTGCGCGCGGTGGGCATCAGTATGGTGCAGTTGCCGCTCATCAATCAGGCCGTGGCGGGTTTGAAACCCAAGGACTACCCTTCCGGAATCGCTTTGAACAACATGATCCGGCAACTGGGCGGGGCCTTCGGGATCGCCTTGTCCAATAATTACATCGCCCGGCAGTTTGCGCAGCACAAAACCGATCTCATCGCCAATACGGTGCCCGGCAACCTGGCCTTCGACGAACGCCTGAATGCGATGGTGCAAGGGATTATCAGCCGAAGCGGCGCCACCCTGACCGATGCCACGGCCATGGCCTACAAGCAGTTGAATTTTGTGGTGGAGAAACAGGCGTATTTGCTCACCTATCTGGACACCTTCCGGCTCATTTCGGTGTTCTTCATCATCGTGTTTCCCCTGATCTTTTTCATCAAGGTCAAAAAGAAGGAGGCGCCGACGGCGGAGGCCAAAGCGGCCATATCGGAAGCGCACTGACCCTTTTGCAGCTCCAGACCTCGGAGGTAGGCGGCGCTTGAAATTAGTCCGTTATTCGGAAGTTTTTGCCGCCTACCTCCGAGGTCTGCACACTGCAGGACCGGGCAGGCACGGAAGCGCTAAAAAACGCGTTAATTTTGCAGGTCCGTGGAAAAACAACTACCCATTTTCAACTTTTATGAAACGATCCGGCTCGACCCCGTGCGGTACCGGCAGTTCGCGTTTGACGAACTGTTGATTACGGAATACAGCTGCCCGTTGGAAAACCGGATTCAGGCCGTCTGGTCGCAATACAACTATTTCGTGTACGTGCTGGAAGGCAAAAAAGTGTGGCATACGCACGAGGGCTCACATGAGCTCACTAAAAACAAATGCCTCTTCGTCCGCAAAGGCGCTTCCATCGTAGAGCAGTCTTTGGACGTGGATTTTTGCATCGTGGTTTTTTTCGTTCCCGACGAATTTATTTGTGAAACCCTGCGTCCGCTGGTTGCTCAAATGGCCGTAGCGACCCCTGATAACCACTCGCCGGTAATTCCTATCGAGTCCGACAGTACGCTGGTGGCTTTTTTCCACTCTATGCTGCCCTATTTCGCACGGATGCAGCCGCCCGACAAGGTCTTGCTCGAACTAAAATTCCGCGAACTTCTGTTGAATATTTCCGGGAACAGCAAAAATCGCGATGCGTTCGCGTATTTCTGCTCCTTGCTGCAGGAACCGGCCGGCGCTTCGTTGCGGCACATCATGGAAGCCAATTTTCAGTACAACCTATCCATGGAGGCTTATGCACAGTTGTGCAACCGGAGTTTGTCGGCGTTCAAGCGCGATTTTCAAAAAACCTACCAAACCACACCGGGCAAGTGGTTGCTGGCCAAACGGCTGGCATACGCCAGGGTGTTGCTGCAAAATCCGTCCAAAACGGTGAGCGAAGTGGCCTACGAATCGGGTTTTGAAAACCTTTCGCACTTCAGCCGGTCCTTCCGGGCCCACTTCGGCATCACGCCTGCGGGCTCGCGTCAACAGCACAGCTGAACTTCTTAGCAAAAGATTTGAACCGTTGAGCAAAAAACGGGGGAAAGGGCGGGATGCACCTTTGCCCCATCATTCACTTTTAAATATTTCACCCAAATGATTGCACAACAAGCATCCCTGGCCTTTTCGGGAAATATCCCGGCCAATTATGACAACTATCTCGGTCCGCTTTTTTTCGAACCTTTCGCCACGGTCGTTGCGGAGCGGGTGCGACAGCTGCGACCCGAAGCCCTGCTCGAAGTGGCCTGCGGCACCGGCCGGCTTACCCAATACCTGCCGGGCGTATTGCCCGCCGGGGCCAGCATTCTGGCTTCCGACATTAATCCCGCCATGCTGGCCTATGCCAGAGAGGCGCTGAAAAAGCACGAAAATATCCGGTGGGATGTGGTGGACGCCGTTTCGCTGCCGTACCAGGACGCCGCTTTCGACCTGATCCTCAGCCAGTTCGGCGTGATGTTCTACAGCGACCGCTCCAAAGCGTTTGCCGAGGTGTACCGTACTTTGAAACCTGGTGGAGCCTTCGTTTTCACGGCCTGGGACCAACTGGAGTACAATCCGGCGGCGCAGCTGACCGACGAAACCCTGCGGCATTTTTTTCCTGTCGAAACGCCGGCTTTTTACCAGGTGCCCTTTTCGTACCACGACGAACACCGTATTCGATACGATTTGGCACAGGCCGGTTTTGAGCAAATCCGAATGGAGATGCTGACCCTTACAGGGCACGCCGATACCGCTGAAAACGCGGCGAAAGGCTTGCTCGAAGGAACGCCCGTGCACACGGCGATTGTGGAACGCGACGAAGCTTTGTTGCCGCCCATGCGCAAGGTGCTGGCGGAAGAACTGGCCCTGAAATTCGGTCCGTCCAAGCTGCGGGTACCCTTGCAGGCGCGCCTGGTGGTGGCCGTTAAGGCATAAAGCGGCATTGGCAAAACATCGTCAGTTGGTTGAACGGGAGCGTTTGACCGGCTGACGATCTGTTTTATATCGGCTAAATGTTTTTTCTCTTTTTTTTACACCTTTTTGGATTCTGGCACGTTTTTACGGTCACAGTTATGCATTTAAACAAAAATTAATCAGCCGCTTCGGTCCCGTACCTGCTTTTATCGGATATTTGCCCGGCTGTGTCAGTCACAACCAACTTTACGTAACCTACACATTTTCAATGGAAGAGAAAAAACGTCGTCCGAGACTGGTGAAGCCGGACCAGGGTTTTTCGCTGAAAGAGCGAACGAAAACCTACTTTCCCGCCAAAGACGAAAACTCGTCTGAAACCTCCGACAACAACGACAACGCTGAAAAAAAGCCTTTCCAGGAGCGTGAACAACGCCCGCTGGACACGGATCGTCCGCGCCCGGAAGGTGACGATTCCGCCGAGCGTAAGCCCTGGCAGGATCGCGAACGCCGCCCGTACGACCCGGATCGCCCGCGTCCCGAAGGCGGCGAGCGTAAGCCCTGGCAGGATCGCGAACGCCGTCCGTACGACCCGGACCGCCCACGTCCCGAAGGCGGTTACGGCGAACGCAAGCCCTGGCAAGACCGCGAACGCCGGCCTTATGACCCGAATCGCCCTCGCCCGGAAGGCGGCTACGGGGAGCGGAAGCCCTGGCAGGACCGCGAACAGCGCCCCTACGACCCGAACCGCCCGCGTCCCGAAGGCGGCGAGCGGAAACCGTGGCAGGACCGCGAACGCCGTCCGTACGACCCGAACCGCCCGCGCCCCGAAGGTGGCGGCTATGGCGAGCGGAAGCCCTGGCAGGACCGCGAACAGCGCCCCTACGACCCGAATCGTCCTCGCCCGGAAGGCGGCGGCTACGGCGAGCGGAAGCCCTGGCAGGACCGCGAACGCCGCCCGTATGACCCCGATCGCCCTCGCCCCGAAGGCGGCGGCTATGGCGAACGCAAACCCTGGCAGGACCGCAATCGCGAAGGCGGCGGCGGCTATGGGGAGCGCCGGCCCTACGACCGGAAACCGGCTTTTGGCAACAAAAAGCCCTTCCGCAAAAAAGAAGAATTCTACGTCGAGAAGAAACCGAAACCCGGACTTCCGACCGGCGAAGGCATGCCGCTGAATAAATACCTCGCCCACTGCGGACTCGCCTCGCGCCGTAAAGGCGTCGAATACGTCAAACAAGGCCTGGTCACGGTGAACGGCGAAGTCAAAACCGAACCGCACTACCGTCTTCAGGCCGGCGACGTCGTCACCTGCGAAGGAAAAGTAATGACCATCCAGGAGCGCCAGATGTACATCCTGATGAACAAGCCGAAAAACGTCATCACGACCACCGAAGACGAACACGGCCGCGCAACGGTGCTCGACATCGTGGACCCCCACTTCCCCGAGCGCCTCTACCCGGTGGGTCGCCTCGACCGCGACACGACGGGCCTGCTGCTGCTGACCAACGACGGCGACCTGGCTCAAAAACTCTCCCACCCGAGCTACCATATCCAAAAGCAATACCGCGTCGGTCTCGACCGCGGATTGAGCAAGGCGGATTTTGACAAGATCAGCGAAGGCGTGGAACTGGAAGACGGCCCCATCCAGGTCAACTGGCTGCGCTACGCCGAAGACCATCCGCTGCGCGAAGTCGTGGAGCTCGAAATCGTCGTCGGCCGCAACCGCATCGTGCGCCGCCTGTTCGAATCGCTGGGCTACCAGGTCAAAAAACTCGACCGCTTCTACTATGCCGGTCTGACGAAAAAAGACCTGCCGCGCGGCTCGTTCCGCGAGCTCACCCAGCGCGAGATCGTCATGCTCAAACATTTCACCGGCCACCCTTCCACGGGCGGCAAACGGGAAATGCCGGAGGATGAAGGCAGCGAAAACGAAACAGAAGCACCGGAAGAACTTTGATTCCTCCCGATGGTATATTACAGGGCAAACGACCGCTTGAAGGTTCGTTTGCCCTGTTTCTTTTTCGGTAAAGGCCGGTTTTTAGACAATATTTGCGTTGAAAACAGACTTTTATGACCCGATCACTTTTCACAACAACGATGAACATGAAAACCAATCCATTTGCCAGACTGCTCGTTCTCGCAACGCTTTTTCTGCTCGCCCTGCCGTCCGTGCAGGCTCAGATGTCCGATGGCCGCACCCGGTTCGGCCTGAAAGCGGGCCTGAGTGCCGCCAATTTTGCCAAATCCGATTTTCAGGACCGCAAAGGCCGCGTCGGTTTTGTGGGAGGGGGATTTGCCAAAATTCCGGTGAGCAAAAGCGGCCAGGTGTCGCTTCGCCCCGAGCTGCTTTTCACCATGAAAGGCGCCACGGTCAACCGGGACAGTATTTCCGACGTCAGCTTCAAACTCAATTACCTGGAGCTGCCGGTTTCACTGGACTTGAACGTGTTTGCCATTTTCAACCTCCACGCGGGCTTGCAGGCCGGCACGCTGCTGTCTTCTGTGGATAAAAACTTCAAAGTCGAAAACCTCGATGCCGGCTGGCACCTCGGCGCAGGGCTGGACCTGGGCAATATCGGTCTGCATGCCCGCTATAATTCCAGCTTTACAAAGGTTTTTGACGCCGCAACGCTCGAAGATACCCGCAACTGGAACCTGACGGTAGCGCTCTCTTTTTCCATCAATTGATTGTTCAACACGGAGACACAGAGACACGGAGTTCTTTTGAAGGTGAAAAAACTCCGTGTCTCCTTGTCTTTGTGTTAAAATACGCACCACCATATGACACGCAGAAAAACCGACGTGCTCGTGCTCGGCTCCGGCGTCGCGGGGCTGAGTTTTGCCATTAAAATTGCCCGGAAATTCCCGAAGTACCAGGTGCTTGTGCTCACCAAAACCATTGAAGGAGAAAGCAATACGCGCTATGCGCAGGGCGGCGTGGCCGCCGTGTGGGACCACGAAAAAGACAATTTCGGCAAACACGTCGAAGACACGTTGATCGCCGGCGACGGCTTGTGCAAACGCGACATCGTCGACATCGTCGTGCAGGAAGGTCCGCAACGCGTACAGGAAATCATCGACTGGGGCGCCCGCTTCGACAAGGAAAAAGACTCCACGGCCTACGACCTGGCCCGCGAAGGCGGACACTCCGAGCACCGCATCCTCCACTACAAAGACCTGACCGGCTGGGAAATCCAGCGCACGCTCATGGAAGAAGCCGCGCGCTGCGAGAACATCCGCGTGCAGGAAAACTATTTCGCCCTCGACCTGATCACCCAGCACCACCTGGGCCACATGGTGATCCGCGTCACGCCCAACATCGAGTGCTACGGCTGCTACGCCCTCAACCGCGACAACGGAGAGATCGATACCATCCTTTCCCGCGTCACCGTGCTGTGCACCGGCGGCGGCGGACAGGTGTACAAATCGACCACCAACCCGGTGATCGCCACGGGCGACGGCGTGGCCATGGTGTACCGAGCCAAAGGGCGCATCGAGAACATGGAATTCATGCAATTCCACCCCACTTCGCTGTACAACCCGGCCGGTGAAAACCCTTCGTTTTTGATCTCGGAAGCCGTACGCGGCTTCGGGGGCATTTTAAAAACTGCCGAAGGAGAAGAATTTATGCAGCACTACGACGCCCGCGGTTCCCTGGCCCCGCGCGACGTGGTGGCCCGCGCCATCGACGCCGAGATGAAAAAACGCGGTTCCGATTGCATGTACCTCGACTGCCGGCACCTGAACAAGGAGGATTTTCTGGCGCATTTTCCGACCATTCATGAAAAATGCCTCAGCCTCGGCATCGATCCCATGCGCGATTTGATCCCCGTGGTGCCCGCCTGCCACTACATGTGCGGCGGCGTGCTGGTGGACGCCATGGGGCGCAGCAGCATCGGGCGGCTGTACGCAGCGGGCGAGTGTTCGAGCACGGGCCTGCACGGGGCGAACCGCCTGGCCTCCAATTCCCTGCTGGAAGGGCTGGTGTTCGCGCACCGGATCGCGGAGGATTTGGTGGGCCGACTGGAAAGTTGGCCCTACCGGGACGACGTGCCCGACTGGAACGCCGAGGGCACTTCCAACCCCTCGGAAATGGTGCTCATCACGCAGAGTCTCAAAGAATTACGCGAAATCATGTCGTACTACGTCGGCATCGTGCGCTCCAACGTGCGTTTGCAACGCGCCATGGACCGCCTGTTTTTGCTCTACCGCGAAACGGAGGAATTGTACAAAAGCACGATCATCTCACCGCAGCTCATGGAACTGCGCAACCTGATCACCGTGGCCTACCTCATCACGCGCTCGGCGAAGGACCGCCATGAGAGCCGGGGTTTGCATTTCACGACGGACTATCCGGAGAAATTGCCGTTCCTTGAAAACTCAGTGCTTTAAGGTGTGTCTGAAAAACGTTCGGGCCGCGTAGACCTCGGAGGTTGGCGGCAGTGCAGAATAGACCATTTTTCGTTATCTTTTTGCCGCCAACCTCCGAGGTCTGCTCCTCACGACCTGAAGCAGATTTTGCAAACACACCCTAAAACGCAACCGATTTTTTCACCCATAAAAATTTGAAACCATGGCTATTGTAAAAGTGATTGAAGTCATCGCTTCCTCTCCCAAAAGTATCGATGATGCTATCCGGATGGCTGTCGCCGAAGCCTCCAAAACCGTTCGAAACATCGATTCGGTGTACGTCAAAGACATCAAGGCGCACGTCAAAAACGGCGAGATCAGCACCTTCGGGGTCATTTGTAAAATTTCTTTCCGACTTGATGACTAAGTGAAAGTGACACCCCTTTTTCACCGCGGGTGTCATTCTGAGCGCAGCGAAGAAACAGGTCAGGCGTGAAATGGGGGCTTCCATCTTATTCCTGGCCAGTTTCTTCGCTGCGCTCAGAATGACATCCGCGGTGAAGGGGATTCCCGCCGCTACCATCTGCCTTGCCACTCAAAATGCACCTTTCCGCCGTCATCATCACCTTCAACGAAGAGCGCAACATCGGCCGTTGCCTCGATTCGCTCGTGGGCGTGGCCGACGAGGTGGTGGTCGTGGATTCCTTTTCTACCGACCGCACGGCGGAGATTTGCCGGGAAAAAGGCGCGCGTTTCGTTCAGCACGCTTTTGCCGGCCACATCGAACAAAAAAACTACGCGCTCACCCAGGCCGCTTTCGATCACGTGCTTTCCCTCGATGCCGACGAAGCCCTGAGCGATACCCTGCGCCAATCCATCCTCGCTGCCAAAGCCGACTGGCGCGCCGAGGGCTACGCCATGAACCGCCTGACCAATTATTGCGGTCAATGGATTCACCACTCCGGCTGGTACCCCGACCGCAAACTGCGTCTCTTCGACCGCCGCCTGGCGCGCTGGGGTGGCCAAAACCCGCACGACAAGATCGAAATGAACGCGGAGGCCCGGCAGGAACGTCTGCGCGGCGACCTCCTGCATTACAGCTACTATTCAGTGGAAGAGCACTACGCCCGCGCCCGGCGCTACGCCGACATCGCGGCCAAAGCCATGCACGATCGCGGGCGGCAGGCGAATTGGTGGAACCTGGCGTTCAGCCCGGCGGTGAAGTTTTTGCGGAACTATGTTTTGAAACTGGGTTTTCTGGACGGACGGGCAGGATGGACGATCTGCCGGATTGCGGCGTTGGAGACTTGGTGGAAGTACCGGGCGTTGCAAGGGTTGAGGAAGTAAGGGTCGTTAAAGTCTCCGGAATGTCTTGCAATGACATTTCATAGGTAAATGTTTGACCAGCAAATAGTTGGTTGTTATTCTGTGGTAGGACACCTGACTTTAATGAAAAAGTAATTTTCGGGAAAGGGATAAAAGCGGCTAACTTAGACCACATCGGTCGACCGCTTCATTCTTTCATCTAAAAACTTTTCTCATCATGCATTTACCTAAATTTCGGCCCCCCCCCCCCACGCGTTCCTTATAATTCTACTGCTGGCCGGTTTCGCATCCGGAGCAAAGGCACAATGTGATCCATGTGTGTATCAGTTTTCCTCTTCACTGACCAACGATGCTCTTATGCCTTACTTCGACGATCTTGATTTGGACGTTTCTATTTTTAACGGCTTGACCCCGTGTTCTCTGGATGTCCGCATTGAAATTTCCTTTGGAACTTTTACCGACGGCGGTTATTCCCGAACTTGACAACTTTTCTAAATTATCCTCCAAACGATGCGGATTTCATTGGAGAAGATACCTGGCAAACGGGGAGTTTGATTTATTACCGTGGAGGTTCAGTTTTGATGCAGAAGTCCCTGCCGAAGAGTTGGATTTTCTTCAACATTTCAACTTTGAATTTATTGCCGATAACAACAACGCCATTGCCGGAGTGTACAAACTGCACGTTTTGGTATACCCTTTACCCGTAGAAACCTGCGATCCCGGCGGCTGGCCCGAGCCGGACATATACGACATCGCAATTACGCCGGGGGACCTTACCCACCGTGTGATCACGGGCAAAGTGACTGATTTTGATTTTGTGTCGAACGATTTCGGTACCAACTCCTGCACGCTACCTTTGGGAAACGACCGCATCATAGACGATTATTTGGAAATAGATGAGGATCATTGTTTTACCGGCGTTTCTACTGACCCTATTTCGCTTTACCTGCTGCCCGGAGCGCGCGTCGTGGTTAAATCGGGAAAAACGCTTAC
>JBGAJY010000206.1:0-9900 GCA_044224705.1 Saprospiraceae bacterium
CTGTTTAAAAAACGATCCTGAAAATCATGTCGATCCTGTCAAAAAACTACCTGTCGGCTTTTCCGGCAGGGGCAGGCTGGCGACGGCTGTAATGGCCCATGCGGCTGTATTTATTGATGCGTGCCATGATTCGTTCGTCGGGGTCTTGCGAGGTAAGTTCGGTGAGTTGCGTCAGAATATGGCGTTTAAGTTCCTGGGCCATGGCTTCCGGGGCGTTGTGGGCGCCGCCGATGGGTTCGCGCACGATGCCGTCGATAAGGCCGAATTCCAGCATATGGTCCGAATCCAGTTTGAGGGCGTCGGCAGCCTGTTCCTTGTAATCCCAGGAGTGCCAGAGGATGGAGGAGCAGGATTCGGGGGAGATGACGGAATACCAGGTGTATTCGAGCATAAAGACCCGGTCGCCGAGGCCGATGCCCAGGGCGCCACCCGAGGCGCCTTCGCCGATGATGTAACAGAGAATCGGTACGCGCAATTGCGCCATTTCGAAGAGGTTGCGGGCGATGGCTTCGGCCTGGCCGCGTTGTTCGGCTTCGAGGCCCGGGAAGGCGCCGGGAGTATCGATCAGCGTCACGACGGGGAAGTTGAAGCGTTCGGCCATTTTCATGAGGCGCAGGGCTTTGCGGTAGCCCTCGGGGTTGGCCATGCCGAAGTTGCGGTATTGGCGCATTTTGGTGTTTACGCCTTTCTGCTGGCCGATCACCATGACCGTGCGGCCGTCCAAATTGGCCAGGCCGCCGACGATGGCGTGGTCGTCGCCCCCGCAGCGGTCGCCGTGGAGTTCGATAAACTTTTCGCACATCGTGGTCACGTAGAACAGGGTGTAAGGGCGTTCGGGGTGGCGGGACAGCTGCACTTTTTGCCAGCCGGAGAGGTTGGCGAAGATTTCGGTGCGCTTGGTTTCGATCTTGGTTTCGAGTTCGCGCACCATTTCGGTGACGTCCACTTCGCCTTTTTCCCCGACTTCTTTGAGCTTTTCCAGCTGTTCGTAGAGGGCTTCCAGCGGTTTTTCGAAATCCATGAAGGTCATTGCCATGACGAAACGTTGAGGGTGGTGGTGGTTTTTCAGGAAATGAACAGGCTTGCCGGAACCAATCCGGAAAGCTGGGCGAAGGTACGGTGCCGGGTATGAATTTTCACCGGCCGGTAGATGAGGTAAACTTTTTACAAACTTTTTTCCACGCAGGTTTGCAGGTGCGGAATGTTTGCGCTTATCTTTGCCCCGCTTTTGAAGGAAAGTAAATGGTTCGGTAGTTCAGTCGGTTAGAATGCCGCCCTGTCACGGCGGAGGTCGCGGGTTCGAGTCCCGTCCGGACCGCAAAAGCAAAGGCCAATAAGTTGATATTCAACTTGTTGGCCTTTTTGTTTTTAATACCGTATTATTAAGTTTGCCCGTCAGAGACATTCTTGCCCCGGCTTTCGCCTCCCGTATTCTTTCGGGACGCTGGGGCATCCTTAAAACCGGTATCTCAATACGGCTTGATGATCTGGCCCGTATTTGCTCCGAAAACCGCTTTTCGAAAACCGTACTCCAGTTGCTGCATCGTCACGGGGACATCGCCGGGAAAAAACGGAAAATATTGGGGAGAGTTTTCAATAACGGTCGGGCTGACGGCATTGATACGAATACCATTTTCCAACTCGATGGCTGCCGCCCTCACAAAACCTTCCACTGCTCCGTTAGCGGCAGAGGCATTGGCAAAATTGAACTGCGGCTCGTGCGTCAGCGCCCCGGTGATCAGGGTAAATGATCCTTTGGGATTGATGTAATGCTGCCCGATCAGCACCAGGTTGATCTGTCCCATCATTTTTCCTTCGACGCCTTTCCTGAATGTCTGGTCCGTGAGTTTTTTCCAGGGACCGACAAAAGTTGGGCCTGCCGTGGAAATAAGGGCGTCAAACGCGCCCGCCTGCTCGTACATTTTTTCAATAGAATCCGTGGAAGTAATGTCAACTTCCAGGTCGCAGCCCTTGGTGGCAGCGGTGACAACCTCGTGTTCCTGCCGGAATGCCTTGGTCAGGTGTTGTCCCATAGTACCGGACCCGCCGACGATGATAATTTTCATTTTTGTATAAATTTTATGAATAATTTACACAAAAGTATAAGCATCAGAAGGCTGAGGAACAGGACGAAAGTGTAGTCGTACGGGACTTATCTGAAATTATTTCGGAAGGCTTCGGGGGAATAATCCGTATGCTTCTTAAAGAACCGGATAAAGTAAGAAGGGTCCTCATAACCGAGGTGATCGGCTATTTCTTTTACCTGACCGGGCGTTGCCAGCAGGTATCGCTTGGCCTCCAGAATGATGTGCTCGTTTATGATCTCCGAAGCGGTTTTACCGACGCTCGATTTGGTAATTTCATTGAGCTGATACGCGGAAAGATTCATCATCTGCGTGTATTCCGACACCTGTTTATGGGTAGCGATATGCCGGTCCAGCAGTTCCAGAAAATCTTCAAATCGTTCCTGCGTGTAAGAATTGACTCTGGCTGAACCGTCCCCGGGTTGTAAACTCTGGCGCATCAACTCGATAAAAAAAACGTCGAGGCCCGACCTGATGACATCCCGGTATCCTTCTTCCCTGTTCGTATATTCCTGAAACAGGAATGCCAGCACGGATTGCACTTTGTCAAACCGCGCCGGCGCTACCTCATAATAATTTTTATTGCTTGCTGCCCGTAGCCGCTGGTTGGACGACTTGCTCTGGGGATGGTAAAATTCGGAGTTGAATTCGATCAGATAGCCGGAACAACCCGCATCCAGTTCCAGCTGATGCACCTGGCCGGGCCGTATAAAAAAAACGGAATTGTCCTGTACCTGATGAACGACAAAATCGATTTCATGATAGCCCTTTCCGTCTTTCAAGGCCAGAATGAAAAAGAAATCATGCCGGTGCAGATCATGTAAGAGGTCCTTGCCGCCCAGAATATCTTCAACCCGGCGAATTTTAATCCTTTCGGAAGACGACAGTTCGGTTTGGGAGGTACCGATCTGTCTGATGGGGATTTTTTTCATTTGTCGTATCGTGAAGACGGTTGTTGCAAATCTAACAAAGTCTGCACAAAACGGACGGGCTTTCCGCCTCCTTTACTCCACCACCAGGCTGAGCCGCTGCACGGTGAATGCCGCAAAATAGCCGAGACATGCGCCTCCGAAGTTGTTGTCCGGGTTGGCGGGCACCCCGGCATTGGGGCCGTTTCCGTTCGAGGCATCCAGGGCAACGAAATACTTGTACGTCGCGCGGTCGATGGTGCGCATCTCGATGCTGACGGTATCGCCGGTTTGGGTATCCAGGCCTGGAGCAAGCAGCAGACTGCTGAACCGCGACCCGTCATTGTTCCGGTCGTCAGCCACAAAAATGAAAGGCTGGCGGTTGCCATTATTGCTTTGTATGAATTGGTAATTGTTTCCGATGCCGACAGGATCCGTGAATGTGGGCATCAGAGCCAAAGTATTCGAGCCGTTAAAAGGCACCCGGATGACTTGCAGGTCTTCAAACGGTACGACAGCAGGCATGGTCGAGCGCGCCGTGACATATTGTCCCTCCAGCCAAACCTGCAAGGTGTAAGTGCGCCCCGGCACACCAGGTATCGAATCCTTTGTCTGATAAAGCCCCGGTGTTTTTTCCAATAAGGTATCCGTATGGCCGGCATCATCACCGATGATGACCAGGGCGCCGCTACCGGCAGGAAATTCATTCGGCTCGCTGAAACTTGCCGTGCGCGTGATCCGGACGGAGAAAGGCGCGGCCGCATCGGTTATGTTGCCCTCCACTACCAATTGTTGCGGTTCGTCGTTCAAATCGATCTGGATGACCGTTTCCTGATCGCAGGAAGAAAGCAGAAGGGCCAGCAGGGCAAAAAGGATATAGTATTGTGATAAAGTTTTCATATTCAGAGGATAGCAAATTGCAGGTTAGAATTTAAAATTCCACGACACACTGGGCACGATGCCGAACAAAGCGGTTTTTACCGCTTCCGTGGTGCCGGGATGGGTGTCCGAATCGCGGAAAGTGATGGTGTAGGCATTTTTACGGTTGTAGGCATTAAAAATCGAAAAGGTCCATTCCGATTCGAAGCGTTTCGATTTGCGCGCCTGGTAGCTTGCGCCCAGGTCGAGCCGGTGGTAGGCCGGCATGCGGTATCCGTTGCGTTCGGTGAAATAGTATGCTGTGCTCTCATTTACCCGGTATTTGCCGCCGGGAAATGTCACCGCATTACCCGTGTAATACACCCAGGCGGCGCTCAGCTGCCAACGGGGAGTCAACTGGTGCATCGCCACCACGTTTAGTTCATGGGTACGATCCTGCCTGGCGGCATAAAAGTTTCCATGATCGATGCCCGGTATCCTGCGCTCCGTTCGTGCAAGCGTGTAACCGACCCAGCCTGTGACCAGGCCGGTTTTTTTCTTCAGCAACAACTCCAGACCATAAGCCCTGCCGGTACCGAAAAGCAGGTCCGCTTCGGGATTGGGGTTGCCCTGAATTTCTGCGCCGTTTCGGTAATCAATCTGATTTTGCATGAATTTGTAATACGCCTCCGCAGAAAACTCTATCTGCGATTCCGGTCCGAAATTCCGGAACCATCCCAGCGACACCTGATCCGCTATTTCCGGCTTTACGTAGTTGGTTGTCGGCATCCACAGGTCGGTCGGGTTGGAGGCGGCACTGTTGGAAATGAGGTGCAGGTATTGCGCATTTCGTGCGTATCCAAATTTGAGCGAACTGCGGCCGGCCAGGCGGTAGCTCGCCGACAGGCGGGGTTCGGCGACGAGGTAGTTACTGACGAGGTCGCCGGCGCCGTAGGTTCGGGTCGAGGTTATTCGTCCTTCGCCGTCGTAGGTATAAAAATCACCGGCTCCCAAAACGGCAAAGTCCGAAATACGCAAGCCATAAACGACATTCCAGCGTTTGGCTCCTTTCCATTCGTAGCTGACAAATGCCGCGCTTTCCAGTCCGTATCTTTTTTGCGCCTCCTTTTGGCCGATGAGTTCAGCAGCTCCGCTGGCGTCGACGCTGCTGGGCGTTATGGTGTGGTTGATGATTTGAAAACCGAACTTCAGCGCCCTGCGACTATCGGGAAACCACTGGAAATCCTGTTTGAGGTTGTAATCCCTGATGCGGGAAGAAATACGAAAGTCGTTCGCTCCGAATTTGACGTCGATCTTGTTGTCGTAATTGCTGTAAATCAAGGAAGTATTGGAGAACAGGCGGTCGCTGAACAGGTGGTTCCATCGCAGCGTGTAGGTCGTGTTGCCCCAGTCGACGCCAAAAGTTCCGTTGCCCAGTTTCAACACATCCCGCCCGGAATAGCCGCTGACGAAAAGCCGGTTACGGCCGTCGATCTGGAAATTGACTTTGGCATTCAGGTCGTAGAAATACAGTGCAGTGGACTTTTTATCGGGATCATGCGAGGTCAGCATGAGCAGATCGAGGTAGGTGCGCCGTCCGGTGAGAAGAAAGGAACTTTTGCCTTTCCGGATCGGGCCCTCCACGTTTAGCCTGCTGGAAATGAGGCCGATACCTCCGCTCACGGCCAGGTCCTGGTTGTTTCCCTCATTCATTTTGACATCCAATACGGAAGCGATGCGCCCGCCGAACTGGGCCGGCATACCGCCTTTGTACAAGGTGGCATCTTTTACGGCGTCGGCATTGAACGTGCTGAAAAAACCCAGCAAATGGCCAGCGTTGTAAACAGGCGCTTCATCCAGCAGGATCAGGTTCTGGTCGGCCGTGCCGCCTCGAACATAGAACCCGGAGTTGCCCTCGCCGGCGGATTTTACGCCGGGAAGCAGTTGAATGATCTTCAGCAAGTCGCGTTCGCCCATCAGCATCGGCAGCGTACGCAATTCGGCCATGTTGATTTTCTCTACGCCCATCTGTGCTTGTTCCACGCGTTCGTCGCGCTGTTCCGCCCTGATCACGATCTCGTTCAGAACAGTTTGGAGGTCGGAAAGCGCGATGTCGAGTTTTTGGTCCCGCTGGAGGTTCAATTCGCGGGAAACGGCGCCATACCCGAGATACGCATAACTGAAAGTGTGCGAGCCTTCCGACAAAGTCAGCGAATAAAAACCATATTCATTTGAAACGGCTCCGGCGCCATTTTCGGCCCGTACGGTGACCCCGATGAGCGTTTCACCGGTAGCCGCGTCGGTAAGGGTGCCGCTCAGGGTGTATTGGGCCGCTGCCTGGCCCCTTGCCAGGATTACCCAGCAGGAAAGTAAAAAGATAAGGGAAGTCTTCATTTTACACGAAAGGGTTGATTTACAACAGAATAGTGGTGATTTGTGTATTTCAGGAAGCGCTGCCTACGGCTGTCACTATGGCTGAAGAATTTTGTTGTGATGGAAATCTTGCACAAAGGTCCGGGCAAGTGGAGCCCGCCCGATAGGACAATCGGGCAGTTGAACCGGATACTTCCCAAGTTTCGGGTATCGGATATGCAGGGAGGAAAGCATCAAATTCGTCCCGGTTCGCCGCCAGGCTCCTGAAAAACCTAACTTACCGCGTTAAATCTGCCCTCCCATGCGCGCAAGTTCTGCCCTCCTCGCCTTCCTCCTGCTTCTCCTCTCCTCCCCTTCGCCTGCCCAGCAACCGTCGCCCGTTTTTTCCCTGCTGAAATGGCGCTGCATCGGCCCCCACCGCGGCGGCCGCACGGTGGGCGCCGTCGGCGTTCCGCAACAGCCCGGCACCTTTTACATCGGCGTGAACAACGGCGGCGTCTGGAAAACCACCGACTACGGGCGGGTCTGGACACCCATTTTCGATGAGCAGCCCACCGGTTCCATCGGCGACGTGGCCGTGGCGCCCAGCGATCCGAACGTGCTGTACGTCGGCAGCGGCGAAGGCCTCCAGCGGCCCGACCTCTCGGTAGGCAACGGGGTGTACCGTTCCGCCGACGGCGGAAAAACCTGGACCAATACGGGCCTGCGCGAAGGCCTCCAGATCGGCGGCCTGGCCATCGACCCCAGCAATCCCGACCGCGTATTCGCCGCCGTGCTGGGTCATCCTTACGGACCGAATGCCGAACGCGGCGTGTTTCGCAGCAAAAACGGCGGAAAAACCTGGGAAAAAGTCAAGTTCATCGACGAGGACACCGGCGCCATCCAGGTGGCCATCGACCCGCAAAACCCGAAGGTGGTGTACGCCGACTTCTGGGCCGGGCGCCTCGCGCCCTGGGAAAACGGCATGTACCAGGGGACCAATTCGGGCCTGTGGAAAAGCGTCGACGGCGGCGATACCTGGACGCAACTCAGCGGCGGGCTGCCCACACCCGCGCAGGATCTGGGCCGCATCGGCTTCTGCATTTGCCCTTCCCTGCCCTCCCGCCTCTATGCCACCGTCGATTGCGGCGAAGGCACCGAAAACGCCCGGCAGTACAGCGGCATCTACCGCTCCGACGACGCCGGCTCCAGCTGGTACCGCACCAATCCCGATCCGCGCTTGTGGGGTCGCGGCAGCGATTTTGCCGAAATAAAAGCCGATCCGAAAAACCCTGACATCGTGTATACGGCCAACGTGGTCACCTGGAAAAGCACCGACGGCGGCAAAAGCTGGCAGGCCTGGCGGGGCGCACCGGGCGGCGACGATTACCACCGCCTCTGGATCAACCCCAACGACCCGAACATCATCCTGCTGACCAGCGACCAGGGCGCCATCATCACCGTCAACGGCGGAAAGACGTTCAGCAGCTGGTACAACCAGCCCACCGCCCAGTTCTACCACGTCAGCACCGACAACGCCTTTCCTTACAACGTGTACGGCGGACAGCAGGAAAGCGGCTCGGTCGGCATCAGCAGCCGCGGCAACGACGGCCAGATCACTTTCCGCGACTGGCACCCGGTCGGTGCGGAAGAGTACGGCTACGTGGCCGCCGATCCGCTCGACCCGAATATCATCTACGGCGGCAAACTGACGAAGTACAACAAACGCAGCGGCCAGACCCAAAACATCAGCCCCGATCCCTTGCGCAAAAACTCGTACCGTTTCATCCGCACCGCACCCGTGTTGTTCTCACCAGTGGACCCACACACTTTGTACTACGCCGGAAACGTGTTGTTTAAAACCAAAAACGGCGGCGATTCCTGGGAAGTAATCAGCCCCGACCTCAGCCGCGAAACCTGGATAGTGCCGCCCTGCATGGGCGTGTTCGGTCCCGATGCGGAAGAAAACAAACGCCGCCGCGGGGTGATCTATGCCGTCGCGCCTTCGCAGCAGGACACGGCAACCATCTGGGCCGGCACCGACGACGGCCTCATTCACCTCACCCGCGACGGCGGGCGCCACTGGACGAACATCACCCCGCCTCAACTCACCGACTGGAGCAAGGTCTCGCAACTCGACGCGGGGCATTTCGACAACAACACCTGCTACGCGGCCATCAACCGCATCCGCCTCGACGACCTGCGACCGCTTATCCTGCGCACCCACGACGGCGGCGCCAGCTGGCAGGAAATCACCGCCGGGCTGCCTCCCGACGAACCCATCAACACGGTTCGGGAAGACCCCCGGCGCCGGGGTTTGCTGTTTGCCGGCTCCGAAAACGCCGTGTACGTTTCCTTCGACGACGGCGACCACTGGCAGTCCCTGCGGCTGAATATGCCCGCCACCAGCATCCGCGACCTGGTGGTCAAAGACGACGACCTCGTCGTCGGCACACACGGGCGCTCGTTCTGGATTCTGGACAATATCACGCCGCTGCGCCAGCTGCCGGCGCCGGTTGATGCCGGTTTAAAAACAACACTGTTCAAACCCCAAACCGCTTACCGCGTCCGCTGGAACCTGAACACCGACACGCCCCTGCCCCAGGAAGAACCCGCGGGCCAAAACCCGCCCGACGGGGCGATGATCGACTACGTTTTGGATCAGGACGCGCGCCATATCAGCCTGCGTATTTTCAAAAAAGATGGCGGCATAGTTCGGTCATACTCGCCCAACGATCCGACGCCCGACGTGAGCGGCGCGAACATCCCGCTGTATTGGATACGCCCGTTTCAGGTCCTTTCCGGCAAAAAAGGGGCGCATCGTTTTTACTGGGATCTGCGCTACGACGACTATCACAAAGAACTGAACGATCCTTTTTCCGCCTCGTTCCCGATCGCGGCGATATACGGCCAGACCGCCCCCGAGCCGGATGCGCCGCTGATAATGCCGGGGACGTACAGGGTGGAACTGCTGGTAGACGGGGAGACGTACACACAATTCCTCGAAGTAAAAATGGACCCCAATGTGCAGACCCCGCCGGAGGAATTGCAGCGGCAGTTCGATTTGTCCATGCTCGCCTATGGCTATTGCTACGTCACCCAGCGATACCTGATGGTGAATGAGCCCATGAGAGATATGTTCGCCCTGGCTGCTCCACAGCTGTCAGGCGCCCGTTTGGACAGTTTGAAAATGCTGGAAAAAAGCTGGACTGGATTGTTCAACAAAGCGCGGCGGCTGCAAAACAATGCTAAAGCGCTTTTCAATATTTTGCAGGAAACCGACCTGCCGCCCACCAGCCAAACGATCCAGGCGGTGCAGGATTTGAAAAAACCGGTTTCAGACCTCGTCCTCGAATTTGAAAATTTCGCAGCATCAAACAAGGCTTTGCTGTCAGAAATAAAAAGGCTGTCCGGACTCCTTCCCGAACCGTCTGAATTGCCCATATACAGCCATCCTGACCCGAAAACCGATGGTTTCTCCGATCTCTTCGCCCCCAACCTTTCCGACGCCATTGTCCCAAAAGGCGTTTGGCTGATCAATGCCGCCGGCGAACTCACCGCCACCGAAGACCAGTGCATTTTTACCAAAAAAACCTACACCAACTTCGTACTCGACCTCGAATTCAAAACCGCCGACGGCACCAACTCGGGCGTGATCGTGCATTGCTCCGATACCGGCAACTGGATTCCCAATTCCG
>JBGAJY010000207.1:0-9752 GCA_044224705.1 Saprospiraceae bacterium
CCCGGTTGGATTATCGCTAAAACTCTACTTCTTAATTTGACCTACCGCGTCTGGATCATCGATCGGGTGGCTGCATTGGAGCCACTTTCAACACGGTAGAAAAGTGTGCCTGATGCCGAATTCAGGAGGCGTTGCTCGAGCCTGAAGGCATTGTAGCCTTTGGCAAAGTCGCCTGTTTCGGTGTGAAGGATGCGGCCCGCCTCGTCGAAGATGGTCAGTCTGGCCGATGCGCCCTCCGGCAGGTGGAACCCAATCTGGGTCTGATGGACCCATGGATTCGGCTGGTTCTGGTACAATTCGAAGCCGACGCCGGCAATCGTTTGTCCGGAGTAACGCAGCGCCACATCGAGCCGGTCATTGTTGAGCCCATAAGCTTCCGCGCGGGTGATGCGGCTGGATACGCCCAGCATTTCACTCAGTTTTCCGGACGTCGTGGCGCGGAAACGCAGGGTAAACGTATTCGCATCTCCGTTGACCGAAGCAGTCAGGGCATCGGCGAAAACACCGAAATTATCGAGGGACATGTTTGCTCCCGGTACCACGTCGGTCAGTTCCAATCCGTCGAAAATCATCGTGAACTGATAGCCCTGGACCTTTTCAGTGGCCGCAAAGTGTACGTCGAAGGTCTCACCGGCCCGTACCTCGCGGTCTTCCGTATCGAAAAGCAATGTGCCTGTCGTCCGGTCTTCGGAGATCGCGTTGGCGTTCGGGATCACGGAGCCGTTCACGTCGCCGATTTTGATGCCGACGAAGTCGTCGTGCATTTGATCGGCCTGGATGTTGGCGATCGATTTTGTCTCGGCAAACGGTACGTTGGCGAACGGATTGTTGGCGTCGGCAAACTGGAAGCCGCGATCCACAAATCGCCAGGACGTGTTGTTCGGCAGTTCGGAATAAATCCCGAGGATCAGTTTGCGCAATTCGACGATGTCGAAGGTGGTTACGGAGTTCGATTTGTTCACGTCGGCCGCGATGATCTTGTACGGCGAATTGAGCGGATCGATTCCAAGGATGTGTTTGCTCATCAGTACGAGGTCGAAAGTGGACACCCCGTTCATCGGGTTGTCGTCTTTCACGGGCGTCAGGGTGTAGTTGGCTGCCAGCGGAAGAGCCAGCGGGAACATAAATTCGCCGCCCTGGTCGGTCAGGCCAAACAAATTGATGTCCGGCAAAGCAGGGTGTGAACCTTGCAGTTCCACCGAGGTTTCCTCTACCCCATCCTGGCCTTCGGTCAGCAGGGAGCCTGCCACGGTGTTGTGGCTACCGGGGTTGCAGGCGTTGAAGGGATCCTGAATGATCACATAAGTCTCACAATAAGCTGCATTGCCTGCTGCATCCATAGCCCAGAGTTCGACGGGCTGCGTACCGATGTCGTCGCAATCGAAGGTGACACTGGTAATCGGGTTACCGCTGCCGTCGACGGGGAAGCCGGTGCCCGTTCCGGAGCGACGGATTCCATACACAAGCTGGGTAGCCGGGGTACAGTTGTCTTGTCCCCACTGGAGGAAGTCGCCTGCAAAAAGCGTGATCATTCCGGTGGGCATCGTGTTGATTGTCAGGCCGTTCAGGCACAGAACGTTCGGCGGCTTGCAATCTTTGATGATAAAGGCGTATTCGCAAACCGTTTCGTTGCCGCAGCCGTCTTCGATGATCCACTTGATTTTGTGGGTACCATAAGGAAGTTCGGGCGGCAGATAGGCATTGGGCTGAGCGGCGGTATTCCATCGGAGCCAGGCCGTTTTTTTATTGCCGATCGTTTTGGTTTCGATGGCGAATCGGTACTTCTGGTTGTTCGGCACAGGCCGTTCGTCAAACTCTCGTGGCGTACCGCCGAGGAAGTTCGGCGAGGTGGCATTGCCGAAATAAACTGTGTTGGCAGGCGGCAGGTTGGTACTGCTGATGGCCGTTTCCATGTCGCCGTCGTTGTCGAGGTCGAGGAAAAGAAGGTAACGGATCTGGACATTTGCACCCGAACAGGCGTCAGTAGCGGTGATGGCCAGGTCGGCCGGTCCTTCGCAGAGATCGTGCGTGCCGTGTACAAAATCAAACCAGTAATTTTCGTTCCACAGCAGCGGGTTATTGTCGCTTACGTCACAGATTTCCACAGGGCTGGCCGGACAGTTTTCCACCACAGGATCCTGAGTATCAATGATCTTGATGATTTGCCGGTATTCGAAACAGTTGTTGTTGGCGATGTTCGGGATGTAATTTCCATTGTACATGCCGCCGGTGTAGAATACCGAGTAGTTCGTCGGAGACGGATCATTCGGATTCACTTTCACGTTGGTCGGCGCCCAGGGTTGCGGTGTTCCGAGCGGCGACACGATCGGTCCCGGAAGGTTGTTCGGGTGATTGGTCGTGGAATTCGGGTTCGGGTTAGGCACCAGTATGCAGGGCTGGTTCGGGTTGTAAGTACACCAGTTGATGATGTGCCAGGTGCGTTCGATTTTGTAGCAGGCATCGGGCACGACGGTGAATACTTCATCTTCGTAGGAAACACCCAACAACTCGCAATCTTCTCCGGAGAACTGCGGTTCGCCGTACACGCCCGAACTGTCGCAGAAGGAAATGACCTTGTCGTCGGGGAATTTGATAAAGTAGCGCTGGTCGTAGTTGACATAAATCCGTTGCGTGCACTGATTGCTCAGACCATGGCAGTCCCAGACGCGGAACGTGCGCGTGATCGTGCCTTTGTTGCAAACGGTATCGAAGAGAGCGTAGCTAACCTGATGGGTAAGGCCTTTGTGCCCCTGGTACACCTTTGTACTGTCAAGGCAGCAGTTGTCTTCGGCCTGTGGCACGCCATACACCCAAAGGGAAGGATCGAAGTTTTCACAGGAAACGCTCACGTTGGCGGGCGCCACGCAGCCCGGCTTGAGTTTGTCCTGAACCTGTACTTCGATCTGGCATTCGTTGTAAATCGGATTGCCATCCGGACCAATGCTGATATTGCCGAAGAAATCCAGCTGGTACACGCGCAGGATGACCATTTGGGTCGTACCCACCTCGCAGCAGTAGAATTTGATCGAGTCCGCTTCGCCCGTGGCTATTTCATATTCCGTCAGGCCATTGTCGTTTGTACAGGCGGAAGGGCCATTGGCGCCGCTCAGATTAGTGATACAATCGCTATAAGGTTGGGCCCTGCGGATAGTCAGTTTGATATTGCCACAGTTGTCGTAAGAGCCTGAGTCGAAAGCACTTGCCGGCACGACCGTGACGCCCCCGAATTCACAGCCGTTGGCCGGGTCGTAGCAATCCAGGGGATCGTCCGAACCGATCGCCACGGTGGTGAGTTCCTGGCAGGATGCCGTCGGCGGGGTGTAGTCTTTCACTGTCAGGGAAAAGGAGCATGTGCCCACATTGCCGCAATCGTCGGTGACTTCATAGATCACTTCATGCACGCCTTGCGAGAGGCAAGGCGTATTGCCGAGCGCGCCGAGGGTATCCGGGTTCGAGAGGACATTGCCCGGGAAGGTCGTCAGTGCGCCATTCACCTGGTACACTCCGATGGTGTCATATCCCAGGGGGTCGTAAGCCACAATGATGGCTTTGACGCTTTTGATCCGCGAACAACCGTCGCTGATAATGATATCAGGCAGGTTAGTGGTAGCACAACAGGTATATAAATTGGTACTCACCGTGATGTCGGCCGGACAATCATAAAACGGCACGACATTGTCTTTCACCTGAATGATCTGATCATAGGCGAATACCTGGCTGGTACAGTTATCGACGATCGACCACTGACGACGCACCGTGTACGAACCGTCGCAGGTTTTTATAACGAGGTCGGTGTAGGTCCACCCGATGGAGCAGCCAGATGGTTGATCGTACACGTAAGGGAAGCCCTGGCCTCCATGGGCTTCCACCCAGTTTGGAGACGGGTAATCCTCGTCGCAATTGAAGGACGGTTCATCGATGTCGTCATAATTCGGCGGCAGCACCACATCGTCCAGGGAAGGACGCACGAGGCGAATCTCCTGCACGCAGCTGGCGGTGTTGTTGCTCTTGTCTTTGGCCGTCCAGGTGCGGTACACGATGGCGGTCAGTCCGGTCTGGCAAAGCTGCGGGTACGACTGATCTGTATAAGACAGCGTGACGTCGCTGCAGTTGTCGAGGAAGGGCGCAGGTACTTTGAATGAAGTGGCGGTCAGTTGGCTTACCTGTTGCGGGTATTGCAAGCCATTCGGGAATCCTGTGCCGAAGGTGGCACTGTATTTTACAAACAGTTCAGCGAGAGCGATTTGGCAGACGTCGCCACCTGCGTTCACGTCGTGGTAACGGATTTTCCACACGCCGTTGGCGGGTTCGCCGTCAAAGGCAGACAGTTGATTGATCAAAGGAAGCGGAATACTCGAGCGTTGGTCGCTGGTGTAAGCCGGGCAGGAGAACGCCGTGGGATGGTCGTCGTCGAAGCGCACAAAAAGCGGCTGGCCGGCGCAGCCCATTTGCTGATCCCAAACCCGCACGATCGTGCCGGAGGGGCTTTCCACGTCAATTTCCAGGGTGCCGGCGTACGGATCGCCGTTCACGCGGGTGCGGAAGTCGAGGTCGGTTACCGTTGCGCCAAAAGCAGCTTCTACGGGTATCTGGATCTCGACGGTATTGTTTTGAACGTTTTGGGGCAAAGGTTCATTCGTTGCATATTTCTGAATGATCTGCGTCGTCTCGGTGTGGGTCGGTGAGAGATCAAAATTGCAGGGTACCAGCACGGGCGAGGGCGTGCAGTCGATCGCCGGCGGCAGGTTGTCTTCCACGTTGATCGTGGCTTCGCAGTGATTGCCGTTCGTCGGGTCGTATACGCGAATGAGGTACGATTTATCGAGGTCGCTGGACGTGAATACGGCCGGGAGCCAGGGGCCGTTTCCATAAGGAGGGAAGCGGTCCACTTGCACCAAATAGCTGTCGTAGCAGCGATACGGTCCGCCTTCGAGTACGTCGTCGGCGCCGAGTTCAAAGGAACAATCGGGCCCCAGGGCCACGGTAACGACATCGTTGCAAATCAGGGAGTTGATGCCTCCTGGGAAATCCACCACGGTCACCGTGAACGAACAGGTGGCCGTCACGCCATTGATATCCGTGCATTGAAATATGTTCGTCGTCACGCCCATCGGGAAATCCGAACCGGAGGGCAAACCTGCCAGTTGTTTCGGCGCAGCCGTCGTGTATTTGACATAACCGTTGTAAGCGCGGTTGAGCAGTGTGGTGCCGAAGTAATAGGATTTTCCGGCGCCGGGGTTCGACGACACGCGCAGCATGCCGTCGTCATACTGGCGCATGATGCCCACACCGAGGCCGGTGTAATTCAGCGGTGCGCCTGCGATAGCCGTCAGGTAAATACCCAGTGATCCGCCGGCCGGTATGGTGACGCCGAATCCGGGTACGGCTGTGCTGCCAAAGGGGGTCGCGGAGTTGACGTTTTGAGCGCCGGCCAGCGTCCAGGCGCCTGGGTTGTTTTCGTTGCCCTGCCAGGTGTTGGAGGTGTAATACACTTCCATAGTCCAGCTGCCGGCATCGAGTGAGGGACCGAACTCGGTGATCGTCATGGGTTCGTCACTGAGGTTTTTTACGTCGAACATGATCCCGTCGTTTCCGTTGTTGAAGTCGATCGGGTGCGATACGCTGCCGGTCGTGCCGGTAGGCGATCCGCCGACACAGTCGACGTCGTAAGAAACCGGCGCTGTGCATTCGCCTTCGCCAAGGTTTACGGTGATATTGCCCGGACACGTAACCGAAGGCGCCATGCTCATCAGAGAGGAAAGTACCAGCGGTGGTGTTTGGGCAGTATGGGTTTGGGTTGTTTCAAATGGTTGAGCAAAGTCGAACAAACGGTCGAGTGAAATATTTTCCGGTGCGTTGTTCGTGTCGTTGCTGATAACGGGTTGATCTGCGGGTCGAACAATGGCATTGGCCCAGGCGAACGCTGTCAGCGCGACAGCAGCCAGCAGAGCAATGCTGTTGTTTTTGAAATTTTTCCTTGTCATGGATAAAAATTGTAGAGTGTGAGCGATAAGAGGGGTTGCAGCCCGGAAATCCGCGCCGGCAGGCTCTGGACCAGCGCGGTTCCGGGAAGCGTGGGGATTAAAAGAAAATCAGGGACTGTTCTTCGAGACGGTCGGTTGATGTGTGTTGGAGTGCCGGCAGCTAACCGGATGGCGCCCGGGTCATGCCGCCCAAACGATTTCTCGTCGCAGGCAACATGACCTTCGGAGGCGTCTTTTGACCGTTTTTCGAATAAAAAACGACCATTTGCACGGCCAAACCGGCCGGCCGCACAGGGCTGGGAGTAATGGCAAAGCGATGTCTTATTGCCCCCAGAGCGAGGATTAGCAACCCATGCAAAAGCCGGCCGATAGTGGCGTGCTTTGCCAGTAGCGAGGATGTGTCAGCCCCTTTGACTGACCACCAGCTCTGGCAATCGGAGTGGGATAATTTCTTCTTTCTCATGTTTTATATGTCTTGTATCGCAAATACTGAGTCGTCTACGGGTTTTCGTTCCGGCTGGGAGAAAGAGCTGTTGGCTCGCCAGGCTTTTCATACAAAGCCTGAGTAACTCTTTCCCAGGGTTTTCACCGGATGCAGGGGGCGTGTTTTGTGTCGTCCTTCTTATTAGCCGGTCAGGCGCCGGCTTGCGGGTTGAATTTGATCTGGCAGTACCCGTGGCGCGTTTCGATGGGAAAAATGCCCGGACCGATTATCCGCATCGGCAGCCGGAGAAAGGCGACCAGGTCGGCAGGAAGTCGGCAGGGTTCCATGAGTTCGAGCACGCCTTGTCTCAGGTGCTGACGGTAGAGCTGAGTACAGAGCATTTCGCGAAACAGCAGCATGGAAAACTCCCCAGTTTCCCCGTTGCGTGCGAAAATGGCGCCTGTGCTTTTGCAGTCTTTTTTAAATGGTACGGCACCCGTGCCGGCAGTTCTGTTGACGACGATTTTGCAGATGCCCGTGCCGGCGCAATCGGCACTTGGCATTCCAAAAATCACCTCGCAACGGTAGAACTTATCGGCGTGGTTCCCGAACCCGGGTAACCTTGCCGACTCCAGCAGGTGCTGCTGTTTGAGCAGCCCGTGGTACAGTGCGGTGATGGATGTGGAAAGCATGGCAGTATGTTTTGATTGGTAAATCATGTGTGGCTGGCCCCTTTTCCGGCTGGAAAAATTCAAGCGCCGATGAGGTCGAGACCGGTAATGTTGTCGGAGAGGATCGGAAGACTTTTCATGACGAGTTGTTTGTTTTTTTCTATTGATTACTGCGTCAAAGGTGCGCCGCCATACCCCCCTGGCTAAGGACATCCGACATGCGCTCGTCTCCCGGTGGTTTTTCCGGAAAATTTCAAGGATAAAAAACTTATATCATTGATTTACAATTACTTGTACACTTTCAACCGGTGACATTTTCGCCCCCCTTCTCGCCGCAAAAGGGTCGTTTTTCACCCCTTTTTTGCCTCATTTTTTCTTCAAAAAAGTACCTCCTGAAGCGCGCGAACCCGCCCCGGCAGCATGCCGGGGCGGGTTCGTCAAAATTCAAATTGCCGACCTAAAATCAGGTCACCTAGTCGGCCGGAGCTTTGGGCGGAGTCTTGGCTTTATAAATTTTCATTTCCAGCGATTCCATCGTCATTTCCCAGAGGTCTTCGTAAGGAATGATTTCGATCTCGTGGGTTTGCCGCGCGATCTCCAGCGGAACAGAGAGCAGGGCTTTGGACTGTTTGGCGGTTTTGCGCGCCACACCCTCCTTATGGAAATACGCTACCGGCATTTGCAGGAGCATACGGATAAACGTGTTGCTGCGGAAGGTGTCTTTTTCCTTCAGCCAGCGACTACAGTATTTTTCAATCGCATCGATGCGTTCGATGGATTGTTCGTAATCGCGTTCAGCAATGGCATACAGGATTTGAATAATGAGGATGGAAATGTTCATCCCGCGCTTGTCCTTGTTGAACAGCGTGAACTCGTTCATGAACTTCCCCACCTTGAACTTATTCACCTGGGTTTTGGCCTCCGGGGAAGTGATCTTGCCAATTTTGCTCAGGTACAGCACGTAGGCCTGGAAGATTTTCCACATTTCCTGAATGTGCGGCAATTGCGCCGAAAAGCGCGTATGCTCCGTTACCCTTCGGTAAATCGCGTAGGCTTCGTCATAGTGCTGCGTATGCATGGACAGCTGGAAAAAGAGTTCCTGCAATTTGAACCAGTTGAAAGACCCGGGCTCAAAAAGCGCCAGCGTTTTTTCCACAATGGGCTGGCCTTTGTCGAATTCGCGCAGCTGCAAATAGCAGATAATCAGGTTGTAATAAAAGACTTGCAGCGGCAGACCGCTGCCGTAGTCTTTCTCGTCGAAGAACCGGACAGCGTCTTCGCAAAGGCGGGCAGTGTTGGTGTAGTCATTTACTGCGCTGTAAATCATCACCTGAATCAGGCGGCCGAACATGTGGAGTTTGAAGGAAAAACACTCCTTCATAAACGGCTCCAACTCGTTGTAATAGAGCCGGGCCTGATCCGATATACCTGTTTTGGTGGATTTACTGTTGGTGTACTGGATCATCAGATCCGCATAATATTCCTCCGCGCGGCTTTCCATCACCCAAACCGTTTCGTATTGGCGGTATTGGTCGCGTACAGCTTCGTAGCGCTTGAAATCGCCCGTTACGGTGCTGTATTGCAACCGGAGTACGCGAAGAATATCGAGGGTGAGTTCCGTGAATTCAAATCGGGTCGTGTGGCGAAGCAGCTTTTCCAACTGATCGATGCCGTTCAGCTTTTCGTTCCGGATGAGGAGGATCATCGCGGCCGCCCAGCGCTTGTAGCAGTCGAGAAATGCTTTTTGGCGGACGGTGTAATTGGTTTCCTTGTAATCGAGGAGAAAAACCGAATCGAGCAGACGCTCCTTGAGCTTGTATTTAAGGTTCGAGAGGGTTCCTGACTCCTCTTCCTGCCCGTACAACAGCGATTTGGCCTCCTCATCTGTTGCTACTTTTTTCTGCGCAATGGCGTCATAAAGCTGCTCCATTTTGGAGCCAGGCTCGAGTACGACACTCAACAGGCCATTGGTTTTCAGTTTAGTCTTGTTAAACAGTTGAACCAGTTCGATTAAATCGTTCATGCGCAGTTCCAATTTTGATTAGCCAGTGAACATGCCGGGTGCGTTGGCTACAACTCTTTCTTCCATTTGAGAGTCAAATAGCCAGACCCACCTGTGCATTGTGCATCAGTTTGTCTCAGTATGTTACAGGTCTAACCTGTATAAATCGGAACCTGGAATTGGAACTAGGGAGGAAAAACGATCACCAATATAATGGCCAGAATATTTTCAGGGACACTGAAGACCGAAGCGCGGCGTCGCTCATGAGATTATATGGATTATGGAAGAAAGTAGAGATTAACTGGGGTCAAATGTAAAAAACGATTTACGCAATTTTATGCAACAACAAAAGTTATTTAAACAATCGTCGTACAAAGTGCTGATTATGTTTTTTTTATGTAAATATCAAAAAACCTCTTTGACCCGACAGGTTAGAATAAATCTGGAAATAAAAAGAAAACCCCTGCGACGGAAGCCGCAGGGGTTTTCTTTTTATTTCCAGATTTATTTAACCTGTCAGGTTCGGGGAGTTACCCCCTCTCCTACTTGGTCTGGATCATCTTCATCGTAGCCGCATCCGTGGCCGTTTCCAGTTTGTAGTACAACACGCCCGAGGTGTTCAGCACGGCGCGATCCAGGCTCACGGCGTTGTAGCCCTTCGCGTAGTCGCC
>JBGAJY010000208.1:0-9710 GCA_044224705.1 Saprospiraceae bacterium
TATTTGATTTTTGAATTAAAAAGGGTCCGGATGCTCTCAAATTTTAATTGTCATTGACAATAAATGAGAGCATCCCGACCCTTTTTAATTCAAAAATCAAATATCATGTAATCGTCAATCGTCAATCAAATACCACCCACCTCCCCAACCCACATCATCTCGCCTTGTGTCCCCACATGGCGTAGTACAGAATGTACAGGTAGCAGGGCAGCATGACCAGCAAAAAAGCGGCCTGGTGGCCTACGGGTTTTTCCAGTTGGGCGTACAGTTGCGGGATCACTGCCCCGCCGGCGATGCCCATGACGAGCAGGGCCGAACCGATCTGGGTGAACCGTCCCAATCCGTTGATCGCGAGGGGAAATATAGCCGGCCACATCACGGCGTTGGCCAGACCCAGCATCGCGATGCTGCCTACGGCCAGGGAACCCGTGGTGAAAAAGGTCAGCGCCGTGAGCGCGATGCCGAGGATAGCCGAGTATTTCAGGTAATTCTGTTGCGAGATGAATTTGGGGATCAGGACGATGTTCAGCACGTAGCCAAGCAGCATGGCGCCCAGTGTGAAGGAAGTGAAATACTTCGTCTGGTCGAGCTGGAAGCCCAGGGCCCGGCCGTAAATGCCGATCCCGTCGCCCGACATCACTTCGGCGCCTACATAGAAGAATATCGCCATGGCGCCCAGTACCAGGTGCGGGAATTGCCACACGCTGGAACGGCCTTCGGCCAGGTTCAGGGGCTGTTTGGCTTTTTCAAAAACGTCTTTGTCCAGAATGGCATCGCGGATGGATTTTTCGTCGTTCGAATCGCCGCTGGAAGCCGGCATATTGTCCGTATCGATCTCCGGCAGGGAGGAGCGTCGGATCATGAACGCCAGTCCGGCGAGCACCACAGACATGACTACATAAGGGAAAATGACGCGTCCGGCCAGGTCGTCGAGCAAGCCCGCCCGCAGCACGGCATCGGTGGCGCTTTCGACCTGTTTTTCGATCTCGGTGGCGTTTTTCAGCACGATGCTGCTGAGAATCAGGGGGCTCAGGATGCCCGCCACCTTGTTGCAGATGCCCATGATACTGATGCGCTGCGCCGCGCTGTCGATCGGGCCGATGATGCTGATGTAGGGGTTCGAGGCCGTTTGCAGCAGCGAGAGGCCCATGCCCTGGATGAACAAACCCGTCAGGAACATCGGGAAAGCGCGCATTTGCGCCGCGGGTAAAAAGACCAGGCAGCCCACGGCCATCACCAGCAAACCCAGCGCCATGCCGTTTTTAAAGCCGATCTTTTTCAGGATCTGCGAGGAAGGGATGGCCAGGAAAAAGTAACTGATGTAAAACGCGAAAGTCACAAAAAAGGCCTGGCTGGTGTTCAGTTCGCAGGCCAGTTTGAGGAAGGGGATCAGGGTACCGTTCAGCCAGGTGACGAACCCGAAAATGAAAAACAGCAAACCGATGATGGTGATCTGGTACAGGTAATTTGCGCGTGGCGGCGCTGCGGGGGCGTCGAGATTCTGCATACTTTTGCCGTCCTTTTGTTAATAGAGAGGGTGAGAGGATGTTTTTAACACGGAGGCACGGAGACACGGAGATTTTTTGAGCAAAACAAACTCTGTGTCTCCGTGTCTCCGTGTTAAAAAAACGGCCTCCAATAGCGGTAAATGTAGAACATCGTTCCGAAACAAACTATGCAACCAACGCTCCTGATTCTCGCGGCCGGCATCGGCTCCCGCTACGGCGGCCTCAAACAAGTAGACGGCATGGGCCCCGGCGGCGAAGCCATCATCGAATACTCGGCCTTCGACGCCATCCGCGCCGGTTTCGGCAAGATCGTGTTCGTGATCCGCCGCGACATCGAGGAGGAGTTCAAGGCCCGCGTCGGCAGCCGCATCGCGCCGCACGTGCGGGTGGAATACGCCTTTCAGGAACTGGACACCGCGCTCGACTGGCTGCCTGTGAAGCCCCAGCGCCAGAAACCCTGGGGCACCGCCCACGCCATCCTCGCCGCCCGCGAGTACCTCACCGAACCCTTCGCCGCCATCAATGCCGACGACTTCTACGGCGCCGAAGCCTTCCAGGCACTGGCCGGTTTTCTGACCCGCGACTGCACGCCCACGGAATACGGCATGGTCGCTTACCGCCTCGCCAACACGCTTTCGGAAAACGGCTCGGTCTCCCGAGGCGTCTGCGTGGTGAGCCCCGACGGCTACCTGGCCGAGGTGACCGAACGCACCAAAATCGAGCGCTTCCCCGAGGGCATTTTCCACACCTTCGACGACGGCAGCCGACTGCACCTGCCCGACGAGGCGCTGGTGTCGATGAATTTCTGGGGCTTTCACCCGGCCATCCTGCCCGAAATCGAAACGCTGTTCCGCGCCTTCGTGCAGCGCAGTGCCGAGCAGACCAAGGCGGAATTTTACATCCCCTCGGTGGTCACGGCCATGATCGAGAGCGGCCGGGCGCGGGTGCGGACCCTGTCGAGCGAGAGTGTGTGGTACGGGGTGACGTATCCGGCGGACAAGGAGACGGTGCAGGCGGCGCTGGCGGAGATGACGAGGGAGGGGGTGTATGGGGAGCCGTTGTGGGGGGGGATTTAACACGGAGGCACGGAGACACGGAGGTTATTTTGAAGTTCCATCTCTGTGCCTCTATGTCTTCGTGTTAGAGTGTGTCTGAGAAATGCCCGGGACGCATAGACCTCGGAGGTTGGCGGCGAAAAACCACGAATACCCGACTATTTTCAAGTGCCGCCAACCTCCGAGGTCTGTCAATAGCCATCCTAATCAGATTTCTCAGACACACTCAAAAAAATATACCGAATCGCCCCAACCGATGCCAACGACAGGGCCCACTAAAAAATCATTCCCGCCCACATAAAGTTCTGAAACCCGTCGGCCGGCGCGGTACGCCCTGCTAATAAACGCCCCGGCAATTCCAGAGTCGCCGCCCGGTTGTTAAGCACCTTCCAATCGCCCGGATGAGGGGTTTCCTTGGCTTCTACCGCGGTGTTTTGCCGGAACACAAAATCAATTTCCTGTCCGGATTTGCGCTGGTAGTAATTAACTTGTCCCAGCCGTTGTAACTGTAGAAACACCGCATTTTCAAACACCTGGCCGCTGCTGACCTGTGCGAGGTGCTGGAGAATGCCCGTGTCGGCCAGATACACTTTTCTGCGTTGCGACAATTCGCGCGCCATGCTTTTTGTAAAAGGCGTGACGGAGTACAGGAAAAAGGTTTGCTCCAGCAAATCAAGGTAGGCGGAGACCTTTCTCCGGTCCAGCCCCAGGATGGAGGATATTTTACTCACGTCGAGCGGGCTGCCTACTTGGGAAGCCAATAAGCGAATCAGCCGGTACAACGTGCCGCTTACCTCGAAATCGGCCAGCAGGCGGATGTCCAGTTCGATGTAGGCATTGACGATGTCCTTGAGATAGGCGATTTTTCCTTTTTCCGTATTCGTGAGGGCGATTTCGGGAAAGGCGCCGAAGCGCAGGTATTCTTCGTAAAATTCTTTGTATTTCAGGTAAATGCCCTGTTGGTAGTTTTGAAAGGCAAATTTCCCCAAGGGTCCGTCATCCACTCCTTTGAACCACAAAAACTCCTGAAAATCGAGGGGCGTCATGTCGAATATTTGTTTCCGGCCTGCCAGGCTTTCGGAAAAATGATTCCGCAAGTAGAAAGAACTCGAACCCGTGACGAGGAATTTTACGGGGTAAGTGTCATGGAAGTACTTGATGATGCTGGTGATTTCCCGCACGAGTTGAATTTCATCCAGTGCGATGACGGCGGGCCGGGTAAAATCAATCCCCGCGATCTCCAGATCAATCTGTACGTCGCGATACGTTCGCTGTTCGAAAATATAGCGATTCTCCACCCGCTCCAGGTCGAGATAGAGCTTGTTGTCGTGTTCCACCTGCTCCAGCAACCAACGGAGGGCCGTCGATTTTCCCACCCGGCGCATGCCGGTAAGTACGGTGGCGGTTTTTTCGGGCAAATGCGCCAACAGGTCGTCAAATATCTTTCGTTTGTACATAGAGTATAACTTTGTGTACAAAATTTGTACACAAAGTTAAGTAGAAATGTTGATGTTTTTGATAAAAGAAGTGACCGCTAAACGGCACGGGTATCGGGGAGGGATGTTTTAACACGTAGACACGGAGTTGGTCTCCCCTGCCTTCAAAGTTCCATCTCTGTGCCTCCGTGTCTCCGTGTTAAAAAAAGAACAGGCCGCAGCGGGCTTTCAGGAGACGCTATCCAGCCACTCCTTCGCCGTTTGCGTATTGGGATGCTGCTCACCCAATAGTTTTTGAAAAAGCCGGTAGGCCTGTTCGAACATCTCCTTCGCTTTCTCCTTTTCATCCGTGTGCACAAACACGGCGCCGAGGTTGATCTGGCGAACGGCGACGTTTGGATGATCGGGGCCGAAATTTTTCACTACCGAAGCCAGCGCTGCTTCGAGCAAGTCGCGCGCCCGCTCGTACTGGCCCAGGTTTCGATAGACGACCCCGAGATTATTCATCAATTCGCTTACTTTTTCATGACCCGATTCATTTTCCTCAAGCACAGCGAGAATTTGATCCGCAAAAGGAATCCAGGGGAAAAGCAACGTATAATTCGTTGAAACATCAAAATCGAGTTTCCCTTTAAACGTCTCCACCAATACCCCTAACTCCTCCATCCCCGGCTTCAACTGATACCACACCGCCTGCTGCATCATCCGGTGCAGACCGAAGCCGCCGTCCGGGTTTCGCGTCAGCCAGCCTTTCCGGTCGAGCCCATTCAGCATTTCATGCAGCGCGCGACGGTCCTTGGTTTCTATTTTCAGCCATTCTTCGAGCTGGGCCGCTGTGTAGGCGCCGCCGGGCGGCAGGGAAGTGAACTGCGCCAGCAGCCGGCGCTCAGCGGCCTCCAGACCTGAGCAGTCGAATGCGGTGAGCAGGTGCACATACACCTCCGTCTCCTCCGGGCTGTGGTTCAGCGCGATCCGGCGTTGCAGCTCGGGGTCGGCGAGCTGGCGGCGTTTCATTTTGGCCGTGAGTTCGGAAAGGCTGAGGCTGCCGAAGTGGTTTTGCAGGGTTTTGGCGAGCAGTTCCACGGTAAGGGTGTGGCAGTCCACCTCGCGCAGGAGTTCGTCGAGGGCCTCGGGCGGGCAGGGGCCAGTGTAGTGTTTTTGGAAGAGTTGCGCGGCGGCTTCCGGCGAGAGCCGGTCGAGGGGCATGGGCTCGTAGCCGTTCAGGCGGTTGCGCGAGGTGAGCAGCACGCGCCAGCCGGGCGGCAGGGGCAGTTGGGCGCGCATGGCGGGCTGTTCCATTTCCGGGCCGGCATTGTCCACCACGAAGAGGTTGCGGCCTTTGAGTTGGCGCAGGGCGTTCATGATCGCCTGGAAGCGGGCTTCGGGTGGTTCTTTTTCTCCGAATTCGAGGTGCAGGTTTGTGGAAAGCGTCGGGTGCCAGGCGATGGTTTCCACGAAAGAGGTCGAGCGTTGCTCGGGGCGGTCGTCGTTGCCGGAGAGTTCGATCCAGAGGAAATGGTCGTAGGCGGTGATGGCGCTCTGGAACCAGGCTTTGGCCAGGGTGGTCTTGCCGATGCCGCCCAGGCCGTTGACGACCACGACTTTTTGCGATTGGTCCAGTTTGGCGGCGAGGGTTTTCAAATCTTCTTCGCGGCCCAGGCAGTCTTCCTGCGGGTCGATGGGAAGGTAGGGGGTGAGTTGGCGGGGGATGTCGAGCGACTGGCCATTGATGGTGTAGTTGATGGTCTCAGCCATCGTAACCCACACCTGCTCGCTGCCTTCAATATTGACTTGCTGGCTCAAGTTTTTTTTTCGGCATCCGCCGCGCCGCCCGTGTTGTCGATGTTCGTTTTAACCTCCTCGCTGTCGCGCACATCCACCGAGCCACCGCCCTTAACCGTACTTTCCACTTTCTTGCTCCCGCGAACCGTCACGCTGCCCTTGTCTACTTCTTTTTCCACGATGGCGTAATACCCTGCGATGCCCACGACGCCCAGGGCGAGGAAAAAGAGAAAGCCCAGCAGCAAATTCATGTTGTCCGAATCGCCCGCGAGGGCGAGGCTGTGGATGGTGTCTTTCATCAAATACACCAGGATCAGGCTGAAAATCGCGACCCCGAAGAGGTTGCGAATTTTGAGGGCTTCGTTGAAGAATTTCATCATGGGTCGTGGGAGCGGTGTTGGCGTGGACAAATGTAAGTGAGGTTTTTGCAATAGACGTTTTACTCACGCGAACTCCAACTTGCCCAATTTTTCCCGATTTTTGCCAACCACAATTCAAACACCATGACTACCATCACAGTCAGCGAGATTAAATCACAATTGACCAAAGTACTGAAAAAAGTTCAGCAAGGCGAATCATTCGCCATTGCGTTTGGGCGGAAAAAGGAAGTGCTGGCTTATCTCGTACCCAAATCGTGGATGGATAGACATGCGTCACGGCCGCTAGGCCTCCTTGCCGAAACGGCAGGTTTTACTCTGCTCGATGATTTCAAAATGAGAGAGGAAGATTTGCAATCTTCATGAATTACCCTTGCCTGTTGTCCAACAAAGCTACGATTTCCAAAGTGTCATCCTTCACCCGATAAATCAATGAAGTCTGCGGCGTGACGACGCATTTTCGACAACCTGGATATTTTGCTGACTCAGGAAAACCCAACGGAACAGTTTTAAGAATGGACACGAAACGATCCAAACGCTGTTGAAAATTGCGCCTCGTTTGTGGAGACCACTCTCTGTCGAGGTAATCCAACAAAGATTCCAGTTGCCTGCTGGCTCTGGCGGAGAGGACGACCGTCATGGATATTTAGCCTTCATGCGAGCCTTGAAATCATCCAGCGATTCGGTATTTCCTGCTTCAAGGTCGGCAAGACCTTCGGCGATGTCCTGCTTTTCCTTGTCGCTCAATGCATTTGCCCAATCTCGATCGGCGCCTTCGGTCAGCAATAATTCGATCAGGGCGAGCACAGTCTCGTCTTCCAGTTGCGCCAGCAACTCGATCAGGCGAATTTTGCGATCAGCAATAGAAGGAGAACCCATATGATAATTTTTTTGAAAATACCTCAACAAAAATAGTCCATAAAACAGACTGAACAAAACCCACGCTTAAACCTCCTCCCGCAACACCTCCAGCGGCGGCTTCCGCACCACCTCCCGGCTGTTCAACAACCCGATCACCACCGTCAGCGCCGTGATCCCGCCGAAGGTCGCCAGCAGCGGCCACCAGTTCACCGCGAAAGGAATTTTGAAGGCAAAATGGGCCAGCGCCCAGGCCCCCGCCACCGACAGCCCCACCCCGACGAGGCAAGCCAAAGCGCCCAGCAGAAAGTACTCGATGGCATTGATCATCCGGATCTGGCGGCGGCTGGCGCCCAAAGTGCGCAGCAGCACGCTTTCGCGGATGCGGGCGTATTTGCCCTGGTAAATCGAACTGATCAGCACCAGCAGGCCCGTCAGGATGCTGAACATGGCCATGAAACGGATCACGAACGACACCTTGCTCAGGATTTCGTCCACCGATTTCAGGATTTGCGTGAGGTCGATGGCCGACACGTTCGGGAAACGCTGCACGAGCGTGCTCTGGAAGCGGGCCGACTGGTCGGCGTCGGCGACTTTCGAGACGACGACGTGGAATTGCGGCGCGGCTTCGAGCACGCCGGTGGGAAATACGACGAGGAAATTGGTCTGCACCCGGTTGAAATCGACTTTTCGCACCGAACCCACCTCCGTTTCGAGGCGCGTGCCCTGCACGTTGAAGGCGATTTTGGTGCCGATTTTGGCTTTCATGGCGCGTTGCAGGCCGTCGGAAATGGAGACCTTGATCGGCTGTCCGGGCTCGTGAACGCCCTCCCAGGCGCCGTCGACGATCTTTTCCGTATCGATCAGGGTGTCGCGGAAGGTCACGCGGTACTCGCGGTCCCAGACCCATTTGGGCATGGCCGTGGTGGAGTCCGCCTGGTCCTGCGCCTTGGTGCGCCCGTCGATGTCGTCCACGCGGGTGGTCACGATGGCCACCTGCTGCATCACGGGCATGCCGTTGTCGCGCACCAGCTGGGCCACGCCTTCGCGCTGCTCGGTCTGGATGTCGAACAGGATCATGTTCGGCTGTTTGCCGCTGCCGGAAAATTCCACCTGTTTCAACAGCAGGCTTTGGATCAAAAACAGGGTCGACAAGAGCATGGTGCCCAGGCCGATGGTGACCACCAGCAGCACCGTCTGGTTCTCCGGCCGGAACAAATTGGCGATGCCCTGCCGCCACACGTAGGACCATTTTTTCGGAAAAAAACGGCGCAGTAAAAAAGTCATCATGCGCGCCAGTGCGAAGAGCACGGCAAAGGCCGTCGCGATGCCGCCCATGAACCACATCGTTTCTTTCCAGCTGCGCGTGAGCCACCAGGTAAAGCCAAATAAAGCCGTGATAATCAGGATGTAAACGCTCCAGCGCAGCAGCCTGTGCTGGCGCGAGGCTTCGCCTCGTGCCGACCGAGCAGTGGATTCTTCAAACGAGGCCCGCAAAGTGCGCAGCGGCGAGGTGCGCAGGATGCCCGACAAGGGCAGCAAAGCGAACAACACCGCCACTGCCAGGCCCAGCGATACGCCCTGCCCCACGGCTCCCCAGGACAAATCGGTGCTCACGTTGTCAATGGGCAAAAAGTCCCTGGCCAGCAGCGGCAGCATCTTTTGCAGCAGGGTGCCGATGACCGTCCCGGCGAGTGCGCCGATGAGGCCGATGCCGGCTACCTGCACGAGGTACACATAAAACGCCTTGCGCCCGCTCGCGCCGAGGCAGCGCAGGATGGCCACCGTCGGCAGTTTGTCTTTGATGTAAATGTGCACCGCGCCGGCTACGCCGATGCAGCCGAGCAGCAGCGCCACAAAACCCACGAGGTTCAAAAAAGTGGAAAAATTGCCGAACGCGTCGCCGATGGTGGCTTTGTTGGATTCCACCGTTTCCCAGTTCAAACCCGCTTCTTTCAGTGGTTTTTCAATGCTTTTGACCAAAAGATCGGTGTTGGCGGGCGCCTCGATTTTGTAATAATACTGGTACCAGATGCGGCTGCCGCGTTGCACCAGACCCGTCGAATCGAGCCAGTTGAAGGGGATGAAGGCTACAGGGGCGATGGCCGTGCCGATGCCCGCCCGGCCCGGCCGCGAGAGCAGGTCGCCCGCAATCGGGAAACTCTGGCTGCCGATGTGGATGCTGTCGCCGGTTTGTACGCCGAACTGGAGCAGCAGGCCGTGCTCCACCAGCGCATTGCGGCCCTGGTGCCAGTTCTTCCAGGCGTCCGCGGGTTCGCTTTTCCATTTTCCGTAAAAAGGATAACCGGGGTCGGCGGCGCGCACGTTGGTGAGCCGCGTGCCGCCGGTTTTGGGGAAAAACGCCATGTTCAGCAAATTGAACACGCGGGCCTGCTGCACCCCGGGCGTGGAATTCAGCAGTTGGAGTATGGAGTCGGGAACAGGCTGGTTGCCCTCGATGAGCAGGTCGGCGCCCAGCAGGGTTTTGGCCTCGCGGTCGATGTCGGCGGTGAGGTTGTCGCTGAAGGAACGAACGGCGGTGAGCGCGGCGATACCGGCAACGATGGCCGAGACAAACAGCACCAGCCGGGCGCGGTTGCGGCGGCTGTCGCGCCAGGCCATTTTGAGAACGAAGGACATGTTTGTTATGGTAAAACGGTGGACGGCACGCGGCGCACGTTTACGAAACCTTCA
>JBGAJY010000209.1:0-9671 GCA_044224705.1 Saprospiraceae bacterium
GGTGCATCTGAATATCGGTGCCGGAAAATGTAAAATTTTTGTCCGCATTGACGATCCCCGTCACAAACACCGGGCAGGCGCCACTGTAACTCGCACCCGGCAATACGCAGTTGTAGTCCTGCAAATTGGTCGTCACGCCTGTCCGACCGATAAAGATGGCGTCCTCATTGATATTCACGGACTGTGTTACCGTGTAGGGCCCTCCGGTACAATCCACCGTATGGGTTATTACAAGTCGGGTGACGGTGCAGGTGTTGATATTGGTCACTTGAACGGTTTGCGAGGCCATCGTGGAATTGAACCCCACCAGCGTGATACACTCGCCGGCCGGTACCGTGGCAACCGACCAGGAATGGGTGCCATTGCTGCATTCGGAGCTGAGGCTCAGGGTCAATTGCCCGCAATCGCGGGTCACGCTTCCGGAGAAAGCGGCGCAGCAGCATTCCATTTGGCATCCGGTTACGGTCACCGTTTTCGTGCAGGTATAAGTCCCGCCAAATCCTGAATAGCTGGCAGTGACCGTATAAGTTCCATTGCTCAGGTAAACGTGGGTGATGGGGTTGCCCGTGCCGGTTGCGCCGTCGCCGAAATTCCAATTGATTGGAGATGGAGGGTTTGGGTCTGTGGAGAAAAAGGTGACTGTACACCCGGTGACGGTAAAATCAAAAGGCAGTTTGCTGCATTGCGCAAATGCATGGCCAGGATTGGTGGTAAGAAATGTCATAACCAGGGAAATTTTTAAGGAAATGACAACGGCTTTACCAAAGATTAATAGGCCGGACTGGGGGGGGGCAGCGAATAGTTTCATCATGCTGCGGTTTTGGTTATTGATGAATAGATTATGCAAGAAAGGGATATTTTAGTGGCCCTGCCAAATCAAGTTTTTGTAAAATTCAGGCTTTCAACCCCTTATCAACCAAAGCGCCAAAAACGCCGTCCCCACCCCCAGAATCAACCCGAATCCCGTCAGCACCGGCCGCCGCAGCTCCGCAGCGCCGTTGAACACGCTCACGCCCAATTTGAACACGGTATTGGACATCACCGCCAGCAGGATGATAATCGCCGCCTGGTGGTTCGAGTCGGGCGTGGTGGCCGCCCATTTGGCCGTTGAAATGGTAATGGCATCGATGTCGGCGATGCCCGCCAGGGCTCCGGAGAGGTAGGTGAGCGCGTTGCCCAGCCACTGGCGCGAGCCGTACATCAGTAAAGTGACACCCACGTAGAGCAGGATAAAAAAGACGGCATTTTTCAGGTCCAGCGGGTTGCCGGGAGACAATTGCGGCGCGTCGCTTTTCGCTCCGCGCTGCGCCCGCAACACCCGCCAGGTAGGCAACAAGCTGCCCATCAGCATAAAGAACAAGGGCGCCAGCAGTTGCAGCGCCACCGGAAAGGCGAATATCGAAGTGAGCAACAATACCCGCACGAACATGACCGAGGAGGCCATCACGATGCCCGAGCCGAACACCTGCGCCAGGTCTTTCCGCTCGCGGCTGCGGGCCGAAAAAATCCAGGCTACCAGCGTGGAAGAAAACAGCCCGCCGATAAAAGCCGTCAGGAGGATGCCCTTGTTGGGATTGCCGTATTTCAGCAGCAGGTAACCGGCAAAACTGATCGACAACACCAGCACGGCGATCCAGCCCATGTCGCGCAGGTTCAGCAGGTTCTCGGGGCCGAAGGGCTCGGCGGGCAGCATCGGCAGGATCAGCAGCGCCAACACGGTGAATTTGAGGAAGGCGAACAACTCGTCTTCCGTGATGCGCTGGATAAACCCGTGCAGCTGCTCTTTGAGCGACAACACCAGGGTCATCAGCACCACCACGGCCAGCGATTCACGCTGCAAACCCGCCGAATTCATGATCCCCAGCACCAGCGTCAGCATCAGCGCGATCTCGGTGGTGAGCCCCATTTTATCCTTCAACGTCTGGGTGTAAAAGGCCACGCTGACCAGCAGAAAAAAGCCCGCCATCACCGCCACGAGCACGACGGGAAAGTCGGATTTGCCCAGCCAGCCGGCGCAGTAGCCCAAAACGGCGACGAGGATGAAGGTCCGTATCCCGCCGAGGTGGGCGGGTTTGTCGTGCGAATTGAACTCGCGTTCCAGCCCGATGATCAGCCCCACGCCGGCCGATACCAGCAGGCCGATGAAAAAGGGCGTCAGTACGCTGTTTAATGAATTGAACCAGTCCATAATTGCTCAAATGTAGCGATTTGCCGGAATGAGGACCCCGTCTCGGGTTATTCAGACGAGCGTTTTTTATATACTTTTTACACCATTATCGACCTCATCAACCCTTTTGAGAGGCCCCCTCACCAGTCATTCAGACGACGGGTTTGATCTGCTTTTTTTCAAAACGCGTTTTTTGATTTTGCTCAGAAATTCTGCCGACATGCCGAGATAAGAGGCGACGTGTTTTTGTGAAATCCGGTGATCCAGATCGGGATAAGCCTCGCGGAAGGCGAGGTAGCGTTTTTCCGCGTCCATGCTCAGGTTTTGCAGCATGCGCTGTTGAAAAGCCGCGTAGGCGCGCTGGGTGAGCAGCCTGAAAAACCGCTCCGTTTTGGGCAGGCGCTCGAAAAGGATCTGCTGGTTGGCGTACGAAAAAGCAAGCGCATCGGTGGGTTCCAGCGCTTCGGCGTACAGGTACCCCGGCGATTGCGTGATGAAACTCGGGTAGTCGCTCAGCCACCAGCTTTTGATACCCAACTGGATCACATGCTCCTGCCCGCTCCGGTCGAGGTAATACACCCGCGCACTGCCCCGGGTGATAAAATTGGTGTACCGGTTGATCTCGCCTGCCGCATTGATCAATTGCCCTTTTTTGAACGACCGGGCCGTGAGCAGCGGAACGATCAGTTGCTCCTCTTCCGCGCTGAGCGGGATGTAGCGCTTGAAGTTGTCGAAGAGTAAATCATGGGGCATCATACGGAAAGGGTTCGGATGCCAAAAATAGGCATCCGTAAGGTTTCAGTCTGCGCAAGAACTTGAACCAGTTCATTTTTTGCCCACAGGGAGCCCCGGAATTTTGCCCTTGTAATTCAACCGCTCCTTATTTCACACACCACCATCGCCACCATGAAAAAGACGACTTCGCTTACTCTCCTTGCCCTGACGCTGACCGCCAGCGCCGTTTTTGCCCAAAAAGAAGAACAAGCCGGCAGGAGCCCCTGGGGCGCCGCCGATGAAATCGGCACGCTCAACCTGATGACCGACGCCTCCCGGCTGGCCATCCTCTCCCGCGTCGACGCAGGTAAAACCTACGACCTGAGCGTCAATTATTTTGTCGGAATGCCCAGTTTTCACAGCCTCGGCGACCCGGGCTATCAATACTGGCTCACCCACACGCCGCGCGGCACTGTGGTGGACAACCCCAACGGCCTCGGCGAAGCCATGAACGGAAAAGTGAGCTACACCGGCGACGCCATTTCCATGTATACCCACATGGGCACCCACATCGACGCCCTGAACCATTTCGGCCTGAACGGTAAAATCTGGAACGGCTATTCCGCCGACGAGTACCTCGGCGACAAAGGCTGGAAAAAAACCGGCGCGGAAACCATCCCGCCCATTATCGCCAGGGGCGTTTTGATCGACGTGGCGGCCTACAAGGGCCAGACCGTGCTCGATCCCAATTACCGCGTTTCGGCCGCCGACCTGAAAGGGGCCTTGCAAAAACAGCGGACCGCGCTGCAAAAAGGCGACGTGGTGCTGATCCGCACCGGGCAGGCGCGCTTTTACCAAAAGGCGGATCAATACCTGGACCAATACCCGGGCATCAGCCTGGATGCCGTGCGCTGGCTGGTGGAAGAACAAAACGTCATGCTCCTGGGCGCCGACAACCTCAGTCTCGAAGCCTTTCCGCCCGAACGAGCCGACAACTGGGTGCCCGTGCACACCTACCTGCTGGCCGAAAAAGGCGTGATGTTCATCGAGCAAATGGACCTGGAAGCGCTCTCCCGCGACCGCGTATTTGAATTCGCCTTCATCGCCGCTTCCCTCAAACTGAACGGCGCCAGCGCGGCGCCCATGCGCCCGATCGCCCTGCCGGTGAAATAGCCGGAATGGAAACGCCCCCGAAACAGGGCATTCATCCGCCGCTTTGCGGCATTCATCAACTCCTTTTTGGTCGCCGGCCGGCGCGAAGGACACCTTTGTTTCAACAAAAACAACAACGCTTGCGCTATGAAAACGATCACCTCCGCCGCCAACCCCTATAAGAAGTACACCGACGACCAACTCATCCGGCTGGTCAAAACCGGCCACCAGCAGGCCTTCGCCGCGCTGCACGGACGTTACGAATACATGCTTCAATCGGTGCTTCACCGCTACCTGACCGACCCGGAAGCCGTGAAGGAAGTGACCCAGGACGCATTCCTGCGCGCTTTCCGCAAACTGGACGGTTTTCGCGGCGAAGCCAAATTCAGCACCTGGTTGTGCCGCATCGCAGTGTCGCTCGCCATCAGCCGCCAGAGAACCCGCCGCTTTGCCGCCTGGACGGCCCTCGACGAAGCGCTGCCGGTCACGCAGCCCGACCTGTTCGACAGCAGCCGCGACGTGGAGCAGCAGGACACCAGCCGGCTGCTGCGCCAGGCCCTGCTTCAACTTTCGGAGCAGGACGCCATCGCCCTCGACCTGTTTTATTTCCGGGAGCAAAGCATCGAAGAGATCGGCCAGCTCACGGGCTGGACGCAGACGAACGTGAAAAGCCGCCTCTCCCGCGCCCGGCACCGGCTCCAGCAAGTGCTGGTGCAACGCGGCCTGCACACCGAGTATTTGTCCTGAAAATTCTTTTCCCTAAATTAATTCATTGTCAACAAGTTATGAAAAACAAAAGCATTTTCCTTCTCGTCTTCCTGGCCCTTTCGGGCACCGCGTCTTTCGCACAGAAAACGCTCTCCTCCCAGGTAAAACCCTATGCGGCCAACTGGACCTACACCCTGGTCAAAGCCATGCACTCGGCCGGTTTTGACATGCCCACCATGCCGGCAAGCCTCGTGATGCCTGGCGCCCAGGACCTGTCCGACCCGCTCCGCCTGGATTCGACCAAAACCTTTTACCGCTACGATCTCAACGGCACACCTGATTTCGCCCCCCTGTTCCGCACCCGCTACCAATACCCACAGCCCAATGTGCGCGTCGTGATCGAGGAACAGCTCGACAACGGTACGTGGTTGATCCTCAACCGCAGCACGCAGACGAGCGATGCCCTCGGCCGCGTTGTGGATGTCTTCGCCGAACTGTACGACCCTGCGACAGAGGATTTTACGCCCGACTCCCGGCTTGAAATTTACCCGCACGGAACCTCGCAGGACCTCGTTGATTCCTTCTTCACCTATGCCTGGAATACCGATCTCGAAAACTGGCAGCCGCTGCTGATCAGCTGGAATACTTTCAACGACCAGGACCAATTGCTGGAAAGCCTTAATCAGGTGCTGTTGTTCGACACCCCGTTGTTCTTCCGCGACGTGTATTCCTACGACGACAACGGCGACAACCACCTGGTCGAAGAGTTCGCGCTCATCGATGGCGAGGAGTTGCCCTCGGGCCGTGTCGAGATCACGTACGTTGATCACCAGCCTATCGAAGCGTTGGCCCTGGTTTTCGACGGCGCCGGATTTGTGCCGGAGAAACGTACCAACATGGCCTACACGTTGTTCGGGCTCTTGCGGCGCCAGCTCGATTTTACCTGGGATCCCGCGCTGGAAACCTTTCACCTCGATCAAACCACCGACCTGTCTTATGACAACCAGCAACGTCTTGCCGGAAAAGAGACCGTGGTGAGTCCTGTGAATGCGGCCGACGAGCGCACATACATCGCCTATGCGTACGTGGAGGGTGAAAACCTCTACTCCGAAATGACACTCCTTTGGGACGACGAGCTGTTCGATTACATCCTCGATCAAAAGAAATTCTACTACTACAGCGGCGGCACCTCCCCTGCCGACCCGGGCCCTCCGGCCGTTCAGTCGCTCCGTATGGCGCCCAATCCTACCAATGGACCGGTCCGCTTTCAGCTCGAAGAAGAGGCCATCGTGCAGGTATTCGACATGAGCGGCCAACAAATTAAATCTGTGTTGCTGCAACCCGATCAGACGATCGACCTGTCCAATTTGCCATCCGGTATTTACCACCTCACCGCGCAGAACGCACAAGGGCGGTACAGCGGAAAAATCGTGAAGGAATAGTTTTTCATACACCTGTCGGAGCCGGGGCGGCGCGAGCCGCCCCGGTATTTTCCACTTCAATCATTTTGCCATGAAAACAAATATTGCAATCGCTCTGCTCGCCCTGGTGAGCCTGTTCTCCTGCCGCACGGCCGACATTACCGTCGACCCTTCCCTCCACGCCGAAGCCATGCCCGTCAAAGGCCGCAACGGACTGCTGATCGGACAGGTGATCCGCTACGGCGAATTCAAAACCGACCCCGTGCGCCGCGGCTGGACGAAGGGTTACGACATTCCTTTCGTGCTGCGATTCCAGGGGGCCAAGGAAAAACTGAGCTTTACCCAACACGGCCCTGCCGGTGTGCAGGCCGAAGTGGCTTGCATCAGCAAGTTCAAAAGCACGGAAATCGAACTGGTGCGCGACTTCTTCGGCATCCCCATCGAGTACCAGAATTTTTTTGCCGGCAACATCACGATCGGCGCGCAGCGCTCCGGTTGGGATTTTATCCTCCACAACCCCAACGGCGATTTCCTGCGTGAGGAAGCCTCCGCCGGCTTTGCCCAAAACGGAGATAAACGCATCGACATCTCGGCGATCCGGGGCATGAACGGTCAGCCAGACTGGATGAAACAACTCATCGTCAACGGCCATGAATTCCGCATCGACGGCCAGATGGTAGGCGCCGTTTCCACCCTCAACAAAGGCAAGGTCTGGATCGATCCAAGCCTCGACCCCGAAACCCAAACCGTCATCGCCGCCATTGCCACCGGCTTGCTCCTGCGCACCGACGTGGAATCGGTGGATATGCGGCCGCTGGAATAATAAGTCCATGATTTTCAATTCTCTAATCAATAAACCATGAAACAATCCCTGTTCGGGCCAGCCCTGTTCACACTGGCCACGGTCCTTAGTTTGATTGCCTGTAAAAAAGACCCCGAGGAAGTGCCCGATCCCTCCCCGGTCCGCTACCAGCTCCGCCAGGTCAAATGGTCGGAAACCGACTACCTGTCTTTTTCCTACCATGACAATGGACGAGTGAGGCAGATGCACAACCAGTGGCAATTCCTCTCAGGCGACCCCACACAAATCCGTATTGTGCAGGATTCTTTTCTGTACGACGACCAAAACCGGCTCGTACAAACCTTTTCAACGGGCGGGTTTTATACCAAATACTACTACAACGGCGGCCGGCTCGACCGGACCGAGGAGTTGTACGGCGGCGGCGCCGTATTGTCGGAGAATTCATACCGCTACGACGGCGACCGCCTCAGCGGGCAACTTAGGCGCCTCGCCAACGGACCTGGCGAACCGCCGACGGTTTACCTGTTCCAGTTCGGCTACGATGTCAGGGGCAACCTGAACAAAGTGGAGATTTTCCTGCAACCGGATGAATCAACGCCCGAAATGCCTGCGGAGTTGATCAGCACCCTGTCATACAGCGATTTCGACGACAAAATCAATCCGGCGAGTTGGCTGCTGTGTTACCCTTACCTTCCTCAAACCATCTTTCAGCACAACAATCCGCGCAAGGAAGTGTACCAGGCGGCGGCGGGCGGCAACCCCCAAATCACTACCTACGAATATGAGTATGATCGAAACGGGCTGCCCCTTGTTCAGCGCAAATTCAAGGAGGGCCGGGTGACAACTTCGGCTTATCACTACTAGGGTGTGTCTGAAAAATGCTCGAGCCGCGTAGACCTCGGAGGTTGGCGGCAAAAAGATGACGAAAAATGGTCTATTCAGCAATGCCGCCAACCTCCGAGGTCTGCTCCTCACGACCTGAAGCAGATTTTTCAGACACACCCTAAGCAAGGTTGGTTGCGGTAAAGGTTTTCTCCAAAAATCCGACTTTTGCCCTTCATTGCCCGACTGGACAGCCTGCCCGGTCGGGCAATTTCCAATTTCCAATTTCAAATTTCCGCCTCACCTTGGCCCGCAAGAACAAGCTCCGCAAATTCGCCGAAATCCTCGCTTTTCCCAATGTGTACGAATGCTACAACGTGCAGCAACCTTCGCTCGTCGGCGCAGGCATGCAGCCCGTGGAACTGAAAGGCCGCTGGAACGAAGTCCATTTTAAAAACGACCACCCGATCACCCTCGAACTGGCCTGCGGCGGCGGCGAATACACCGTGGGGCTCGCGCAGCGATTCCCCAACCGCAATTTTATCGGCGTGGATGTAAAAGGCAACCGCCTCTGGAAAGGCGCTAAAATGGCCCTCGAGCAAGGGCTGCACAACGCGGCGTTCCTCCGCACCCGCATCGAAATTATCGATCATTTCTTCGCGCCGGGCGAGGTGGCGGAAATCTGGATCACCTTCCCCGATCCCTTCCCACGCGCCAGCAAGGAAAACCGCCGCCTCACTTCGGACTATTTTCACAACAAATACCGGCTGGTGCTCCGGCCCGGCGGACTGGTGCACCTGAAACACGACGATCCGGATTTTTACCGCTTTACGCTGGAGACTATCGCCGCTGATCCGCATTGCAGCCTTGTGTATCAAAACGACAACATCTACGCGGGGCCGCTGGCGTTTCCTGAACTGGAAATCCAGACTTTGTACGAAGGGATGCATTTGGCGGCAGGCAAAACGATCAAGTACGTGCGGTACCGGGTGAATGAGTGAATGAGTGAATGAGTGAATGAGTGAATGAGTGAATGAGTGAATGAGTGAATAATACGAGATTGAGGTTAAACCCAGGTTTCCCGGCATCCTCGTACATTTATTCACTCATTCACTCATTCACTCATTCACTCATTCCTTGAAAGACAACTTCTCCGCCCAATCCGCCCAGTACGCCCAATTCCGTCCCGCTTACCCGCAGGCACTGTACGATTTTCTGCTACCTCTGGTCCCCGGCCGCGGCGCCGCCTGGGACTGTGCCACCGGCAACGGCCAGGTAGCCGCTGCGCTGGCCGGATATTTCGACGAGGTATTCGCCACCGATATCAGCGCCAAACAACTCGGAAAAGCGATTCAAAAACCCAATATCCACTACGCCGTGGGGGCCGCTGAACACACCGATTTTCCTGACGCGGCTTTCGACTCATCACGGTGGCTCAGGCAGCGCATTGGTTTGATTTTCAGCGGTTTTACCCTGAAGTCAGGCGCATTTTAAAGCCTGACGGGCTGCTGGCGATCTGGGGCTACGGTCTGTTGCGCACTGAAAATGAAGCGGTCAACGCACTGCTCGACGATTTTTACTGCAACGTCATCGGGCCGTACTGGGACGCCGAGCGGCGCCACGTAGACGAAGCGTACCGCACAATTCCTTTTCCGATGGCCGAACTGCCCGCGCCTGAATTTCGCATGGTTTACCGTTGGTCGCGGGATCATTTTTTGGGCTATCTCGGCACCTGGTCGGCCGTGCAGCATTATCAAAAAGCCAAAGGTGAGGACCCCGTGGCGGCCTTTTGCGGAAACAATCGAGGCGCAATGGCCGAGGAAAAGAACTGGCCTTGTGGTTCCCGGTTTTCCTCCGGTTGGGAAGTTTCAGCGGGGATAAATCT
>JBGAJY010000210.1:0-9682 GCA_044224705.1 Saprospiraceae bacterium
GGCGTATTTCACAGCGCCAACCTGGAGGTTGGCGCTACAGTCACCCAAACATCGCCTTTTCGTAGCGCATGCTTACTTCTTTCCAGTTCACGAGGTTCCAGAACGCCGTGACGTAATCGGCGCGCTTGTTCTGGTACTTCAGGTAATAGGCGTGCTCCCAAACGTCGAGCGCAAGGATGGGCGTGCCCGTTTTTCCTGCAATTTGGAGCATGAGCGGGTTGTCCTGATTGGGCGTCGTCGAGATAAAAAGGGACTTGTCCTTTCCGACGCAGAGCCAGGTCCAGCCGGAGCCGAACACGGCCTTGGCGGCAGTATTGAACTGTTCTTTCAACTGGTCGAGTGAGCCGAAGGCCGTTGTGATCGTGGCTGCGAGATTGCCCGTGGGAGCAGTGTTGTCAGCCGAGGGCGCTGCGAGGATTTGCCAGAAAAAAGAGTGGTTCCAGTGTCCGCCCGCGTTGTTGCGGATCTTTTTTTCGGCATCGCCCGCACCGATCCGGTAGAGGATGTCCTCCAGTTCGTAATCGGCGTAAGGGGTGTCTTTTACGGCGTCGTTCAGGTTGTTGACATAAGCTTGGTGGTGGCGGTCGTGGTGGATCTCCATGGTCATTTTATCGATGTGGGGTTCCAGATCGGCCGTTTTGTAGGGCAAAGGCGGTAGCGCGAAAGGGTTGGTGCGACGCAGTTTGGGCGGCGGCAGCACCGGGGCAACCGGGGCGGTTTTGGCAGCACTCTTGCAGGCGGCCCAGAAGGACGAAGACGCAGCGGCAAAGCCCAGCAGCAAGCCGGTTTTCAGAAACGTTCGTTTTTGCATAATGGATTGAATTAGAAGGATTTATTGAAACATAAAATTAAAACAGGCGGTCAATTCGGGCAGACAAATGAACGAAAAAAAACTGTCTGGCGCGGCGTTTGTTTTGTTGTGCGAATACCGGGACAGATCTGTCCCATTACAACGTCAAATACTGCTTGCTTTCGATGCCGGGAGCCCGATTTAAATGGAAATACCCGCAGATAAGCCCTAATTTTGCCTCACCCCCTACCCAGACCAATGCTCCGCTATGAACCAGCAACCGCCTGCCCAACCGTTGATCCCAGCCGAAGAGGCCCCGGATCCGAAAAATACCGCGCCGCCGCCCGAAATATCGGAGGAAGAACAGCTCGCGACCGATGAAGAGTTTTACGAGCGTCAGGAAATTATGGCCGACCCGAAACAGTCGCTCATCCGCCTCGACAAATTCCTCATCGACCGGCTCAGTAACCGCTCCCGCAGCAAAGTGCAAACCGCCATCCGCGCAGGCGCCGTCCGTGTGGACGACCAGGAAGTAAAACCCAATTACAAAGTCAAACCGGGCAACCGCATCAGCATCGTGCTGCCCAGAAGCCTGGAAGACAATTACGAGATCACCGCGCAGAACATCCCGCTCGACATCGTGTATGAAGACGAGGACCTGATGGTGATCAACAAACCCTTCAAAATGGCCGTCCACCCGGGCGTGGGCATTCCCAACGGCACCGTCGTGAACGCCGTGGCCTGGCACCTCGGCGAACAAATGGCCAACGTGCCCGTAAAAGAGGGTAACGAACCCGACCGCCCAGGCATCGTGCACCGCATCGACAAGGATACTACAGGCCTCATGGTGATCGCGAAAAACGCCTATGCGATGACCCACCTCGCCAACCAGTTTTTCCTCCATTCCATCGAGCGGCGTTATCAAGCCTTGGTATGGGGCGACCCGGACAAGGATTCCGGCACCGTGATCGCCAATATCGGCCGCAATCCGAACGACCGGCGGGTATTCATGGTTTTTCCCGAAGGGGAAGACGGCAAGTACGCCGTAACCCACTGGCGCGTACTGGAACGCTTCCACTACGTCACCCTTATCGAATGCCAGCTCGAAACCGGACGCACGCACCAGATCCGCGTGCACATGAAAAGTATCGGCCACACCCTGTTCGGCGACCCCCGCTACGGCGGCAACCAGATCCTGAAAGGCACCGTGTACAGCAAGTACAAGCACTTTGTGGAAGACTGCCTCGCACTGCTCCCGCGGCAGGCCCTGCACGCCAAAGTGCTCGGCTTTACCCATCCGCGCACCGGCGAACACGTCCGCTTCGAATCCGAGCTGCCCGCCGATATGCAGGCCGTTCTGGAAAAATGGCGCAACTACGTACAGGCCAGGAAAGAACTTATCTAGTATGGAAGAAACGAAGGACTCCCATCCCGTGATCAAAAATGCGTTGCTGGAAGAAATGCTTCGACCGCGACGTATTGTGTTCATTGTCAACCCCAAAGCGGGTGTCAACCTGCAAAAACGCATCCGCGCCAGCGTAGAACAAAACCTCAATCACCGGCGCTTCGAATACGGCATCTGGCATACCGAAGGCCCGGGCCACGGCGCCGAACTGGCCCGCAAAGCCCTTGCCGAACACTACGACATCGTGGTGGCCGTGGGCGGCGACGGCTCCATCAACGAGGTCGCTTCTGCCCTGATCGGCACACCGGCAACGCTGGGCATCGTACCCGCGGGCTCGGGAAACGGCCTGGCCACCCACCTCGGTTACGGCCGCAACCTCGACCAGGCCGTGCGCAAACTCAACCTCGCCGAAACCAAGGCGATCGACTGCGGACTGCTCAACGGCCGCCCGTTTTTCAACGTTGCGGGTATCGGCTTCGACGGACTGGTGTCCAATCTCATGCGCAAGCAGGACAAACGCGGGCTGCTGCCTTATTTCCTGAAATCGGTAGAGGCAGGGCTGACTTATACCTCCCGCGATTGCGTCATCGAACTCGACAACCGAACCATAGAAGAAAAATGCTTCGTGGTGGCAGTGGCCAACGGCCCGATGTACGGTTACAATTTCCAGATCGCCCCCGACGCGCAACTCGACGACGGCTTGTTCAACGTCGTTATCCTGAAAGACGCCCCGCGCTGGCAGTATTTCGCCGCGGTACCCGCCACACTCAACGGCCATTTGTACGACGAATCGTTTGTGGAGCATTTTCAAAGTTCATCCATTACCGTGCGATGCCCGGGTGAAAACCACGTGCACCTCGACGGCGAAGGCATGACCGTCACCGGTGATTTGCATTTTGAAATGAAAACCCGCGCTTTGAATATTCTTGTGCCGAGGGTCGAGAAGGTTTAAATGAACACTCCATTGGCTTTCAATATTTTGCACTTTTTATGAGTAAAAATAAAAGACCCTTATCCGGCGGTTTTGTCTTTTCCACCAATCCGGATTTTCGACCCTTCGACGACGAACAGACGCCCGGGGAGGAAATCGCGCCCGAACGCCAAACCCTTCGCATCTGGCTCGAACGGGTAAAGGGCGGGAAAGAAGCCACTGTCGTCAAAGGTTTCTCCGGACCGGATGAAAGCCTCGAACAACTCGCCAAATTGCTCAAAACCAAATGCGCCACAGGCGGAAATGCGAAAGACGGCGTTATCATCATCCAAGGCGACCACCGCGATAAAGTGCTGAAAATTCTCACGGACCTGGGGTACAAAAACACCAAAAAAGCGGGCGGATAAACGCCCTAGGAGGATTTGAGGATGGGAGGATTTGAGGATTTGATACATCCGAAATGCTTGATTTTTGCGTTTGCTCTCAGCCGCTTGCTTTGCCCAGGATGACAGGCTTTCCGAATTTTATTTGACCTTCAACAGCATGAAAACCCTGCACCGCGTCTTTTGCCTTTTGCCTTTTGCTCTTTGCCTTTTGATGATCGCCTGCACGACCTCCCGGCGCGCACCGGCCCGGCCTGGCCCCAACGTGCCGAACAGACCCACGGACCGCCCCAAAAACGAACCCATGGACACGGTGCGCTGGACCAACCCCTCCCAGCCGAAGCCCCCGATCAGCAACGACAACCGCCACGGCAACGACGCCTTACCGCCCGGCGACGGCTCCACCTACCACCTGGCCTTGCTGCTGCCATTTCTGAGCGGCCAGTTCGACGGTTCGACGGTACCCGAAAAAAGCACTTTGGCCCTGCAGTTTTACGGCGGCGCACAGCTCGCCCTGAACCAATTGTCGCAGGACGGCCACCTGAACTACGTGGTCGACCTGTACGACACGCAGGCTTCCGACGCAGATTTTCAAAAAGTGATGGCCAATTCGAGGTTCGACAAGGCGAATGTCTACATCGGTCCCATCCGGTCGAGCCACGTCGCTTTACTGGCTGAACGCACCCGCCAGAACCGGAAAATCCTGCTCTCCCCGGAAAGCCCGAACAGCGACCTGACCACGGCCAACCCCGGTTTTTTACAGAGCAACCCCTCGTTGCACGCACATTGTGAGGCGATTACGCGTTTTGTGCGCCGCACCCACAAGCCGGAAGAGGTCGTGCTGGTGTGCAAACAAAAAGAAGCGGAGCGGCTGCTCTATTTTCAAAACGCCAACGCAGGCTTGGGCGGCGGCCGTTTCGCCGAGGTGATCGTACCCGATGCCGCCACCAATTTTGACAACATCAACCTGGCCGCGTACCTGAAAGCGGGCCGCAGCACGGCATTCGTGCTGCCCTCCTGGGCCAGTCAGGATTTTGTGATGGCTTTTATGCGAAAACTGCGCGCCATTAAGGGCTCTGCACACATCGAAGTGTACGGTATGCCCCAATGGCTGGGCTACGACAACATCGAGCCCGATTTTTTCACGGCCCTCGACGTGCATATTTCCTCCGCCGGTTTTATCGACTACACGGCGCCCAGCGTGCAGGATTTTCAACAAAAATTCTACGACGCCTACGGCACCCTGCCCGACGAAGACGCTTTCAATGGCTACGACGTGACGTTGTTTACGGGTATCATGCTGCGGAAATACGGGTTGAGTTTTCCGGAAAAACTGGCGCGGGAGTCGTACCAGGGCTTGCGTTCCAGGTTTCAATTCGATCCGGTCTATACGTCCGGTCATCTGGACGACGGGCGGAATCAGTATGATTACCTGGAAAACAAGTCGGTTTATATTTTGAAATACAACAATGGCCGGTTCGTGCCGGCGGAATAACGATCGGTCTTTGGGATTTGCGATTCCTGGTTGAGGGCAATAGCAAATTTACCCAACCCAAAATCGCGTATCCCAAAGACCAACAGCCAAAGTTCCCCATGCAGTCCACCCGCGAACAAAAAATCCGCAGCGTCATCCGCCAGAGTCAGCCCGACCTGACGGTGGTGCTCGAGAACATCTTCGACCCGCTGAACATCAGCGCGGTGCTGCGTTCCTGCGATGCCGTGGGGATTCGCGAAGTTTTTGTCGTGTATACCAAACAATACCTCGACAAGCGCGGTCTCATTCTCGGAAAACGCACCTCGGGCGGCACCTTTAAATGGATCGACGTGTACGTTTTTGAGGAACTGGAAGAGTGCTTCCGGCGGGTGCGTGAGCGCTACGGACGCATCCTGGCCACCCGGCTGGGAGAAAGCAGCAGTTCGCTGTACGAGCTCGATCTGACACAGCCGACTGCCTTGCTTTTCGGCAACGAAGACGAAGGCATCAGCGCCGAAGCGCTGGCCATGGCCGACGGGAATTTCCTCATCCCGCAGGCCGGTTTTGCCGAAAGCCTCAATATTTCGGTCGCCTGTGCGGTTTCGCTGTTCGAAGCCCGGCGCCAACGCGCGGCAAAAGGGTTCTACGACGAGCGCCCGAAACTGACCCCCGCGGAGCAGGAGCAGTTGTTCCAGCGCTGGAGCGCCATGCTGAAAGAAAAGTCCTGGCACCGCCAATTCGCCATTCCGGTCGGCAAAGAATCAGCACCTTTGCTGCCAGTATTTGTCGAGCGGGACGAGCAGGCGCCACCCAAAAAGCCCGTCCGGCCCAATCCCCTGACGAAATTCGAGATTTAGTCAACATGAATTTATCCCTTGTCATCCCCCTCCTCAACGAGGCCGAAAGCCTCCCCGAACTCGAAGCCTGGATCCGCAGGGTCTGTGAGCAGGAAGGCCTCGATTATGAAATCCTGTTCATGGACGACGGCAGCAGCGATGACTCCTGGCAGGTCATCGAAAGGCTGAAAGCCGCCAATCCGAGGGTGCGGGGCATGAAATTCCGCCGGAATTATGGCAAATCCGCTGCGCTGCACACGGGCTTTCACGCCGCAAAAGGCGACGTGGTGATCACCATGGACGCCGACCTGCAGGACAGTCCCGACGAAATCCGACGCGCTGGATGAGCGGCATCCAGTTGCACGATTTCAATTGCGGCCTCAAGGCCTACCGACACGACGTGGTCAAGACCATCGAAGTGTACGGCGAAATGCACCGGTATATCCCCGTGATCGCCAAATGGGCCGGCTTCACCAAAATTGGCGAAAAGGTGGTGGAGCACCGCGCGCGCCAGTACGGCTATTCCAAGTTTGGCTGGGAACGCTTCGTCAACGGCTTTCTCGACCTGCTCTCCATCTATTTCGTCGGCAAATTCGGCAAACGACCGATGCATTTTTTCGGCACGATGGGCGTCCTGTCTTTCCTCGCCGGCTTCTGCAGCCTGCTCTGGCTGAGCATTTCCAAAATCTACTACAAGCAGTACGGCATCGCCGACCGGCCGGCTTTTTTCTTCGGAATTTTAGCCTTAATCGTTGGCGTTCAACTGTTTATGACGGGTTTTTTAGCCGAAATGATCAACCGGAATTCGCCGCGCAGGGATGAATACCTGGTTGAAAAAGAAATCTGAACACCGTGAAAATCGTCCTCCTCTCCCCTGCCCATCCTTTGCGCGGCGGCATCGCCGCTTCTTCCGAACGGCTGGCCCAGGCCTTGCAGGAGGCGGGGCATGAGGTGGTCGTTTACAGTTTCCGGCTGCAGTATCCGGCGATACTTTTTCCTGGAAAAACGCAATACACGGACGATCCGGCTCCGGCGGGATTGCGCATCGAAACGAAACTGAATTCCGTGAACCCCCTGAACTGGTTTTTCTCCGGTCTGGCGCTGGCCCGTGAGCGGCCCGAGCGGGTGATCGTGCGGTTTTGGTTGCCGTTTATGGGGCCTTGTTTGGGTACGGTATTGCGAGTAGCGCGACTTTTTGCCCGGAATAAATTCCGGGCTACCGGATTGGTGGACAACATCGTGCCGCATGAAAGCCGTTTGGGCGACCGCGCCTTCGCCCGGTATTTTGTGCGAGCCTGCAACGATTTTGTGGTGATGTCGCGCTCCGTAGGAGAGGAAATCCGGCAGTTTTTACCCAAAAAACTGACAGCAAAAGAGGCCGAAAAGCGGGTGCGCTTTGCCCCCCACCCTATTTACGATACTTATGGCGAGCCAATGGATCAAAACGCCGCCCGCCAAGCCCTGGCATTGCCAGAAAAGGTGCCGATGGTGCTGTTCTTCGGATTTATCAGGGCCTACAAAGGTCTGGATTTGCTGCTGAACGCTTTGGCTCAGACGCCTGATATTCAAGCCATTATTGCCGGAGAGCCTTATGAAGACTGGGTGGCTTACCAGGAGATTATTGACCAAAACGGCCTGGCGCCGAGGGTGCATTTGTTCCCCGATTTTATTCCTGCGGAGCAAGTCCGGCTGTTTTTTTCGGCCGCCGACCTGGTGGTTCAGCCTTACAAAACCGCCACGCAGAGCGGTATTTCACAGATTGCCTACCATTTTGACAAGCCCATGGTGGTGACCGATGTCGGCGGTTTGCCGGAGATCGTGACGCAGGGCGTTTCGGGCTACGTCGTGCCGCCAGACGCGGACTCCATCGCCCTTGCGATGCGCGATTTTTTTGAACAAGACCGCGCCGAGGCCTTGCAGGCGGGTGTGCGAAGCGAGAAGACGCGTTTTTCCTGGGAAAATTTGATGCAGGCTGTTTTGGGTGAAAAATGACGGCTTCGTCGTACGTTAGCCCCGATTCAATCTGTTCACCCACCCACCCATCATCATGGAAGAAACCAATTTTAACATTCTCGACGTGCCCGAACAGGGCCTGGAAGTGCGTTACGCCGGCTTTTGGGAACGTTTCGTCGCCGTGCTCATCGACGGTATTTTGCTGAGCGTCGTTTCCAACATCTTTACGTTCGCGCTTTTTCAAACGACCAGTTTTACACAACCCAAGATCGATCCCTACGGCGATACGGACCCCTTCGCCCAACTCATGTCCATTTACGTGGGTATGATTCCCAGCATGATAGTGGGGGCCTTGATCAACTGGCTGTACTACGCCTACATGGAATCTTCGGCCAATCAGGCCACCCTCGGCAAAATGGCGCTCAACCTGAAAGTCACCGACCTGAACGGCGAACGCATCTCCTTCGGCCGGGCCACCGGACGGCATTTTGCCAAGTACATTTCCAGCCTCACCCTGCTGATCGGTTACGTGATGGCCGCTTTCACCGAGCGAAAACAGGCCTTGCACGACATCGTGGCGGGGACGCTGGTGGTGAAGAAATAAAGGGATTTTGGAGAAAAGGAAGCCCGCTCCGACGTTGTCGGAGCGGGCTTTTTGCTTTGGTGATCCCAACAGGGGTCGAACCTGTAACCGCCTGCTTAGAAGGCAGGTGCTCTATCCATTGAGCTATGGGACCAAACTTTTTTGGCGCCACAAAAGTAGCGCCTTTGCCCCACTACTTCATCACCAACTTTTGCGTGAGTACCCTTCCGTTGCATTCCAGGCGGCAAATGAGCAGCCCGGAAGCGTCGCCCAGCTGGTCTTTTTCCAGGTTAAAACGGTGCTCACCGGCAGGGAGTTCCGCTGTATTTTCAAAAAGCCGGCGGCCGGTGGCATCGAGTACCTCGAAGTAAATGGGAGCCGATTCAGACAGGAAGAACCTGATGGCAGTTTGGTCTTCGAATGGGTTGGGCTCGGGCGGGAACAAACGAATTCCAGCGATCTCGACCGGACTATTCGTACCGGAAAGCGGGCTAACGATGACAAAAGTGTGTTCGCATACCGCTTCGTTGCCACAGTCGTCGCCGATCAGCCATTTGATTTTGTGCATCCCAGGCGGCAATTGAGGCAGGGTATAGGTTCCGAAACCTGTCACAGTAGTCCAGCGGATCGCGGCTGTTTTATGATTGCCGATGATCGTGTTTTCGAGAGCAAACTGGTAGGATTCATTCTGTGGCAGGCCACGCTGGTCGAACTGCCGGAGTTCGCCGCCGGCAAAATTCGGCGTGTTGAAATTATTGAATCGGATCATCCCCGGCGGTGGCGGGTTATTGCTGCTGACCACCGATTCCATGACCCCGTCCTGGTCGAGGTCGAGAAAAAGCAGGTAACGGACGTAAACGTTTGACCCAGCGCAGCTGTCTGTAGCAGTCAGGTTGAGATCGATAACGCCTTCTTTCAAATCATTGCTTCCGGAGGCTGGGTCGAGCCAATACGAAGCATTCCAGAGTTGCGGGTTGTTGGCGCTGGAGTCGTTGACTGTCTGCTGGGCAGTCTGGCAATTCAAGATTACTGGGCCCTGGCTATCCAGCACTTTGATGCTTTGGGTGTATTGGTAACAATTGGCATATTCACTCCAGAAGGTGTAAAAATTCGTTGGGCCCGGGTCTGTCGGGGAAATCATTGCCACCGTCGGCGCCCAGGGCAACGGTGTTCCCGCAGTAGAGATAACAGGCCCGGGCAGGTTGTCCGGATGGTTACTGATGGCGTTTGGATTAGGATTCGGCACTATTATACAAGGCAGCAATGGATCGAATGTATCAAGGTTCCGGATAGTCCAGTTCCGTTCTATTTTGTAGCAAGCATCGGG
>JBGAJY010000211.1:0-9665 GCA_044224705.1 Saprospiraceae bacterium
TGCGGAAACATCTGCGAACGTCTGCGCGAAACAACGTCTGCGCGAAACAACGTCTGCGCGAAACCCCTACCGTGTCACCACAAACTTCTGCTGCCCCCACACTTTCCCGTTCGTTCGCGCGAATGCCACGTACACACCCGCCGGCAGCAACTGCCCATCGAGCGTCTTTGTCGAATTAACCTGGCCGCCAAAAGGCTGCTGCCAGCAAAGGCGCCCGGCCAGATCGATGACCAGCACTTCGGTCGGCTGGCGGGCGGTCCAGTTTTCCACGCTGATGTGCACATTCGAGCCTGCGCTCAAAGTCGGCGTCACTACGAGGCGAGGAGCCTGCCCTTCGGGAGTAAACGTAGACGACTGGTTGCCGCTTTGGAGCGAATCCAGGGGAAAACTAAGGATGCTTCGGGCGTGCGAACCAGCCACCAGGGTATGTGCCCCGGCGTTCAGGGCGAGGTCGTACACCGGAACAAAAGGGAAGCCCGTACCGAGCCTTTCCCAGTGCTGGCCGCCGTTGAGCGTACCGTATACGCCGCCATCGGTAGCGACGAAAATGATGGAATCCTGATGGCCCGGCAGCACGAGCAGATCATTGATGGCCAGGTCGGGCAGGTCCCCTGAAATGGCCACCCAGGTATCACCCTGGTTGTCGGAGCGGTGGAGACGCGGGGTAAAATCATTGTCGCGGTAGCCCGTGTGGCTGACAAAAACCCGGTCGGCAACGCTGGGCGAGCCTTTGACACAGGAAACGTAGCGGTCGGGCAGGCCGGCGGTAATATTGGTCCAACCCGCGCCGTTCAGGTCGCCCCGCCAGACGTTGCCGTCGGTGGTGCCCACATAGAGCAAATTTTGAACTACCGGACTTTCATCCAGCGTGCTGATCGTATGAAAACGGCTGCCAAAAATAACGCCGTCGGTGAGGTCGTCGCTGACTGCCCCCCAACCCGGCAGGTGCCCAAATCCCTGGTATACCCGGTAAGTACCCGTGAACATGATATCCGGGTCGTGCGGACTGAGCAGGTATTGCATATCCCAGTGGCGGCGGTCATTGCCGTCGATGCCCAGCGTGGCGTCTTCCATAAACCCGCTGCCTCCTGTTGTGCCGACGATGCCGCCGTTTTGCCATTCGCAGTAAAAAATATTGGGGTCAAACGGGTGAAAAACCGCCTGAAAACCGTCGCCGCCATACAAGGCGAACCAGGAATCGATCAGGTCGGCGTTGCCGGCAACGGTGCCGTTGTCTTGCGCGCCGCCGTAATACAGATCGGGCGCATTGGGGTTTGCGGCCACACGATAGAACTGCGTGGTCGGGATGTTTTCGGCCTTGTACCAGGAGTTGCCGCTGTCGTCGCTGCGGTATAAACCGCCGTCGGTCGCCATGAGCATGGACTGGGCACTGAGAAAAACAAGGTCGTGGTGGTCGGCATGGGTAAATGCGCTGGAGTAGTACCAGTTTTGAGCGCCGTCATCCGAACGCATGGAATAAACGCCCAGCGTCCAGACGTCCTGATTGTTGAACGGATTGATAAATACCTTGCCGAAATACCAGGCGAAGTTGCTTTGGAAGCCCGGATCGAGGCCGGAGGCGGGCAGTTGGGTCCAATTGGCGCCACCGTCGGTGGTTTCGTAAATGGCGTCGAAGCTCAGTCCTTCATTGGCAAAAGTGGCGAGAAGGTGATTGCCGTCGGTCGGATCGATGGTGATACCCGGGCGGCTCATGGGCACTTCAGGCAGGCCGCCGGCGAGCATGGTCCAGTTGAGACCGGCATCGGTGCTTTTCCAGATGCGGGCGTTCAGGCCGCTCACGATGCTTTCGTGGTTGTTGCGGATGCGGTCCCAGGTGGCTGCGTAGAGCACGTCCGGGTTGTCGGGCGACTGGCACATGTCGATCACGCCGACCGAATCGGCCACGAAAAGGACCTGTTGCCAGTTCTGGCCGCCGTCGGTGGACCGGAAGACGCCGCGGTGGCCGTCCCGCTGAAAAGGCAGGCCCATGGCGCCTACCAGCAGGAGGTTCGGATGGGTCGGATGGGTGATGATTTTTGTAATAATACGGGTATCGGCCAGGCCCAGGTGCTGCCAGCTTTGTCCGCCGTCGGGACTTTTCCAAAGGCCGTCGCCGATGAAGGGATAACCGCTGATGTTGGGGTCGCCGGTACCGACGTATACCACTTCGTGGTTTTGCGGATCGAGTTCGATGTCGCCGATGGACAGAAAAATCTGGTCGTCAAAAATGGGCGCCCAGCTCAGTCCGCCGTCCTTGCTTTTCCACACGCCGCCGCCCGAATAGCCGAGGTAAATATTGTCGGGATCAACGGGATCTACTTTGATCGTATTAATGCGGGCGCCGATGTTCGCTGGGCCCTGCACCGTCCAGGGCGCCGAAAATCCCTGAAATCCATTGCGTTGTACGGCAGTGCCTTTGGCGGAGGCGAGCGCATTGGCGTAAGCCGCAACGTCGGGCTGGAAGCGCGGGTAATCGCGCATGGCATAGAAAGCCTCGTTGGGCCAGAGGCCCGTGTCGCGTTTTTCTCCTGCTTCATTTTCCGCAGGAGCACTGGCAGGCTGCGGCTGGATGCTTTTTAATAAAAATATCAGGAAAGCCATCACGACAAGTCCCAGAAGGAGGATGTTGCGGGTTGGAAACGGCTGAGGATGCTGGCGTTGGAAAGTCATGGCGGAGGTTTGGTTGAACAGCGAACAGATTTCGAACGGCTAAATTAGTGTCGTTCGGCGTACCGGCCGGGACCGTTATCGGAAAAGATGTTTTTGGCAAAACAGCCTGCTCATCCGAAAACCTGATTTATCCGGCAAAAGCACAGGCCCGCTCATTGGGGCTTGCCGTTTTTTTAAAAGACATCTTCTTTGTTTTCAGCGAAGCCTCTCGCGAATTTTTCCATGCTTTAAAATCTTTTCACATGACCAGATCAATCTACCTCTTTGGCGCATTGCTGTGCCTCAGTTGGCACCTTGCTGCGCAAAACTGTCCCTTTCCGCCTGCTCAAGTCGGGATGCATGGCAACAACATCCAAGCTGACATTTCCTGCAACGGCCAGTTGTTCAGGAACGGCTTCAACAGCTTCTTCATCCCCAATCCCGGCACGGGCGGCCAGAACCCCAGTACCATTTCCAGTGCAGGCCTTTGGATTGGCGGCATCGATCAGAACGGCGGGCTACGGCTGGCACAAGCCTCTTATTCCGGCGGTTATTGGGTCGGGCCGCTGGACCCGGCGAATGGAGTGCCCGATGCCACGGCCTGCATCAACTGGAACCGGGTTTTCCGGTCCACGCGCACGGGAATTGATTCTTTTCTGACGGCCCTGCCCGATTTGCAAGGTAATCCAGCCAGTGCGATAGCCCAATTCCCCTCCATCCTGGGCTGGCCCGGGCAGGGCAATCCATATTTCAGCACGGTTTGGGGGTTCGACCTGCCGGCCACGGGTCAGAGCCTGGCAGGGTTTTACGACAATGACCAGGACGGGGCGTACGACCCATTGAGCGGCGATTTTCCGGCGGTTGAATTGCAAGGAACAACCCCGTTTGTGGCCGATGAGTTCGTTTGGTGTGTGCACAACGGCCATTCCAACAGTCCGGCAACAGCTTTACCCGTCGAAGTACAACTGACTGCCTGGGCCTTCCATTGTCCCAACAAACCCGCGCTGGACAACACCGTTTTTACGGCCCATAAAATGATCTATCGCGACACGAACTCCCTCAATTCCTGCTTTATCGGCATATTTGCCGACCTCGATATCGGCTGCGCGCCGGACGATTATATCGGCTGCAAACCCGAATTGAATTCCTTTTTTGCCTATAATCAGGACATTACGGACGGCGACATGGGCGTCGCCTGTTCCACCGGCCCCAATGACCCGACCTTCGGCCCGAATCCTCCCGTACAATCGGTTACGCTGTTGAGCCACCCGATGGAAAAGTTCGTGTATTACAACAACCCCTCCTTCGGGAGCTGGCCCCCTGCCATGGGCGATCCCGACCAACCCGTCGAGTATTACAACTACCTCAGCGGCCACTGGCGCGACGGGTCTCCGGTCACCAGCGGGGGCAGCGCTTATCAATCCGGTGGCCAGCCCGCCAACTTTTGTTTCCCAGGTGACCCTGCCAAAACGAATACCTGGTCGATGTGTTCTGCCAACCTGGCCTCGGGTGACCGGCGGGGATTGGCCATCACACGACCCGGTTTGTCGTTCGATCCGGCATTTCATGGCAAATTCCAACCCGGACAGGTGGAAGAAGTTGTCACGGCCTGGACGACGCACCTGACGCCCAACCTGCCCTGCGACCTGGGCAATACCTTTGATGAAATCTCGAATTTGCGCGCTGATTTTGCCAACCAAAATTTTTATGAAAACGTCTGTCTGAGCAGCGGTACCCTGGCGCCGCTGCGTCCGCTGATCAAGATGTATCCGAACCCTGCCCATTCAGCCGTAACCCTTGAATTCGGCGATTGGCCGGTCAGGGAAATACGCCTGATCAACGCGGACGGCCGCCTGGTAAAGACGATTCAAAATGCGGGTACAGAGCAAATAACCATTCCTGTCGACGAGCTCCCGAACGGCCTTTATGCTGCTGAAACGATAGGTGAAAATGGAAATATCGTGGTGAAAATTATCGTTCTTCATTAGGCGCCGACCTTGTTTCGGCCAGGAGCAAAGGCTTCCAACCACCTGATTTTCAGGCTAATCATTTTACTTAAAAATCTTTTCACATGACCAAATCAATGATTACTCTTCTGGTAGTGGCCTGGTGCACTACGCATTCAGCCGCCCAGGTTTGCTCTTTTCCGCAATCTCAGATCGACCTGCACGGCAACAACATCAAGGCTCGTATCCTGAACGGCGGCGACCTGTTCTGGGACTTCTCCGACGGGCAGTTCATTCCCAATCCCACGCCCGGCGGCAACGATCCGGCCACTATTTTCTCCGCAGCCTTGTGGATCGGCGGTGTCGATCCGGGCGGCAACCTCAAATTGTCGGCCGTAACCTATCGCAACAATGGCACGACCGACTACTGGCCGGGGCCGCTCGACCCGGCGACGGGCACTACGGCCAACGTGGTTTGCGCCAATTGGGACCGTATTTTCAAGGTAACAGGCGCCCAGATCGCCGCTTTTCAAGCTGCGCTGCCCAATTTGCAAAATAACCCGGGGGCGGCCATCTCGCAATTCCCGTCCGTCATGGGCTGGCCGGCCAAGGGCAACCCGTATTTCGCAGACATTTGGGGCTTTGATCTGCCGTTCACCACTCAGGCACTGGCAGGTTTCCATGATGCCAACGGCGATGGAAGTTATGACCCCCTCGAAGGCGACTTCCCGGCAGTGGAGCTGCGCGGCCTCGCGCCATTTGTCGCCGACGAGTTTGTCTGGTGCGTTTTTAACGACCAGGGCGGCGGCGCGCCTCACCCCGTAACCAATGGCAGCCCCTTTCAAATGGAGGTCCAACTCACGGCCTGGGCCTTTAATTGCCCGGACCAACCCGTGATCAGCAATACCGTTTTCACTTCTCATAAAATGATTTACCGCGGCGCTGATGTCATTGACTCGGTATTTATCGGCCTCTACGTGGACCCGGATATCGGTTGCTACACCGACGATTTCATGGGCTGCAACCCCGGCCTGAGCACGTTTTATGCCTATAACCAGGATGCTGTGGACGGTAGCCCCGGCGCGACCTGCAGTGGCGCCCCGACGTTCGGCGACAACCCGCCGGTTCAATCGGTGACGCTGCTCAGCAAACCGATGGATCGATTTATCGGCATCAATAACGCCGGCGTGGGCACCCCGCCTGCCGGCACAACCGATCCCGACGCACCGGTACAGTTTTACAATTACCTCACAGGCCACTGGCGCGACGGCAGCCCCCTGACCTACGGCGGCAACGGGTACCAAACGGGCAACCCGCCTATCGGCTTTTACTTCCCCGACGACCCGACAGACCCCAACGGATGGAGCATGTGCACGGCCAATCTGCCGTCAGGCGACCGCCGTGGGCTGGCCATTTCACGGCCAGGTTTTTTGTTCTCTCCCGAAGGATACGGCAAACTCCAGCCCGGGCAAGTAGACGAACTCGTGACCGCCTGGACGGTGCATCCCAACGCCGACCTGCCCTGCGGACTGGGCAATACTTTTGACGAAATCCAGTCGGTGCGCGCCGCTTATAATAACGCCTTCGACGGCGTGTGCCTTTCTTCCGGCACGCAGCAGCCGGGCCGCCCCGACATCGGCGTTTACCCCAACCCGGCGAACACTTCCGTGACGCTGAAATACGGCGACTGGCAGGTAAAGGAAATCAGGCTGCTGAGCACCGAGGGCCGGCTGGTCAAAACCATCCGAAACACTGGTCTGGAACAAACCGAAGTCAGCGTCTCGGACCTCCCTAACGGATTTTACCTGGCCGAACTGCTCGGTGAAGGCGGCAGCTGGATGGTAAAAGTTACCGTTTTGCATTGATCATTTTCACCGCGAAGGCGCGAAGACGCGAAACGTTCGTAACACCTTTGCGTCTTCGCGCCGTTGCGGTGAAAAATTTTGCTCTGAAAAATGCCCTCCCGGCTTTCCCCTACCGAATATTTCAGCATCGTCCGTGATCTTTTCCGCGCACACGGCGACCCCCTTACCGCTCAGGGCCAGATGGCTTACATGCGCAACCAGTTTGACTATTTTGGACTGAAAATGCCGGCGTGGATGGCCTTGACGAAACAACTGCACGCCACTCACGGGCTGCCCGAAGGCGAAGACCTGATCCAGCTGGCCCGCCTGTGTTTTGCCGACGAGCACCGCGAACTTCACTATTTCGCCCTCGAAACGGTGCAGAAAACGCTAAAAAACCAGCCTTCCGAAGGCATTGAATTATTGGAAGAACTGATTCTGACCCACTCGTGGTGGGACACGGTGGACTGGCTGGCCAAACTCGTGGGCATACATTTCCGGCGCTTTCCGGAACTGATCCGACCCGTCACGGAACGCTGGATGGACAGCGGCGAGCTATGGCTCCAGCGGGTTTGTCTGATTTTTCAATTGACATACAAGGAAAAAACGGACACGGAACTGCTGTTCAACTACATCCGCCGTGTGGCCGCCTCGCGCGAGTTTTTCCTGCAAAAAGGCGCCGGCTGGGCCCTGCGGCAATATTCCCGCACCAATCCGACGGCTGTAGCGGCATTTATCGAAAAAGAAAAACTCGCCCCGCTCACCAAACGGGAAGGTATGCGCCTCATTAAAAAAATGCAGGATTGGGGGAATTGAATACAGGCCTTCAAAAAGTCAAGCGCGCGTCGCTCCGGTATCGGAATGACGCGCGCTTGTTACTTGGTTAAGGCTTTGAATTCGGTTCAGGCCTGCTGTGCTTTCAGCGTGAATGCCTTGCGGCCAATGTAGATCAGCGCGAGCAGCAGCGTGTAAGTGAGGGTGGCAGTCATAAACAAAAGATCGGTTGGTAAATTGTTTCGCGAGGGTGGCACACCCACGTCGGTAATGAGACGTGGGAAAAACGACCTGGGGTTGCAATGCGCTGCCAGGAATTGAAAAAAAAATTTGTCGCAAAAAAATTTCCGGCAACGGGGCCGCAAAGGTCGCAAAAACCGCTCAAAAACGAGCCCTGGGGCCAAAGATTGACCCATAAAAAAACGGCCGCGGGTGCCCCCGCGACCGTCGGTCGGATTCTGCGTATCAACGCAGTGGCTGGTAGCCCGGAATTTATTCCGGGCAAAAGTGATCAAAGCGACCGCTCTCTGCCCGGAATAAATTCCGGGCTACCAGTCCAGCCTACCAATGCACCATGAGTTTTGCATGACCGATAATTTGTCCGGTGTCGCTGATTTCCAGTAAATAAAGTCCGGAGTCCAGGCCTTCCCTGTGCAACACAAAACTGGGTGAAACCGCTGATTCCGTGCGAATAACGCGCCCGTTCAGGTCGAGCAACCGCACCGTGAGCGCAACGCCCGGCGCCAGTCCGTCGATACTGATCCGCGCGGCATCACCCATGGGTTGCGGCGCGATGCGCAGTTCGAGGTCCGGGCGCTCGGGCCTCCAGCCCACGAGCGTGAAATTCTCGCCGATCCGGTGCCAGGTCGTATTGGTCACGACCGGTTCGTTGAAATCGAAATAAATGCCGGCTTTGTTGAAAATATCCGTTTCCAGCGGCACGTCGGCGCGTGGATTGATGCCGAATTTGACAAATCCGTGCGAAGCCGCTTCGTTGATGTTGCTGTCGGGCAACAGGATGTTATCGAAGCTGAATTGCAGGATGCCGTCGCCATACAATTCGAAGCGATACGGGTGGCTGCTCGCGCCCGGCTGCACCGAAGTGGCGTCCAGCCACGCCGAGAGCGTGTCTCGCACCGTGACGGTGAAGGCCGTGTCGGTGCCCGTATTTTGAAAGCGGATCAGGTATTCCAGCGGTGTGCCGGGTTTGACGTAATGGGCAGGGCCGTAGCCGACCGGGGCGCCTTGTTTGTCGTTGGGGTCGTAGGAGCCGATGTTGGCGGTGCAATCGATGTCGAGCCAGGGCACGCCGTCGCCGTCGGGAAACATTTGCACATAACCCGTTGAAAATGAGTTGTTTCCAGTTACACATCCTTCTACCCAGGCCGTAGGCGTCGCCGGGCTGAACGGGTGGTTGGGCTCCTGGTTGGCGACGATCCGCCAGGTGGCGCCATTGGCCGGGAAGGAAGCCAGCACCTCTTCATTCGGCATGAGCGGCGGCGCGGGCGAAGCCTGGAACATGATCGCATCCTCGATCACCACGTATTCCAGCGGCACCGTCATGGGAGCGAGGCCTGTATTTTTGATGGCAAAATGTACCGAATCCTGGTCGCAGGTACCGGTAATTTCCACGTTCGCGCCCGACCAGTTCGGATCAGCGACGCAGGCCGTGTCCGGATAAATATGGGCCTCCGTGCAATGCACCTGCCCGATGACGGCGTCGCAGCTGATTTTGACGCGGACATTCATCGTGCCGCATTGGCCGGGCGGCACATCGCCCAATTGGAAGCGATAGACGTTGTTCCCCTGGTCGGTGTACGGCAGGCTGGCAGAAATAATTTCCTCGTACGAATCGAGGGCAACGTCCAAGTAGGCATTTGTAGCGGTCACGGTGCCATTGTTGCACCAGGTGGCGTAGTAGTAGTTGTTGTCGAAGCAGCGGCGAAGGACGGCCGTGCTGATACTGACGTCCATGATCGGACAATCCACGAGGGGTTTGACCGGAAAATCAACCGTGGCGGTGCCACCGGGACCCAGGGGGCCGGTATTGACCGAAGCGAAACACGGCATCCAGACATCGGGGTCCGGCGTCACAAGACTGAGGGTATAAGTGCCCGGGAAGCTGATGATGACATAATTTCCGTCGTTGTCGGTGGTGCCATAATAGGTTGATGTGCCGTCCGAAGCCGCTACGATCCAGCCGCCCAGTCCCGGCTCGGCGGCCGCGTAGGAGCAGTCCTCGTTGTTGTCGCGAAAAACCTTGCCGTGAAGGTCGACACATTGATCGGGGAGGACTTGAATTACCGTGCTCGCAGTAACGGAACATCCGAAAGCATCGATGATGGTCACGCTGTACAAACCCGTCTCCAGCACATCGATGCCGCTGCCGGTTTGCTGCGTTTGAGGCACCCCGTCGATGGCCCAGAGGTACAAATACGGAGGGCTTCCTCCC
>JBGAJY010000008.1:0-57191 GCA_044224705.1 Saprospiraceae bacterium
AGGGCAATGCCAAAGAGCAGTGGATATTCCGACCGTCTGGCTTGGCACGCCGGACTGGCCCGGCTGCAAAACGGTGATGCGGAAGCGGCCATACTGGAATTTGAAAGCATTAAGGAGGAATACCCCGGCCAGAAACCCTGGTTTGTGGCGCTGGCAAAACTCAAGGCAGGCCAAACGGAACAGGCCAAATCGGATTTTGAGCGAATCCGAAACAGCACGTCGCCCTACGCGGCCGAAGCCGGGGCGATCCTGATGCAATTGAAATAACGAACCGAGTTATTGACCCATGCTCCTCCCAAAAGTTAAAATCTGCTGCATCTCCAGCCTCTCCGAAGCCCAGCTCGCCATCCGCGCCGGCGCCTCCGCCCTCGGCCTGGTCGCCGAAATGCCCAGCGGCCCGGGCGTCATCTCCGACACCCTGATCCGCGAGATCGCCCGCTCGGTACCGCCGCCCATCGCCACTTTCCTGCTCACCAGCCGCACCGATGCCTCCCAAATCATCGCACACCAACAGGCCACCGGCGCCAATACCGTACAAATCGTGGATGCCCTGAGCGCCGGCAGCTACGCCGATCTGCGTGCGGCCTTGCCGGGCATCGCGCTCGTTCAGGTGATCCACGTGACCGGCGACGGCAGCCTCGACGAAGCCCTGGCTATCGCTCCGCAGGTGGATGCCCTGCTGCTCGACTCCGGCAACCCGAACCTGGCCGTGAAAGAACTCGGCGGCACCGGCCGCGTGCACAACTGGACCATCAGCCGGCGTATCGTGGAGCAGGCGGGTAAACCGGTATTCCTCGCGGGCGGCCTGCGCCCCGACAACGTGCGTGCCGCCGTAGAGGCCGTGCAGCCCTGGGGCCTCGACCTGTGCAGCGGCGTGCGGACGGAAGGAAAACTCGACGAAAGAAAACTGGAGGCGTTTTTTGAAGCGCTCGCGGGCGGCGCTTAAAAATCGAGGTGCGTCAGCAAATACACAATCAATTCCAGCAGCAGCACCGCGATCGTGATGGCAAAATACCGGATGGACAGCATCACGTCCTGAAATTTCTGATTGGCCAGATTGGCATTGATGTAAATCTGCTGGGCCAGGTCGTCCTTGATGCCGTGCTCGGTATCCATTTCCTCCTGCAAAGCCCGGTAATAATGTGCGGCATCTTTAAAATCCCGTGCAATAGACCCAAAAAACAGGTAAGAGACCGTTTTATTCGGAATGATGCGCGGATGAATGCTGCGAAAGGAATAATACACGGAGATCATGATGGTCAGCCCCGGCAACAGGATCATGATACCCAGCACCCATGGATGGATGCTGGAATTGAACAGTGCCTCCGTGTTGGTAAAACCAATCGATACAAGGATGCCGCAAATCGACAAAACGGCTGTGGCCTTGGAGTCGGCATGACGGCTCATGTCGAGGGTGTTTTGAAGAATCCGCCAGTAGTTGTCTGTTTTGGTATCCATACTTATTGCGCTTTTTTTTGATCCACAAAATACATATCGATCTGGCCAATATTTTTTGTTGAAATCATGCCGCGGGCCGTACACGGAAAATGCGATTTGACGCGCTCGTAAGTCGCCCCCGAAATATTGATACAATCGGGCTCGCTGTTCTGCTCCATCCGTGCCGCGAGGTTCACTGCATCGCCCCAAATGTCGTACGCAAATTTGTTTTTCCCCACTACTCCGGCCACCACCGGGCCGGTGTGAATCCCGATGCGAACTTGAAAATCCAGCGAATCGGGCCGGTTTTTTGCCGCATTGTTGACAAAAGCCAGCATCTCGTTGGCGGCTGTCACTGCTTTCAGGGCATGGTCGGGCATGGGCGAGGGGATGCCGGCGGCACACATATAAGCGTCGCCGATGGTCTTGATTTTTTCCAGCCCGTATTTGTTCACGATTTCGTCGAAGCCCTGAAAATAGTAGTCCAGTTCTTCGACCACCCGCTCGGGGGGCAGGTCGTGGGAGATTTTGGAGAAATTGACAAAATCGGTAAAGATAACCGTGACGTCCTTGAAGCCTTTGGCGCCGGCTTTGCCCAGGGCGATGAGCTCGTCGGCCGTTTCACGGGGCAGGATATTGAGCAGCAGTTGTTCGGTCTTTTCTTTTTCCCTTGCCAGTTTCTCTTTCAGGTCGTTCATCTTTTTCAAAAAGCTCTCCATCGTGAAATAGATGATGGCGGATATCATGATAAAGTTGGTGACGAAAAAAGTCAGGATGACGTTTTCCGGCAACTGATGCAAACTGGGCAAAAAGAAATCCGCAATTCCCGCAGCCACAAGCACAAAGACAAACAGGTAAAAAAGCCGCCGGGCCGCCTCCACCCGGGCGAAAATCAGGGCGCCCATCGGGCTCAGGATCGCTGAAAAAATAACCCCGCTGGAGGTAATGTAACCGCCGATAAATATTTGAGCCGCTGTCGGGAATAAAATAACCAGGGTCAACTGCGTGGCGCGGAACATGGTGTAGTTTTTCAGCCGATACAGCAAATAAAGATTGACCAGAGAAACCACGATATAGGAAATTGTCGCCGCAGGCATCATCCAAAATCCCAGTGCCGCATAAATCGCCGAATAGCTCGCCCCGGCAACGACCGTAAACAGGGTGATTTCGACCGCCGTACGCCGCTTCTTGCGCTCTTCCTCCCCGAGCCCCGTCAGGTCGAATTTTTTGTCGATGAAAGCATCAGTGTCAAACATTGGGATGCAGTTCAGTCTTTTTTAAGCGGTAGAACAGGACAATATACGCCGCATCGAGCACGGTATTGACCAAACACATGCTGAGCAGGAACCAGTCGTTAAAGTGTAAAAAGCAAAATACCGAGATCAGCAGCGTCCCAACGCCCTTGCTCCATGCCGAGGGCAGCGAAAACAAACCCAGATCGCGCACCCGCAGCAAGGCCGGGATATACAGCGCCGACATCATCACATTCAGGATATAGCCCGAGTAAGCGCCATTGTGGCTCAGCGGGTAGTCATAGTTCCGGATGTAAAAGTACAGCATGGGCGCCCAGCAGGCCAGGGCGACCACGATCAACAGGCGCGCCTGTTGCCGCAAATTTTCCTGCGTAATCTGCCGGTAGCCGTATTGGAACAGCCCGTACACGATAAAGCAGTCGAGAAAAAACCACAGCCTGTAGCCCCACACGTAGAGCAAACCCATGTCGGTGCGAAACACCCAGCTCCACAAAAACTCCCAAACAAAATTGGCGCACACGGCCACGAGCGGGATTTCGATGAATTGCGCGCGGCGGATTTTCCCGATCACCAGAAGGTACACCACCACCCAAAGGGCGCAGCCCGCCGCAAAAAACAGGTGCTCTGCAGCGGTATAGTTCGTCAGATTGATCCAGGGCTCTTTCATGCGTGACGATGGGTTTGGCCAAACAGGCGGTGAATCCAGTAGGAGAGGAAGTGTATCAGCCGGAACAGCCAGGGCGCTTCGTTGCGCCAATCCTGCCCGCGATTGAAGCGGCGCTGGTCGAGCCAGCGGAGGATGCCGAAAATGGAAGGTTCGTGCAGCCGCCAGATTTTGCACAGGGGCACACGCTGGCCGCTGGCTGAAATGATGCAGTTGACCGCGCGGCGGGCGGCTTCATTGGCGCCTTCCATGGTGGCCAGGTCGGTATTGGTGCGCACGTAGTCGGAAGCCAGGAACAGGTTGTGGATACGGGTGAAGGCTTCGGGGCGCAGGCTCCAGGTATTGGTCTGGTTCACGAGCAAGGGCTCCCGGTTTTTGGTGACAAACCCGTCGGCCCGCCGTTCTTTTTCATCCTCGACAATGTCGCGGTCGAGGTAGGCGTAGCGGATCATGCGTTTGTCCAGCACGATCTTGCCGCCGATGTTGAGGCTTTTTTCCATCTGCTCCCACACTTCCGCGATAATTTCTTCCCGGGTGCAGTCCCGCGCTTCCTTTCCGTTCAGTCCGGGATTTTTCCAGTCGGAAACGTCGACGGACAGGATGCACTTGATCTCGCCGTGATGGGTGTAACGGCCACTGTTGGGCCAGAACTGCAGTTGGGAAAAACCCGTCACGGCCCAGGGCGAATCGAGGAAAATAATGTGTCCGTGCGGCAACTCAACGTCGGCACTGAGGTAATACTGGATGCCGTTCATCCAGTTGACGTCTTTTTTCAAGGTCTGCAGATAAGCCAGCGTGCCGTCGCATTCGAGCATGTCGGGATTCACCAGATCGGCCATTACTTCCACCGGCACTGCGGAGATAAAGTAATCGGCCTTCAGGGATTTTAATTGACCGGTCGTCTCGTCGCGCACGGTCACCGATTCGATCATCTCGTTTTGTGTATTGCATTTGAACTCCACGACGCTGTGGTCGTGGTGGTATTTCACGCCTTTTTGGATCAGGTAATCGCGCCAGGGGAACAGCCAGGCATCGTTGGTCGGGGCGTTCAGCACCCGGTCGGTGCGCGCCAGGGGGTTGGCCATTAAAAAAAGGAGCTGGAGGAGGATGTCTCCGCCGGTTTTGGCGCTCATCAGCCTGGGCTGCGCGGCCACGAGGGTGTGCGTGAGCCCGCCGACGAAATACGTCTGGTAGGGGCAATTGGCCACGTTGTTGCATTGCTGGTCGGCACGCGTGTACTCCCACCAGGATATTCGCTCGAACACTTCCTGCCGGCGTTGGTAGCAGCTCGTCATGAGGCGCCAGAGCCTTTCGGCAAAAAACACCTCCTGCTCTTGCGTGACGCCCGTGTCGGCGTGTTTGAAGGCATGGATGAGCACCTTTAAATCGGCCAGTGATTTTGGGAAATTGCTGATCGTGATGAGCGGTTGTTTGCCGAAACGCGCCATCATTTCCCGGTTGGCCGACACGAGGTTATCAAAAACGCCCTGCCGGTTGCCGGCAAAGGGAATGCGCTTCATGGTGTCGGTGATGTGGCGGTAAAAACCCGGGAAAAAGCGAAACCCGTGTTCTCCCGGCAAATGAATGTGGTTGCCGGTGGGCTTCGGCACGGTATGCTCGCCGGTCAGCAGGACGCCGTAGGGGCCGGGAGGGTCATTGTTGACTTTGACCTCGACGGCCACGCTGCGGGCTTTGCCGCCGACGTAATAAGCCTGTTTTTCATAAACTTCCACTTCGAAACCCCGTTCGATCAGTTCGTGGGCGGCACTCATGCCGGCTACTCCACCACCGAGTATGGCTACTTTGGGCATAATATTGAGGTTTAGGTAAGAAACAACAAAGAGGACTCCGGCGGAAGGGGATGACGGCCCTGAGCAGGGAGCGATCAGGATCGGAAGGCGGTCAACCCTTGATTATTGCCGGATGAGGAAGCGCGCTGTTTGGCCAGTAAATGTATGGCTGAAATACAATTATTTAAAATAAAACCGGCCATTTTTTGGCTTTTTACAAAAAACATAATGCATACATACGGCAAAACGCCGGTTGCCATCCTTAGTCCCTTGCCTCAGTCCCCGGGAGCGCTCACATCACCTGCAACTTGGCAAACTTCAGCACGATCCTGCGCTCCGGCAATTCGTCGTTTTGAAATTGGATGGTGGCCACTTTGTTGTCGCGCGGGCCTTCCACGCTGGTGACCTTGCCCTGCCCGAATTTGAGGTGCAGCACCGTGGCCCCGGTCACGATGGCCTCGGGCGGCGAGGCCTTGAAGCCCGCCGGGTCGATGGCGGGCGCCTGGTTGGCGCGCATCTGGGCGCGCGCCTTGGGCGACACAAAATTGCCGCTGATCGTGGCCCGCGCGGAGCCCACGGGCTGTGGCGGCTGCGGGCGGCCTGCGCCGATACCTCCAAGCAAATCGTAGTGTTCGGCACCGATTTCTTCTAAAAAACGGGAAGGCTCGCTCACCCGGATTTGCCCGAAACGGTAGCGGTTTTGGGCGTAGGTGATGGTCAGGAATTCCTTGGCCCGCGTGATGGCAACGTAGAACAGGCGGCGTTCTTCGTCGAGCCCGTTGGGGTCTTCCAGGGCCATGAACGAAGGAAAAAGGTTCTCTTCCAGCCCGGTGACGAACACGCTGTTGAATTCCAGGCCTTTGGCGGCATGGGTGCTCATCAGGGTGATGTAGTCGCGTTCGTCGGTTTTTTCATCGGCGTCGGTGAGCAGGGTGATGGTCTGGAGGTAAGCTGCGAGGGACAGGTCGTGCGTGGCGTCGGCCAGGGTGGGGTCGTTGAAGTCGTCGGCGAGCAGGTTGGGGTTGTCGGCGAATTCGGACACGGCGTCGAGCACTGAATTCACGTTTTCGAGGCGGCCGATACCTTCGGGGCTGGTGTCGCCTTTCATCAGATCGAGCAGTCCGGAGCGGCGCAGGATGTCGCTGGCGAGGCGGTAGGCATTGTCGGTGGCGACGCGGGCATGCCATTCTTCCACCATGTTGCGAAACACGGCGAGCGATTTGCGGGCGCGGTCGGTTACGTCGAGATCGGGCAGCATCATAGCTTGCCAGATGGGCAGGTTGTGGGTGCTGGCCAGGGCGCTGAGTTTGTCTACCGTGGCGTCGCTGATGCCGCGGGCGGGGAAATTGATGGCCCGGCGCAGGGCTTCCTCGTCGTTCGGGTTCACGGCCAGGCGCATGTAGGCCACCAGGTCCTTGACCTCCTTGCGTTGATAAAACGAGGTGCCGCCGAAAATGCGGTAGGGCACGTTCATGCGGCGCAGGTGTTCTTCGAATTTGCGGCTCTGGGCGTTGGTGCGGTAAAGGATCGCGATCTCGGAATTGGGCAGGTGGTAGCGGTTTTTTTGTTCCAGGATCAGGTCGGCTACGCGTCGCGCTTCCTCGTCGTCGGTCATGCAGCGCACGAGTTTGATCTTGTGGCGGTCTTCCTTGTCCGTCCAGATCGTCTTTTGCAGCTGTTTCCGGTTGAAGGAAATGACCTCGTTGGCGGCCGAAACGATGTGGTGGGTGGAGCGGTAGTTCTGTTCGAGTTTGAAGGTTTTCAGGTTGGGGTAGTCTTTTTCAAAATCGAGGATATTGTCGATGGTGGCGCCGCGGAAGGCGTAGATGCTCTGCGCGTCGTCGCCCACGACAAAGACGTTCTCCGGGCTGCCTTCGTACTTCAGCAGGCGGCGCAGAATGGCGTATTGCAAAAAGTTGGTGTCCTGGAATTCGTCGACGTGCACGTAACGGAATTTGCGGCGGTATTTGTCGAGGATATTGTCGGGGTTGTCGCGGAACAGCCGGTACAATTGAAACAAAAGATCGTCGAAGTCCATGGCCCCGGCGCGCTGGCAGCGGGCTACGTATCTTTCATACACATCCACGAGGTAGGGCCGTTTGGCGAGACGATCCTGCTGGAGCATTTCGGCGTTGTCGCGGTAGGCTTTCGGGGAGAGCAAATTGCTCTTGGCCAGGGAAATGCGCGAGCGGATGGCCGAGGCGTTGTAGGCATTCGGGTCCAGGTTCATCTCTTTGATGATGGCCCGTAGCAGGCTGGTGGTGTCGTCGGTGTCGTAGATGGAAAAGCTGCCCGGAAAGCCGATTTTTGAGGCTTCCGCCCGCAGTATCCGGGCAAAAATGGAGTGAAACGTACCTGCCCAGACCGACTGCACCTTGGGCCCCACGACCCTTTCGATGCGCTCTTTCATCTCCCGCGCGGCCTTGTTGGTGAAGGTGAGCGCCAGGATTTCCCAGGGCGCCACGCCCGATTGCAGCAGGTGGGCGATGCGGTAGGTGAGCACGCGCGTTTTGCCCGAACCGGGACCGGCGATCACCAGCACCGGACCGTCCACGGCGGTGACGGCGGCGCGTTGTACAGGATTGAGTTCGTCGAGAAATGACATGGCCGGCAAAAGTAGGCGATTGAACGGTAGGGGTGAAATTAAACGAAATGTTTTAGAATGAGGATTTGAGGATTTGAAGATTTGAGGATTTGAATACGCGATTCTACCAAGTCATATTCCAAATCGCGTATTCAAATCCTCAAATCCTCAAATCTTCAAATCCTCAAATCCTCAACCTCCCTACCTTTACCCTCCAAATCCGTTTCCCATGACGCCTATCCTTCTGAAATACGCCCGGCTTCTTACCCACTATTGCCTGCAGGTCAAACCGGGCGACAAAGTGTTGCTCAGCAGCACTTTCCTGGCCGAACCGCTGGTGCGCGAAGTGTACCGCGAATGTCTGGCTGCAGGCGCGGCCTTGGTGGAGTTCGAGTGGGCCTTCCCCGAAAAAGACAAAATTTTTCTTGAAACCGCCAGCGACGAAGCCTTGCGCACGCCGCCTACGGTGTTCCCCCTGGCGATGGAGAGCTTCGATTGCTACCTCAACATCCGCGCGCCGTACGACCTGCGCGAAAACGCCGGCGTCTCGCCCGAACGCGCCAAAATCCGCCAGGAAACCATGACCCCGGCCAATAAGGCCTATTTCGAACGGACGGCCGACCGCCGGCTGCGCCGCAACCTCTGTCAGTTCCCGACCCTGGCCGCCGCCCGCGAAGCCAACATGAGCCTCGAAGAGTACGAACGCTTCGTGTTCTCCGCCTGCAAACTGTACGACGAAGACCCCATCGCCGGCTGGCTGGCCGTGCGCGCCGAACAGCAGCGCGTCGTGGATCATTTAAACGCCTGCAAAACAGTGCGTTATGTGGCCAAGGGTACCGATCTCAGCTTCTCCACCGAGGGCCGCACCTGGATCAATTCCGACGGTCAGACCAACATGCCCTCCGGCGAAGTATACACCAGCCCCGTGGAAAACCAGGTGAACGGGACCGTGTATTTTTCCCTGCCCTGCCTCTACCAGGGCAACGAGGTAGAGGGCGTCACGCTCTGGGTCAAAGACGGTCTGATCGAAAAGTGGGAAGCCCGCCGGGGTCAAGAGTTCCTCGACTACATTTTCAGTTTGCCGGGTACCCGGCGTTTCGGCGAAGCCGCCATCGGCACCAATTACGGCATCTCGCGGATGACCAAAAACATTCTTTTTGACGAAAAAATCGGCGGCACCGTGCACCTCGCCATCGGGCAAAGCTACCTTCAGACGGGTGGAAAAAACGAATCGTCCGTGCACTGGGACATGATCACGGACATGACGCAGGGCGGAGAGATCTGGGCAGACGGGGAGATGATCTACCGCGCCGGCATGTTCCTGTCGCCCCACCCTCCTGTTTGGCGCACGAACAGGGTGGTGCATGAACAGGGTGCACGCCAAATCGGCGCATGAACAGCGCGAGCCAAGCTGGAGTACACACTGTTCATGCGCCAACCTGGAGGTTGGCGCTACAAAAAAAGAAAATGAAAATACTCTGCCCCACACTCGCACTCCTGCTGTTCGCGCAGCTGCCGTTGGCCCAGGTCCCGGCCCAATGGAGCCCTCGCGGCCCCGGTGGCGGCGGCGCCGTGTACATCTGCTCCATCAGCCCTTTCGATGCCAACGAGATGTACCTGAGCTGCGACATGAGCGAAATATTCCACACCACCGATTTCGGACAAAGCTGGACGGCGCTGCCTTTCACACAAATTCAGGGCGGGATCAATGGCACCGTGCAGTTCACGAACAATCCCGCCATCCGGTTTGCCCTCGGCCGAACGCCAGGTACCATCCTTTTTAACCCGTTGAAAAGCAGCGACGGCGGCCTTACCTGGACCACGGTGGCCAACAATCCCTGTATCAACGGCGCCTGGCAAATGGCCGTCAATCCCCAGGACAGCAGCGCCTTCGCCGTGAGCGACCGCAACCATATTTACTATTACCGCAACGGCGCGGTGACAACCATCGTGACCGACATGGCGGCTAAAGGCGCCCACCTGGCGGGCGCTTTTTTCGACGGTTCCACCATCTACGTTTGTTCCAATAAGGGAATTTTTGTGTCGGTCAATGGCGGCTTTTCCTTTCCCACGTTTATCTCCAACGGCGCGGCCGGCATCCCGGCGGCACAGGAAATCGTGTCGTTTCGAGGGGCTAAACAGGGCGCGCAACGCAAATTTTTCACCGTCACGATTGCTGCTACAGCCCTCACGTTTCGGACCTACGCCAAAGATGTCAGCGCCTTTACCGGCATTTATGCCATGTCGGGCGGACTCAGCAGCTGGACCAACCTGACCGCCGGTTTTGATCCACCCGGCGGCAACGTGTTGCGCGGCTACAACCTCGCCATGGCGCCCAACGACACCAGCACGCTGTACGTGGGCGGCAGCGCTCAAACGGGAGGCACCATTTTGGGAACGGTTTTTAAAACCTCCAACAGCGGCCAAAGCTGGTCCAACGTGTTCCTCGACGGGGCCGCAGGCGCCGCCAATACCGTCGCCAACAACGTCGATATTTTCACCGGCTGGATCGGTTCCTGCACCAATCCGGCGTATCAGCACCTGTGGACCACGATCAACACCACCGAAGGCATCGCCGTCGACCCGAACAACGTCAGCCGCATCGTGCGAAGCGACAAATCCAACGTGTACGTCAGCGCCGATGGCGCCGCCACCTGGCACCAGGCTTTTGTTCAGCCGGCCGACGAACACCCGGCCGGAGCCAAATTTTCCGATACCTCCAGTTACCGGACTTCCGGGCTCGAAACAACCGCGCTCAACTGGATGCTCTGGGTGGATTCGCTCCGCGTCATCGTCGGCTGCAACGACCTGACGGCCATGTATAGCCCGGACGGCGGCCAGCGCTGGTCGTTCGACTACGACAACGCCAACCTGTATTACCCGCCCGGACACATCAACGACGTCGCCATGCTGCTCAAGCATCCTCAAACGGCCGCCATTTACGCGGCGACAGGCGAAATCGTAGGCTCCAACGGCCGCTTCGACGATTACCGGCTCGGGCAGTCGGGCGGGCGAATTGTTTTTTCCAACGACCTGGGCGCCAGCTGGCAAATCCTGCACGATTTCGGTCACCCGGTGTGCTACATGACCTTCGATTCGCTGAACCCCGAGGTGCTGTACGCCTGCGTCAAAGACACCCTCGGTGGAGTAGCGGGTATTTACCGGACCAGCAACTTATCGGCCGGAATGGGTGCAAGCTGGTCGCTGCTGCCCACTCCGCCGCGCACTCAGGGACGCCCCAACGCCATCCGTCTTTTGCACGACGGCAGCCTGGTTTGTTCGTACTCGGCGCGCGATACCACGCCGCAAAACATCGGGGTAACGGGTACAAATTTCAAATTCAGCCCCAGTTCAGGTGTTTTTTTGATGAAAAACGGCACAAACGCTTGGGTCGATGTCACGCCGCCCGGCATGCAATATTTTGTCAACGACCTGGCCATCGACCCCAACGACCCCTCGGACAGTACCTGGATCGCCAGTGTGGGCATCTGCCCGAGCGGAGGCACGGCCGGCTTGTACCGGAGCACCGACCGTGGGGGCAACTGGACCAATATCCTCCCTGGCATCGGTGTGCGGACGGCCGTATTCCATCCGTTTTTGCCCAACACGCTCTACATCTGCACCGAAACCCAGGGGTTACTGTACGCCACGGATGCTAATTCCGACACTTTTGTCCCGGTGCTGGACCCGAATTATCACTTCAGGGCGCCTCAACGGGTGTTTTTTAATCCGTACAAGCCCGTCGAAATGTGGTTGCTGAGTTTCGGCAACGGACTGGCCACGGGCTGCGATTACAGCCTCCTTGGCCAGCAGATTACCGGCGACGACGAAGCCTGTGAAAATGGTCAGTCGGTCTACAGTGTGCCGGATATCCCCGGCGTGAGCTACCTCTGGACGGTTGTCGGAGGTGTCATTTTGAGCGGCCAGGGCAGCCATTCCGTGGTGGTGCAATGGAATGGGGGTATTCCAGCGGGCAGCATCACCGTGACGGCCGGCCCTTGAAATACCCCCATTGCTCGGGTAAAAAATACGCAGCGATCATCCGCGCCGCACATCGATCATCGCCCCTGCGTTTCGGTTCAGTTTTATTTTTTCTTGATCGTGCAGCCTACCGCCCGCGTGAAATCCGGTTGCGGTTTTTGTCCGCGCAGCACGGCGTTGGCCGCGTCTTCGACGTAGTGTTTTTTCACCTGTTCGGGCGTTTCAGGGTTGTCGTCGATTGCGCCGATGTAGCGCACGATCAGGTCTTTGTCGAGCACAAAAACCTGCGGGGTGCGCGTGGCGCCGAATTTGGGATAGACGCTTTGTTTTTCGTCGAAGAGGTAGGCGAAGGGATATTTTTTGGCCTTGGCGCGCTTCACCATCGCATCAAAACTGTCGTCGGGCACGATGTCGGGATCGTTCGGATTGATAGCGACCACGGGCAGTCCCTGCGGCGCGAACTTGCGGTGCAGATCGGCAATGCGGCTTTCGTACAGGTTGGCGTAGGGGCAGTGGTTGCAGGTAAAGACAATGATAAAGCCCTTGGCGTCTTTGTAGTGGGCCAGGGAGACCATTTTACCGTCTGTTGCCTTGAGGGAAAAATCTTCGGCTTTTTCGCCGACAATGTAATTCTGGGAGTGGCGGGCCGAGCAGAAAACGAGGAGAACGCCCACGAGAAGCGCAACCGGAAGGGGGGACCTTTTCATGACAAAAAGATTTAAGAATTAGCGGGAAAGGATTAAATCAAGATTCAGGCAGATTACGGATTAACGCCGGGCAGGGCGTGGGCAAATACGTATGAACGGCTGGATGAAATTCTCCAGTTCCATAAAATCTTTAAAGTACGTCGGGTGAAAGCCGCGTTTGTTGCCCTGCACGATCAGGGTAACGGGAATGGCGCCGTCCCAAAGGGAGTCGATACGCGGAATCCAGCTGTCCATGTCGGGGTCGGCCAGAAGACCGATTTCGGGCGACAGCGGATGGGTTTTGAGAAAGGGCAGGAGGCGTTTGTCCTTCTGGCTTTTGAAATCAAGGCTGATCAGCAGCACCTTCAGGCCAAAGGGTGCGTAGCGCTGGTGTAATTCTTCAAAAAGCGGAAGTTCTTCGACGCAGGGTTTGCACCAGGTAGCCCAGAAATTGACCACAAGCGTGGTGTCTCCTGCCTGCCGGATGCGGGCTTCGAGCTGGGCGATGCTGTCGTAAACGATCACATTTTGGGACGCAAGGGTCTTTGGAACGGACAGGTACAACAACAACAAAGAAAGCAGGGAAAACAATCGATTAACGCGCATGAGGCACAAGTAAGGGAAAACTGCCATGCAAGAAACGGAGAAATCGCGAATGCGCATCCAGTTTCGCCGGATTTTCCGACAAACGTTTTTTTGAAAAAAAATAAGCCCGCTGCGCAGGCTAGCGCAGCGGGCTCAGGAGAAAAATCCGGGGTGCCCGTATCAGGCGGCACTGGTTTCTTCCACGCGGGAAATCGAATGGTCCACGAGCACGCGGCCACAGTGTTCGCAGGCGATGATCTTTTTGTGCAGGCCGATTTCCAGCTGGATTTGCGGCGGCACATTGTTGAAGCAGCCGCCGCAGGCGTTGCGTTCAACGGTGACCACGGCCAGACCGTTGCGGTAGGTCTTGCGCGTTTTGTCGTAGGCGCGGATCAGACGCTCCTCGATGCCCTGACGGGCTTTTTCGCTGCGGTTGCGAAGCCTGGTTTCCTCGGCTTCCGTTTTTTCAATAATACCCTGGAGTTCGACTTTTTTGCCTTCCAGGTCCTTGTTTTTCGCTTCGAACTTGGCTTCGGTCACCGCGAGGCTGTCCTTGCGCGTATCGAGCTGAACTTTTGCTTCGCGTATTTTTTTCTCGGCCAGCTGAATGTCGAGTTTGGCGAGTTCGATCTCTTTTTGCAGCGCCTCGTATTCGCGGTTGTTTTTTACCTCGTCGAGCTGCTTTTGGTAGCGCTTGATATTGGCCTCTGCGTCCTTGGAGGTGGCCTGGATCTTGGCAATTTCCTGTTCGGCCTCCTTCACGTTGGCTTTCAGTTTTTTGATGCGGGTATCCAGTCCGGCAATTTCATCCTCCAGGTCGGCGACTTCCATAGGCAGTTCGCCTTTGAGGATTTGAATTTCATCGAGCTGGGAATCGATTTGTTGCAGGTCCCACAGCTTTTGCAGTTTTTCTGCGACGGAGATTTCGACGGCCATTCTTGTATGAGTGTATTTGTGAGAGTGGAGTTGCGACTTTTAAAAAGACGGCTTATGCAGGCGAATTTTTAGGAAGGAAGGGTGGCATTTAAGGGGGTTAAAACAAATAATGTACGGGATTTGTTGTGACCCCTGTCAAATGGAGCGCAAAAGTAGGAAATTTTTCCCTAATCAGCTCATAAAGAAGTTCGATCGTAAACTGCTCGCTTTCAAAATGCCCGATGTCGGCAATTACGAGCCGGTTCTCGGCGTCGAAAAATTCATGGTATTTGAAGTCGGCGCTTACAAAAACGTCGGCTCCGGCGCGCAGCGCATCGGGCAGCAGAAAACTACCCGCTCCGCCGCATACGGCCACCCGGGTCACCGGCCGGCCCCGTAAAGCCGTGTGCCGCACGCAGGCTGTCTGCATCGCTGTCTGGACATGCCGCAGAAAATCGATCTCCGGCATGGGTTCGCTCAGTTCCCCCAGCAAGCCTGCTCCGGTATCGGCGGAGCCGGGTTTGGGTGTGAGGATACGCGTATTCGACAAGCCGAGCCGCTCCGCGATTTTGGCGTTTACGCCGTGGTGGTATACGTTGTCGAGGTTGGTGTGGATGGCATACAGGGCGACGCCGTGGCGCAGGGCCGACATAACCGTGCGTTCCACGTAGTTGCTGCCATTGAAACGTTTCAGCCCGCGAAAAACGATGGGGTGGTGCGCCACGACGAGGTTGCAGTTTTTCCGAAGGGCTTCTTCGACGACGGCTTCGGTGCTGTCGAGACAGAACAGCACGCCGCTGAGCGGCGTTTCCGGGTCGCCCACGATGAGGCCGGCATTGTCGTAGGATTCCTGCAAATGCGGCGGTGCGATATTTTCCAGAACGGCGAGAATGTCTTTTATTTTCATAACAGCAGTACAGAACGGTAAATTGGGGGTCATAAATGTCCGGCTGAGGGTTAAATTCGCGGGGCGAGGTACCATTTGCCCCAATACCGATGTAACTTTGCCGCGATTTTCCAGTCAAACGGACGACGCAAAAATGGCCCTCTGCGGCCGGATTTTTCCACGATAAAATTCTACGATCATGATTTCAACGCTATTGTTCCTGGGCAATCTCGGCACAACGGAACTGATGCTTATTTTTCTGGTGGTGCTCCTGTTGTTTGGGGGCAACAAAATTCCCGAACTGATGCGTGGCCTCGGCAAAGGCATCCGCGAATTCAACAGCGCTAAAAACTCGGTGGAAGACGAAATCCGCCAGGGCATGCGCGAAGCCGAAAAAAAGCCCATTGAGAAATAAATATTCGCAAACACTTTTGGTCTGAAGCAGTGAAATCAGATTGATAAAACGAACACAGCCATGGGTAATTTAGGCACAACGGAACTGTTGCTGATTTTTATGGTCATCTTGCTGCTGTTCGGGGGCAACAAAATTCCCGAACTGATGCGTGGCCTCGGCAAAGGCATCCGCGAATTCAACAACGCCAAAAACTCGGTGGAAGAGGAAATCCGCCAGGGTATGCGCGAAGCGGAGAAAAAGCCGATTGAGAAATAAGGGATTCCGTCGCATTTTGAAGGGTTGATGAGGGTAGATGAAGGTTGATAAGGTTGATAAAAAGGTGGAGAGGATGCTCTTCCCTTTTATTCAACCTTATCAACCCTCATCCACCTTTATCAACCCTTCTTCATTTAAAACGGAATGTCTTCCTCGTTCATCCGCGAGGGTTTGCTGATCACGCTGGGCGAAAATGGCCCGCTCAGGGCATCGGTCAGGCCGGAGAAAGCGGGGTCGTCGAGGTTGCCGAATTTGGCAAACTGGTCGGTGAATTTGAGCCGAACGGTATCCAGGGCGCCGTTGCGATGCTTGGCAATGATGATCTCGGCGATGCCTTTCAGGCTTTGTCCGTTTTCGTCTTCGAGGATTTGGTAATACTCGGGGCGGTAGATAAATCCCACAATATCAGCATCTTGCTCAATACTGCCCGACTCGCGAAGGTCGCTCAGCTGGGGGCGTTTACTGCCGCCGCGCACCTCCACCGCCCGACTGAGCTGCGAGAGGGCGATGACCGGCACGTTCAGTTCCTTGGCCATTGATTTCAGGGCGCGTGAGATGCCGGCGATTTCCTGTTCGCGGTTGGCGTTTCGGTTGTTTTCCGAGGTGCCGCTCATGAGTTGCAGGTAATCGATGATGACCAGCTGGATGTCGTGCTGCATTTTGAGCCGGCGGCATTTGGCGCGCAGCTCGAATATGTTGATACCCGGCGTGTCGTCGATAAAAATAGGCACGCTGCTCAGGCGTTCCACCGTCGTCTGGAGTTGTTGCCACTCGTAGTCTTCCAGTTTGCCGTTGCGCATTTTGGAGCCGGGAATTTCGGCTTCCATGGAGATGAGGCGCTGCACGAGCTGCGTGCTGGCCATCTCGAGAGAGAACAGCGCCACGCCTTTGTTGAAATCGCGGGCGGCATTGAGCGCCATGGCGAGCACGGCCGAGGTTTTGCCCATACCGGGGCGGGCGGCGAGGATGATCAGGTCGGAGGGCTGCCAGCCGGATGTGAGCCGGTCGAGGTTGGTGAAACCGGTGGGCACGCCGGTGAGGCCATCGGCTTTGCCGGTGAGTTCTTCAATTTGTTTGAGCACGCGGCCGCTGAGCGACCCCATGCTTTCGAAGGTGCGGCTGAGGTTGTTCTGGGTGATGCCGAACAGGCCTTTTTCCGCGTCGTCGAGCAGGTTGAACACGTCGGTCGTGTCTTCGTAGGCGTCCTTGATGGTGCGGGTGCTGACGCGGATCAGTTCGCGCTGGATGTGTTTTTGGGCGATGATGCGGGCGTGGTATTCCACGTTGGCCGCCGAGGCGACGCGGCTGCTGAGTTCCACGAGGTAGTAGCTGCCGCCGACCTTGTCGAGGTCGCCGCTTTTTTTGAGCTCTTCTCCTACGGTCAGGATATCGACAGGGTGGGAGCGCTCGAAAAGTTTGATGATGGCCCGGTAAATATGTTGGTGCGACTCGAGGTAAAAACTCTCGGGCCGGAGGATATCCATCACCTGAGGCAAGGCTTCCCGTTCAATCATCAGCGCGCCCAGCACAGCCTCTTCCAGGGGCAATGCCTGGGGCTGGAGCTTGCCGAACACGTAGTTCGACAGGCCTTCTGCTCCGCTGCCCGGGGTGCGCTGGTTGCGTTTGTTGGGCTGGCGGCTCTGGTTCTCGCTGCTGTAATCGTTCGTATCGGCCATAGGGCGCCGTTCATTCAAATACGGGAAAGACAAACGTACTGGGTAATTCGCGGAACTCGGATTTCAAAACAATCCGTAGGGGAGCAAAACCTGTGGAAAACCCAAAATAGCATGTTGGTAACTCAAAAAACTGCCCCACTTATGCACATCGGCTCTCTGTTATCCACATCATATTTGCCCGATTCTGTTGACGGAAGCCGGAACGGTAATCCGGTGTAAAGTAGCAGATTACGATTGGCGGTTTTGAGGGGAGGCGCCCCGGCGGTTTCAAAATCAGGGAAGCTGTTGTGTTAAGAATAGGTAAAGTTACCCTGTGCAAAAGTTTTTGGAACGCGTTTTTGACTTACAAAACTAACATTTTTTGTTTGGTTAAAAAGGATTGATTTTTTCAAAAAACAAAACTTTTTGCTTCGAACCGAAACGCGTCTTTGTCTGGGCCTTGCATTTGAAACAAAAAATGTAAGAGAATAAAGCAAGAGGCAAAGGCCCAGGTATCCAGTATCCAAATTTGCCTCTTGCCCCTTGGCTTTTACTTATTGTTCGTTTTGTACATTGTTCAGGCGCTGACGGGTTTGTTCCAGCAGACGGCGCTGGTTTTCAATATCCACCGTGGTGGCTTCCTGGTCTTTCTGGTTTTGCACGATGTCGTCTTCGGCCTTTTTGATCTTGGCTTTGTAGTTCTCGATGTCCTTGCGCAGGTTGTCGCCGTCTTTCTGGAGTTTTTTCAGGCGGTTTTCCATTTCCTTGGCCTTGTCTTCCTGTAATTTCATTTCTTTTCCAATCACCGCGCGGCGCACGTCGAGGTAAAACTGGCGCATGGCGTTGTTGACTTCCTGGGCGCCGCGGGCGTCGTCGCGCCGGTTGAGGAAAGAAGAGCCTTTGTCAAAAAAGGCCGTCAATACCACCATGGCGCCGTTTTTTTCGATGGTCGTATAAATGGTGAAAGCATCGGCGCCCACCATCGGCGATTTCAGGCCGACAGCGGAGAGTTCCTTGGTTTTGCGGTCCTTTTTGAGTTTGCCGCCAAAATTTTTCTTGACAAATTCGGTCCACATGTCTTCCACCATGCCGGCGTCGGCATTGGTAAAATCGAGGCGAAAACCGGGCCGGCTGCCGAGCGACATCATACGGTCGATCTCTTGCACCACGCCGTAACTTTGAGCAGAAGCCGCGGTGCAAAGGCCCAGGAACAGGAGAAAGAAGAGGATGGTCTTGTTTTGCATAATGATGTGGTTTTTTAATAAAAATGAGCGAGTAAAAATTGACGATTGAAAAATATGGGTTGGCGGCGAAGGCAAAGTAGCGAAAAGACTTTTTCTTTGTCGCCCCTTGCGACGCAATCCGCGCGCCGCGTCACCTGAACCTGCGAGACCATAGCCTGCAGTAGCCTGCACAGGGCCGAACGATCTGCCCAAATATCGCACAAACCGCCTCCCACTTGTTCTAAACATGGCAAAAATCCTGATTGTTGACGACGAAATGCCCATCCGCCGCACCCTGCGCGAAATTCTCGAATTCGAACAATACGACGTGGATGAAGCTACCGACGGTCTCGAATGCCTGGCCAAAGTGCAAAAGGAAAAATACGATGTCATTATCATGGACATCAAAATGCCCAAACTCGACGGCATCGAAGCCCTCGAACGCCTCCAAATCCTCTCGCCCGAAACCCCCGTGGTGATGGTGAGCGGCCACGGCAACATCGAAACGGCCGTCGACGCCGTGAAAAAAGGCGCCTTCGACTACATCTCCAAGCCGCCCGACCTCAACCGGATGCTCATCACCATCCGCAATGCCATGGAAAAATCCGAACTGGTGACCACCACCCGCTCCCTGCAAAAACAGGTCAAATCCGCGGGCAAAGGCGTTACCATGATCGGTGAAAGCGCGCCCATCCTGGAAATCAAACGCGTACTGGAAAAAGTTGCGCCCACCGAAAGCCGCGTGCTCATCACCGGGCCCAACGGAACGGGCAAAGAACTCGTGGCCCGCTGGATACACGAAAAAAGCAACCGCGCAGATGGACCTCTGGTAGAGGTCAATTGCGCCGCCATTCCCTCCGAACTCATTGAAAGCGAACTGTTTGGCCACAAAAAAGGCTCTTTCACCGGCGCCATCGCCGACCGCCCCGGCAAGTTCGAATCGGCCAACGGCGGCACCCTGTTTCTCGATGAAATCGGCGACATGAGCCTCGACGCCCAGGCCAAAGTGCTGCGCGCCCTGCAGGAAAGCAAAATCACCCGCGTAGGCGACACGAAAGAAATCCGCGTCGACGTACGCGTGCTCGCCGCCACCAACAAAGACCTGCGCAAGGAGATCGAAGCCGGCCGATTCCGCGAAGACCTCTACCACCGCCTCGCGGTCATTGTGGTGCGCGTACCCTCGCTCAACGAACGGCGCGACGACATCCCCCTGCTCATCGAACACTTCAACCGCCGCATCTCGGACGACTACGGCCATTCCCCCAAAACCTTCTCGCCCGAAGCCATGCAGGCCTTGCAGGACTACAACTGGACCGGCAACATCCGCGAACTGGCCAACGTCGTGGAACGCCTGATCATCCTCTGCGACCAAACGGTGCGCGAAGAAGACGTGCAGTTGTATGTGTATCCGAAGAAGTAAAGGGCGCCTTTTTTTATCTGCCAGGTAAAGGGGGGTATCCGGTAAAAAAGAAATCGCCCGCTCTTCAGCAGGCGATTCCGGTAGTTCAACAGTGAAAAGTCGTATGGTCTCGATGACTATTGCATCCTGATCAGTTTTCCGGCAGCCAAGGGGCGGCCGGCTTGTTCTATTTGGTAGAAATACACGCCAGATGGCAACTCCGACAAATTCAGGTCGAAAGCCGGGCCGTTCACCTGGGCGATGGTAACCAAGCGGCCCACGGGCGAAAACAGTTTGACCCGCAATTGATCCGTTTGTTCCAGGCCTTCCAGTTGCACACGGACCTTGTCGTTGGCCGGCTGCGGCGACATGAATACGCGCAAAGCGGGGGTAAGGGTTGGGTCGAAAATTCCGCTGGCAGCCATTTCCACAAAATCTTTCCCGACAGTATGCCAGGTGGTGTTGGTGATCACCGCCGGATTGTTGTCGAAGAAAATGGCGGCGGTATTCTCGATCACCGTATTCAGCGGCACGTCGGGGCGTTGCGATACGGTGAACTTGACGAAACCCTGCGAGGCTTCCAGGTCCGCGCTGCTGTCGGGCAGGTTGATACCGGCGAATTGGAACACCAGCTCGCCGTTGCCCTGCAAATCCCAGGTGTACGGATGACTGGATGCGCCGGGCCGCACACTCGCCGGGTCGAGCCATTGCACCGGCAGGGCGTCGCGGAGTTCGATGTTCAGGGCCGGGGCCGTGCCGGTGTTCTGGAAGCGGATCAGGTACTCGATATCCGTATTTTGATCAACAAAATGCTGGTCGCCGTAGCCGCGCGGGAAGCCTTGTTTGTCGTTCGGATCGAAGGAATTGACGCTTTCCATGCAGAACACATCCAGCCAGGTTTCCTGGTCGCCCAATTGGTACTGGTTCACAAATCCGAGGCTGGTGTTGCTGCCGTTGCCGCCGCAGCCCTCGACCCAGGCAATGGGCAGGTTGAGGCCCGGGAAGCCCGGCGACTGGTCGGCCTGCAGGCGGAAATACGAGCCGTCGGCCGGCAGTGCAACGTTGGCAAACGCCCCGGCGTTGAGTTGAAAATGCCCCGCCATCAGCATCACGTTGTCTTCGGCAACCACGTAGTCCAGCTCCTGGCTCATGTCGCCGGCGCCGGCGTTGCGGATCGTGAAAATGACGCTGTCGCCGGTGCATACGGCCGTCACCTGGATCTCGGAGCCGTCCCAGTTGGGTCCGGCGGGCAGCGAGCAGCTGTCCGGAAATGCATGCGCTTCCACGCAATACGTCGTGCCGACCGGGTCGTTGCAGGGCGCCGTGGCATTGATCTGGAAGAAGCCGCACTGGCCTGCGCCCAGGTCGCCGAGGTCGAAAGTGTACACGTTGCCGTTCGCCGAGGACCAGGGCTGGCTGCTGCCGGTGACCGTCAGGGCCGGGTCGATGGTCACCTCGACCGAAGCGTCCGTGGCTGTTACGAGCCCCGCATTGCAGTAATCGACCACGAAATAACTGGTGGAGCACGGCCGTATCTGGTACGTGGCGATGTCCACATCCATGATCGGGCAGGGCGGCAGGGTGTCGCAATGCAGGCCAAAATCGAAATGGTAGTAATTCGCCGAATTGGGATTGAACGTTTGTACGGTTGGGCACTGCGAATTGCCGCACCAGAGCGCATTGGGCGGCGGCGGGGGCTGCACGCTCACATTGGCGCCGGCGAAACCGGGCACGGGAGCGATCTGGTTGAACACGTAATAGCCGTTCGCATCCGTCTGGGTGGTGTACGACGCCAGTACGGCGCCGTTGCCGAAAATAGTGAGCGTGACCAGCCAGCCGGCATACCCCGTGGTCTCGAAGGCGTCCTGGATACAGTCCTGATCGACGTCGTAAAACACGTAGCCGAACACGCTGTCGAGCGCCTGCGGCGGCATCAGTTCGGCCAGGGACAGATTACAATTGGAAGGGATGGCCGGCGCCGCGCTTTTAAAAGCGTTCAAACGGACAGGGTAGTTTTTTGACAGGTGGCCGCCGGTGGCACAGTTGAGTTCCCAACCATGCGCGAAAGTGAACGTCTGGACCAGCAGCAGGGCAGCCAGAAGCATCGTGTAGCGTTGTGTAGCATTCATGTTGCACAGAATTTTTTTCTTGTAAATAATTTTTCCGGTACAAAAGTGCTGCACGATGTTTGGCCCTAAAACAACAATTTACGACGTTTGTCAAAAAGTAAATTTTCAAAATAACGAATCAAGTGTCTGAAAATAAGTTACTTGAAATAGTTTCTAACCTGACCGGCCCTGAAAAGCGGGAATGTACACATTTCCTGCGCAGCCCGTATTTCAACCAGCGAACCGACGTGCTCCGCCTCTGGGAATGGCTGCTGAGCCAGCGCGACGGCGCCGGCACTGCCGACCACGAGGTATTTGCCTGGGTATTTCCCGGCATCGAATACGACGACGCCCGCTGGCGCTATGTGCAAACCTTTTTACTCGCTCAAATTGAAAATTTCCTCTCTCAGCGCGCCTACGAAAAAACGCCGCTGCTGGCCGACCTGCACCTGGCGCCCGTTTACCGCCGGAAAAACCTGACCAAACCCCTCGACCACCTCTTTCGCCGCGCCGCCGCCCGGCTCGACAAGCTGCCGCGCGACAACGATTATTTCCACCTGCAGTACCGCTTGGAATGGGAAAAATACGCCGCCATGGAATCGCAGGGCCACACCCGCGACAATAACCTCGCCGCGGTGGGTCAGGCGCTCGACGTCTACCTCGTGGGCGCCAAACTCCGTCTGGCCTGCCTCATGGAGTCGCATCGAACGGTGTTCAATACGGATTTTGACACGACCTTTTTAGCGCATCTTTTACCCTTTCTGGAAGGCAGCGCGCTGCGCGAGGTGCCCGTGGTGGCACTCTATTACCACTGCTATCAGGCGCTGACGGGCGGGCAGGAGGCCGATTTTCGCGCGTTTCGCGGCGAACTGGAGCGCCAGACCGCCTTGCTTCCGGCCGACGAGCGCCGCATCTTCTTGCTCCTGGCGATCAATTTTTGCATCCGCCAGCTCAACACCGGCGATCAGCGCTACATCCGCGAAGCCTTCGACCTGTACCGGGTCGGGCTCGATACCGGCGTGCTGCTGGAAAACGGCCTCCTTAGCCGTTTCGCTTTCAAAAATATCGTGGCTCTGGGCCTGCGGCTCGAGCAATTTGACTGGGTAAAAACCTTCATAGACGGCTACGCCCCCCTGCTGGAAGAAAAACACCGGGCCGCCAACCGCCATTACAACCTGGCGCGCCTGCATTTTGCCCAAAAAGAATACGACCGCGCCATGCCGCTGCTCGCCCAGGTGGACGAAAGCGACCTCATGCTCAACCTCGACAGCCGGGTCATGCTGCTCAAAATGTACTACGAAACCGGCGAATGGGACGCGCTGGACGCCCTCATCGCCAGCTTCAAAATCTTTTTGCTTCGGAAAAAAAAGGTCATCGGCTACCACCAGGCACACTACCTGAACATCCTGCGCTACGTGCAAAAACTCACACGGCTCCACCACGGTGATCGCAAATCCGTCGCGGCATTTCGCAGGGAAGTGGAGAACAATCCGGCCATTATCGAGCGGGAATGGCTGCTGCAGGTATCTGCGTAGACCTCGGAGGTTGGCGGCAAAAAAATTACGAAAAATGGTCTGTTTCTGAATGCCGCCAACCTCCGAGGTCGGCTCCTCACAACCTTAGCCAGATAGCTCAGATACTCCCCAACTTGCTCTTACCCCAGCAGCTGCCCGGCGTGGTTCTCCGTATCCACTTTCTCGATGATTCGCTCGATCACGCCTTTTTCATCGATCACGAAGGTGGTGCGGTGGATGCCGTCATACGAGCGGCCCATGAATTTTTTGGGTCCCCAGACGCCGTAGGCCAACGCCACGGCATGGTCCTCGTCGGCCAGCAGGTTGAACGGCAACTGGTATTTTTCCTGGAATTTGACGTGCTTTTTAATCGAATCGGGGCTCACGCCCAGCACTTCGTACCCTTTGGCGAGGAACTGCGGATAGCCGTCGCGCAGGCTGCACGATTCGGCGGTACAGCCCGGCGTGTCGTCTTTCGGGTAAAAATAGAGGACGAGTTTTTTGCCGCGGTAATCGGCGAGGTGAACGGTTTCGCCTTTTTCGTTTTGAACGGAAAAATCGGGGGCGGGGTCGCCAACTTTAAGATGGAACATAGCGCGGTGGGTGAAGGAGCGATGAAAGACGGATGAAACGAAGACGGACGGCAAAGGTTGAAAGAAGTGTTTGTTTTTTGTATCGGGGTGATTTACCACGGAGACACGGAGTTGTTTTTTTGAAAGAAACTCTCCGTGCCTCCGCGTCTCCGTGGTAAACGGCCTACCGAACAACCCGACCCTTCCATTCGTACCGCCTGAAAAACAAACTCGCCAAACCCACTCCTGCGATATAAAAAACGTGCAAAAAAAATGAAGGCCAGAACCAGCGCAGCAAATCCCTGCGATCGAAAAACCGGCACATTTCCCGCAGGAAAAAAAAGTCGCAGGCGGCTTTTACGGCTATCTGACCGGCGAGCAGAGCGAGTGAAATTTTACCCTGAAACGGGACCAGCACGGCATTCAGCAGGATGCTCCAGCAAAAAAGAAACACAATCAGCAGGGCGATTTTCGGCCCCGGCTCGGGCAGGGCGGCATTTTTTGTGCCCCAGCGCAGCCGTTGATGAAAGAAAGCCCGCCAGTCGGCCGCGGCCGCGGTACGGACGGCAGCATCGGCATTTTTCAGAAAAAAAACACCCTCAGGCCAGCGCTTCGCTACTTTTTGAAGCAGGAACAAATCGTCGCCCGAAGCGCGTGCGTCGATATGCCCGAAGCCGCCGACTTCGGCGAACACGGCTTTCGGATAGGCGAGATTGGCGCCGTTGCCGAGGCGTTGCCAGCCCAGCCGGATGCCTGCGCCGGTGATACCCATGAGCCCCAGGAAATCGAGCGACTGGAAGCGCTGCAGCAAATTCTTTTCGCGTTGAAAAACGACGGGCGCGGCGATGATTTTGGGCGACCGGGTTTCGAACACCGCCACGATCAGCCGCAGCCAGTCGGGCGGGGCCAGGCAATCGGCGTCGGTGGTGACGATGAGTTCGCCCGAGGCGTGGGCGATGGCGAGGGCCAAGGCTTTTTTCTTGTGGCTGTTCAGGGACGGGCCTTTGCCAAGGTGTTCCGCCAGGGAAAGCAGCAAGATCCTGTCTTTTTGCCCTTTGTCCTTTGCTTCTTGCCTTTTGAATTCCCGTACGATGGCGGCCGTCGCGTCTTCCGAATGATCGTCCACGACGATAATTTCCAGTAAATCAAGTGGATAAGAGCCGTTCAGGATACTTTCCAGGCAATCGGCAATGTTGGCCGCTTCGTTTCGGGCGGGTATGACGACGCTTACCCGTGTACGTGGCTGAAGGCCTTCCGGCGCCAGCCACAAGGGCAGCAGGCGCCAGCCCCGGCAGTACATACCCATCAGCGCCGCATACGCGGTGGCGAGGAAAATGGAGCAGAAAGACCAGAAAAGCATGACAATTTCAGGGCGAAAGTCCCCGTTTTTTGCAGGCTTTTCGAGACAAATTGTTGCGTTACCTTTGCAAGGCCCCTCCCCCTCCCGGGAGGGGAGTATGCCCCCGGCTCGAACATCTTCCCTCCCCGGAGGGGGGAGAGGTTGGGAGCGGGGCCTTCATCGCGGCGAATTCCCTTGTACCTTTTGAGTCCTAATTTCCAACATCCACCATGTCCGAACCACAAAGTCTGATTTCGCTCAAAGCCGCCCTGCAGGATAAACGTGCACCGCAATACCGCCGTATCGTGCGCTGGATGTGGCGCCTGGTGTACGCCGGCCTGATCGGCGTGGCGGCGATTTTGATCGGCATCAATTTCATGGCCATCCCCTCCTTCCGCGAGCTGGAAGATCCCAACTCGGCGCTCGCCAGCGAGGTAGTAGCCGCCAATGGCGAGGTGCTGGGCCGGTATTTTATCGAAAACCGCGTGCCCGTGGCCTACGAAGACCTGGGCCCGCACCTCGTGAACGCACTCGTCTCCACCGAAGACGTGCGCTACTGGGACCATTGCGGGGTGGATGCCTGGGCTATACTGCGCGTGGTGGGACGCACCATGATCCTGCAGGACCGCTCGGCGGGCGGCGGTTCCACCATCAGCCAGCAATTGGCCAAGATGTTGTATTCCAGCCGCGACTTTGAAGGCATGGGCAAGCTGGAAAAATTGTTCACCCTCGCCTACCGCAAACTGCGCGAATGGATTACCGCCGTTAAACTGGAAAAAAGCTACACCAAGGAGGAGATCATGGCGATGTACCTCAACCAGGTGAACTTTGTGAACAACACCTACGGCATCCGCGCAGCCTCCGAAGTGTATTTCGGCGTGGAACCCGAACAATTGAAGATCGAGGAAGCCGCCACGCTCATCGGCATGTTGCAAAACCCCTCGCTGTACAACCCGGTTCGTTTTCCCGACAAATGCATGCGCCGCCGCATGATCGTGCTGTACCAGATGTACAAAAACGGCCACCTGACCGAAGCGCAGTACGACAGTCTGAAGGTGCTGAAAATCGACATGAGCCGCTTCAAACGCGTCACGTTTACCGACGACAAAGCGCCCTACCTCTGCGCCGAACTGAAAAAAGACCTCGCCGTCATCCTCAATCAGCCCGAAAGCCGCAAACCCGACGGCAACAAATACGACATTTATAAGGACGGCCTGCGCATCTGGACCACCATCGATCCGGCGTACCAGCAGCACGCCGAGGAAGCCATGGCCGAGCACATGAAAAAAATCCAGACGCGCTTTTTTACCGTCTGGAAAGGCAAAGACCCCTGGACCTACCGATCCGGCGACGCAACGCCGGAGGAAATCCAGGGACGGCAGGAAGCCCTCCTCAAAACCATCCGCGAAGGCGACCGATACCAGGCCCTGCGCCCCAAATACCTCGATGCCGTGGCCGACCGGGTGCAGGAAAAATACGATTTCGAACTGCGCGACGCCGACATCCAGCGCATGCTCGCCGAGGAGAAAAAACCTGGAGAGATCAGCAAACAGGTCGGTAAAAAATGGGTGACGCCCGAGCAGGCCGTCGCCTACCGCCGCATCATGGGCGGCCCCGAATGGCCCGAGATCAAAAAGCAATGGACGGCCTTGCAGGCCGCCATTTCAAAATTGTACCAGACCAAAACCAAAATGAAGGTGTTTACCTGGAACAATGCGCGGCTCGAAAAAGACACCTTCATGTCGCCCATGGACAGCCTGAAATACTCGCGGATGTTCCTCCAGGCGGGTATTCTGGCTGTGGATCCGCTCAGCAGCGAGGTGAAAGCCTGGGTCGGCGGGGTCAATTTCAGGTATTTCCAGTTCGACCACATTCGCTCCCAGCGGCAGGTGGGCTCCACATTCAAGCCCTTTGTGTACGCGACGGCTATTTCCCAGCAGGGCATCAGTCCTTGTTTCCAGGTGTACGACCAGGCGGTGACCATTCCGGCGCGTTACCAGAATTTCACCAACGTGACCGACTGGACGCCGAAGGATGCTGCCGGTTATTATTCCAACCAGCTGATGACGCTCAAAGAGGCCTTGAAAAACTCCGTCAATGCCGTCAGCGCGTACCTGATGAAACAAATGGGCGACACCGAGCCCGTGCGCGGCCTCGTCAACAACATGGGCATCGACTCCGCGGCCCGCCGCCCCGACGGCGAATACCGCATCCCCAAACAGCCCGCCATCTGCCTCGGCGCGGCCGACCTGACCGTGTTCGAAATGACCGGCGCCTACGCCACTTTTGCGAACAACGGCGTGTACGGCCGGCCCTACGTGATCAAAAAAATCGAGGACAAAAACGGCCGCGTGCTTTACAACGCCCTGCCCGAAGAACGCGTCGCCCTGCCGCCGAATGCCAACTACGTGATGCTCGACATGCTCAAATACAACGTGCAGGGCGCTCCAGGTATCAACTCGCTCAAAAGCGAAGTCGGCGGAAAAACGGGCACCACCAACGACTACTCCGACGGCTGGTTCATGGGCGTCACCCCGCGCCTCGTCGTCGGCACCTGGGTGGGCGGCGAAGACCGCTGGATTCGCTTCCTCAGCCTCGCCGACGGCCAGGGCGCCAAAATGGCCCGGCCCATTTTTGCGGGTTTTATCCAGCGCCTCGAAAAAGACAAGGCCTCGGGCTACGACCTGAACGCCCGGTTCAAACGGCCGCCCGGCGACCTCGGCATCGACATCAATTGCGCGGCCTACCGCGACTCGCTCCCCCCGACCGACGAGGAGGAATTTTCGCCCGACATTTACAACGACGAAGCGCCCCCGGGCTCCGGCGATGACAAATTGCCCGCCAGCAAACCTGCCGATGGCAAAACACCCGCCCGAAAACCGAATCCTGATGGTTTCGGGGATCAGGATGAATGAAAGGGGCAAGGGGCAAAAGGCAAAAGGCAAAGGGCAAAATATTCAGTATTCAATTTTGCCTCTTGCCCTTTGCCTTTTGCCTTTTGCCCCTTGTCCCTTGCCCCTTGCCCCTTCAATTCGCTCTTCCCACCACAATCGTTTTCAGCCCTTTCACATACCGCCTGCCGGTGTGGAGGTCCGTAGTGGAAATAACGGCAAGGCTATCATCGAGTGCTTCCGCTTTTTTGCCGTCTCTTTCGAGGATAAAAAACAGGCTGCCCCCAAGCGGATTGTTGAAAATTTCATTCCAGGAAAAAAGCACGCGGTAGCCGTCGGTGGCGGTAAAAACAAAGTAGAACTCGCTTAGGTCTTTAGGGTTTTCCGTGATAAATTCAAGTTGGGAAAGCACTTCCCTCGCGCGGACGCCTCTGACGGCGATCAACTTTTTCTTTTCCACACCAAGGTGGTTAATGATCGGAATGTCCCCGATGTCGACAAGTGGATAGTTGCTTAATCCGGCGATGTCCAGGTAAATTTCCTTTTGGATGGCGCCGGTGATATGAATCGTTTGGGTGGTGTCTGCCGTGCCCTGGGCGTAGAAGAAGTGAGGTGCAAGCACTAAAAACAGCGTGATCCGGGATAACAGTGACATGGTTTGGAAGTTGGATATTGCAGCGGCCGCAAGATATGCCATCAGGCTCGCTGCCGGGAAAATCTACATAGGAACATCCCGTCCGATAAAAAATGAAAAAGCTCGTCTCCTTCCTGCTCCTTGCCGGTACAACCCTGTTGCTGCCGGGTGCTGTCGCCGCCCAAACCACCTTGCTGACGCGAGGCTTCGCCTCGCGTCAAGCCACCTACTGCAACCCACTCAACCTCGACTACGGCTACTCGCCCATCCCCGGCGCCACCGAATGGGGCCGCCACCGCGCCACGGCCGACCCGGTGATCGTGCGCTTCAAAGACACGTATTACCTGTTCAGCACCAACCAGTGGGGCTACTGGTGGAGCGACGACCTCTCGCAATGGCACTTCATCGCCCGGCATTTTTTGCGGCCCGACAACCCCGGCTACGACGACCTCTGCGCACCGGCCGTCGGCATCGTCGGCGATACCATGCTGCTGTTCGGCTCCACCTACACCCGCGATTTCCCCATCTGGATGAGCACCGACCCGAAGGCGGGCATCTGGACCGAAGCGGTGCACAAATTTGACATCGGCGGCTGGGATCCCGCCTTTTTTACCGACCATGACGGTCGCCTGTACCTATACAACGGCAGCAGCAACCGCTACCCCATCTACGGCGTCGAACTGGACCGACACACGCTGCAGCCACTCGGCGCCCGCAAGGAACTTTACCTGCTCGAACCCGATCGCTACGGCTGGCAGCGTTTCGGGGAAAACCTAGACAACACCTTCCTCGATCCCTTCATCGAAGGCGCCTGGATGACGCGCTACGGCAACAAATACTACCTGCAATACGGCGCGCCGGGCACCGAATTCAGCGGCTACGCCGACGGGGTGCTGGTGGGCGACGGCCCGCTGGGACCTTTCACACCGCAGTCGGACCCGGTCTCGTACAAGCCCGGCGGCTTCGCGCGCGGCGCGGGCCACGGCTCCACGTTTCAGGATGCCTGGGGCAATTACTGGCACGTGTCCACCGTCGCCATTTCCGTAAAAAACAACTTCGAACGCCGCATCGGCCTCTGGCCCGCGGGCTTCGACGCCGACAGCATCATGTACTGCAACACGGCTTTCGGCGACTATCCGCACTTCCTGCCCTCGGGCCCGGCTGATCACCGGCAAAGCCTTTTCACCGGCTGGATGCTGCTCAATTATCAAAAACCCGTGCAGGTGTCCTCCACCCTCGGCGGCCACCACGCCAACTACGCGGTGGATGAAAACATCAAAACGTACTGGTCGGCCGCCACGGCCGGGCCAGGCGAGTGGTTCCAGACCGACCTGGGCGAACTGTGCACCGTGCGCGCCATCCAGATCAACTATGCCGACCAGGACGTCGAATTTTCAGGAAAATCAGCGGGCGTTTTTCACCAGTACAAACTCTGGTGCTCCGACGACGGCAAAAAATGGACGATGCTCGTGGACAAAAGCCAAAACCAGACAGATGTGCCGCACGACTACCTCGAACTCCCGCAACCCGTCCGCACGCGTTTTATCAAACTGGAAAATGTGCACATGCCTACCGGCAAATTCGCCCTCAGCGGCCTGCGCGTGTTCGGCCTGGGCAACGGCGCCAAACCCGGGGCCGTGCAGCCATTTTTCGTGCTGCGCACCGAAAAAGACAAACGCTCCGCCTGGATCAAGTGGCGGCCCGTGGACAATGCCTGGGCCTACAACATCTACTTCGGTACGGCGCCCGACAAACTGTACAACTGCATCATGGTGCACGATGCGAACGAGTATTGGTTCAAGGGGATGGACGCGCGGAAGGCGTACTATTTCAGCATCGAAGCGGTGAATGAGAACGGGGTGTCGGGACGCTCGGAACCCTTAAAGTCTGAATAGCAGGAATTTTTTTCAAAGGCCGTCAGGGTAAATCGAAGCCAAGGTGTCTCAGTGAAAACTGAACAACTCAACACATCAAGTTATGAACACAAAACTGCTGTTTTTCGCCCTCCTCCTCTCCGCTTCCGGCCTCTTCGCCCAGGAACAACAAACCCTTTTCAACCACGCCCGCGTGACCGGCGGCTTCGGCGGCCCCATTTTTTCCCTCAGCCACACCAACGGCCAGACCGGCTACGGCGCCGGCGGCGGCGGCGGAGTGGTATTCAACCAGTTCTACGCCGGCCTCTTCGGCATGGGCGAGACCTTCGGCCCGATCCATTACGGCCACGACCAGCTCGCCCTCGGCTACGGCGGCCTCTGGCTCGGCTACACCACGCCTTCCAACAAGCTCCTGCACCTGTATACTTCGGTCAAGATCGCCGGCGGCGCCGTGGGCGTCACCGATTTTCGCGACGACTGGGACTTCGACTACCACCACGACTGGCCCGACGCCGTGTTTGTGGCCGTGCCCGAGGCGGGCCTCGAACTCAACATGGCCCGCTGGTTCCGTCTGAGCGGCAGCGTGGGCTATCGTTTTGTCGAAGGCTTCGAGGGCTGGAACAATTTCGGGAAACACGATCTGAATGCGCCCGTGTATGCGCTTACTCTGCGCTTCGGGTGGTTCGGCGGGAAACGGGTGAAAGTGGAGGACGCGCGTTGACTTTATTAACCACAGCAACACGGAGGCACGGAGAAACAATTTCTTCGTGCCTCCGTGTCGCTGTGGTTACATCACCCCAGCACCGCAAAAAACTCGCTTAGAATCATCGCCGTAGCCCCCCACAGCACGTGTCCGTCCACGTCGAAATACGGCACGTCGCGGATCAAAATACCCTGGCCGACGCTCAGATCGGTTTTTTTTCGTTGATCCGGTTCCCGGAACAGACTCAGCGGGGGCGTCAGGATTTTTTCCACCTCGCCGGGCTGGGGCCGAAAAACGGGCGCGCCCAGCAGGCGCCCCACGAAGGGGTGCACCACAAAATTGCTCACGGGGATGTAGAGCTCCGTCAGCCGGCCCAGCAGTTCCACTTCCAGCGGCGACACGCCGATTTCTTCATGCGCTTCGCGCAGGGCCGCTGCCGCCAGGTCGGGGCCGTCGCTTTCTTCCCAACGGCCGCCGGGAAAGCTGATCTGTCCGCTATGGCGGTCGCGCGGGTTGGCGGTGCGCTGGATCAGCACGGTGCGCCACTCGTCGTGCTCGTCGCGGCGGTGCAGCAGGTGCAGCACGCAGGCCACCCGGGCGTCGGCCGGAGGCAGGGGCATATCGCCGAGTTCCTGGAGTCGGCGCAGACTCGCCATTTCGTATTGAGCGGCCCGCCCGGGCAGGGGATGGCGCAGGCGGGCGCGCAGGTTGTCGATAAAAGGGTCCATTCCGGTTAGTTCAGTTGCAGTCGCAGTCGCAGTGGTGAAAACGTTGGGCAAGGCTTTTGTTCACGCGTTGTGGATTTGAAAATTTTTCCCGGAGGCAAATGTCGGATTTTTAATTATCGAAAATTAATCGACTTTAATTTTGACGATTCTGTAAATTTTTAAAATTTTCAATAAAAAATTTGCAACAAAAAAGCCTGTGCCTTTATCTTTGTCTCATCACAAAGCGCAAGAGCGGGTGTAAAAAGGAAAAAAGTTTCCTTGGTTTGGACTCCACGCCGCTCCGCTTTGGATACTATACTGTGAGGTGATGAAATTGGCAGCCATGCCCTCCTGTCTCGGGGGTGGGGAGCACAAAACAAAATCCGGGTCACACCGGGTCTAATTGCCCCTTGAAGGTTCGACTCCTTCCTTCACAGCCAACGCTTCCCGGGGTTGCCGTGCCTTTTGCGCGGCAGCCCCGGTTCCATTATATTGATTCGATTGCTTCGATTGGCCGATTGATTCGATTTTTGCGATCGGCACAATCGAATCAATCGGTAATCGAAACTCAATCAATCAATATTATGAAGTTCTCCCGAGTCGAGCAGCTCCCGTTGGGCACCGACACCATCCGCGGCCTGATCTCCATTTTACAGGAATATTACCGCCGGGGCGACAAGTTCAGCGTCGTGTTCTCCGCTTTTTCCAAAGTGACCGATACGCTGATCGAGCTTGCCCAACGCGCCGGCCGGGGCGATGAAACGTACAGTGATTTGCTCGAAAAAGTGCGCGCCCGTCATTTCGAAGCCGCCGAAGTGCAGCTGCTGCGCTCCGAGCAGTTCGGTCCGGTAGCGGCCGACCTGGCCGACAAATTCACCGATCTGGCCAATGTGCTGCAAGGCATCTTTTTGCTCCGGGAAGTGTCGCCGCGTTCCCTCGATTTTGTCGTGAGTTTCGGCGAACGCAGCTCGGCGTACATCATCGCCCATGCCATGCAACAGGCCGGCATCCCGACCCAGTTTCTCGACGCCCGCCGGATAGTGCGCACCGACGCCCATTTCGGCAACGCCAAAGTCGATATCGAAACGAGCTACCGCCTCATTCGCGAGCACTACGCCAACCACCCGCAGGTGCAGGCGGTCACGGGTTTTGTCGGCAGCACGGCCGAGGGCCTCACCACCACGCTCGGCCGCGGCGGCTCCGACTACACCGCCGCCCTGCTCGGTGCCGCACTCGACGCCGAAGCCATCGAGATATGGACCAGGACGGGGTGCTCACGATCCGCGCCGCGTGAAAAAAGCCTTTGATTCTCCCCACCATGACTACCGATACGGAAATGAGCCATTTCGGCGCCAAGGTGATCTACCCGCCCACCATTCAGCCGGCACTGGCGAAGAACATTCCGCTGGTGATCAAAAACACCTTCAACCCTTCTTTCCCGGGCACCTGGATCAGCCGAAAAAGCGACGATGCGGGACATCCGGTGAAAGGCATTTCGAGCATCAACCAGATCTGCCTGCTCACGGTGCAGGGCAGCGGCCTGTTCGGCGTGCCAGGCATCGCGGCGCGGCTGTTCGGCGCGCTGGCGCAGGCGGGTGTGAATATCGTGCTGATTACCCAGGGATCGAGCGAGACGAGCATCACCTTCGCCGTATCGCCCAACCAGGCCGACGCGGCCAAGCAGGCCGTGGAAAAAGAATTTGCCTACGAACTGCGCAGCGGCCTGGTCGACACGCTCAAAATCGAAAGCGACCTCGCCGTGGTGGCGGTCGTCGGGGAAAATATGCGGTACCCCGGGTGACAGGACGCTTGTTCCAGGCCCTGGGCAAAAACGGCGTCAACATCGTGGCCATCGCCCAGGGGTCGAGCGAGCTGAATATTTCGGTCGTCATCGCAGCCGTAGACGAAACCAAGGCATTGAACGCCATCCACGAAGCCTTTTTCCTGTCGGACACGAAGACACTGCACCTGTTCGTGGTCGGCGTGGGGCTTATCGGCGGTACGCTGCTGGAGCAGATCCGCGCCCAGGCCACGTATTTGCGCGAACACCGGAAAATGGAGATTAAAATCGCCGGACTGGCCAACAGCCGCAAGATGATTTTTACCGAAGACGGCGTCGACCTGACACGTTGGCGGGAGCAACTCGACGCCGCCGAGCGCCCGTTTTCCGCCGGCATGTTTGTGGAAATGATGCAAAACCTCAACCTGCCCAACGCGATTTTTATCGACAACACCGCCTCCGCGGAAGTCGCGGGGTTTTATGAACAAATCCTGTCGGCCAGTATTTCCATCAGCACGCCGAACAAGATCGCGGCGTCTTCGTCGCACCTCCAGTACCAGCGTTTGAAACACATCGCCGCCCAGCGCGGGGTGCTGTGGCGCTACGAAGCCAATGTGGGCGCGGGGCTGCCGATCATCACCACGCTGAACGACCTGATCCATTCGGGCGACCGGATTTTGAAAATTGAAGGGGTGCTGTCCGGGACACTGTCGTTTATTTTTAACGGGTTTTGTGAGACCAGAAGACGACAGGAGACCTCTTCCTTCTCCTCCATCGTCCGCGCCGCTCAATCCCGAGGCCTCACCGAGCCCGACCCGCGCGACGACCTGAGCGGCGCCGACGTACGGCGCAAACTGCTCATTCTGGCCCGGGAGACCGGTCTGCCGCTCGAATCGGGCGACATCGAACTCGAACAAATCCTGCCGGCCGATTGCCTGTCGGCGCCCGATGTGCCGGCCTTTTTCGACGTTTTGGAGCAACACGACGCGCATTTTGAAGCGCTCCGGCAGGCGGCGGCATCCGAGGACAAAGTGCTGCGTTTCGTGGCACGCCTCGAAGGCGAAAAGGCTTCCATCGGCTTGCAGGCCGTAGATCAAAGCCATCCGTTTTATTTCCTCAACGGTTCGGACAACATGGTCGTATTCACCACCGAGCGTTACCGCGAGCGGCCACTGGTGATCCGCGGGCCGGGAGCGGGGGCCGAAGTAACGGCAGCAGGGGTGTTTGCGGAGGTGATCGGGATGGGGAGCTATTTGAGTTAGGCGTACTTTGTCACCAAGACTGTTTTATCCCATGAAAAATCTTTTCCTGCTGCCAACACTCTTGTTGGGAACGGTTTGGCTGACTGCTCAGAATACCCGCTACGTGGCCCCCTCCGCACAGGGTCAAAACAACGGCACGTCCTGGACCGATGCCTTTACCGATCTGCACACCGCGCTGGCTGCTGCTCAATCGGGCGACGCTATCTGGGTAGCGGAAGGAACTTACCGCACCACAAACGGGACAGACAGGACCGCCCGTTTTCAATTAAAAAGCGGCATAAAACTATACGGCGGCTTCGCCGGCTCCGAATCCAGCCTCGACGAACGGGATTGGACAGAGCATCCGACGATATTCGACGGCGATATCGGCGTGCAGGGCGACAGTACGGACAACACCTACAACCTGCTTTTCCTGCCCTTTCCCGACGGGAATACCCAGGTGGACGGCATCGTTTTCCAAAACGGCGTAGCCAACGGTGCCTCCGGTAATTTTAACCCGACCACGGCCGGCGCCGCCATGTTCATCGACGGGACCGACAGCATTGCCTACCCTTTGATCAAAAACTGCCGGTTCGCGCACAACACCGCCGGCCTCGGCGGCGGAGCTGTTTACGCAAACGCCGGAACGAACGGCGCTATCGCGCCCCGTTTTCAAAACTGCATTTTCGAACACAACAGGGCGGCGGGCGGAAATGGCGGAGCCGTGTACAGAAACGGCAGCAGCTGGCTCGAATGGCCGGACGATTTCAAGGATTGTTTCTTTGTAAATAATTCTGCCAACTCGGGCGGCGCCATTCTATTTGCCGACGCGCAGCGCCTGGATACCCTCCAAATTGAAGGCTGCACGTTCCAGGGGAATACAGCTGTCAATTTCGGCGGAGCGTTCCATACCGGCGGGCGCCTGAATGGCTCCCTGATCGCCGTCCGAAATACGGGTTTTGAACAAAACAGGGCCCGAATCGGGGGAGGGTTTTGTTACTATTCGGATGTGACGCCCATTAAAACGCTGTCGTTCGAGGCTTGCCGGTTTGAGAAAAACCGCCTCAAATCCGCCAATCCCCTCCTCTCCCTGTTTGCTCCCGACCTCGAAATTTATTCAGGATATTCCAGTGCGAACAGCGGGGATGTCGATATCGATGGATGCCAGTTTATTGAACAGGATACCTTTTCGGGCAATGAGATCGTCGGCTTTTTCAAACGGATCGCCATTCAAAAGTCTCTTTTTACCGGTACAAGGGTGCTGTATTGTGGTTCTCCGGAAGAAACACTCTTTCATGACAACATCTGCGGGCCCAATGCCGACGGTTTCAATTTTTCCGGTCAGCAGCAATCCGTTTCGATACAGGTGTACAACAACCTGTTTTTCAACAGCAAAATCTATCTCGGCCCTGTCTCTCCCAGCTTCATCATGGGCAATGTGTTTGCCGGCAATCAGTTTGCCATCCATCCCGATCCGCCCTTTTTCGCGCTTAAACCGAGTTATATTTTTAATAATGTTTTTTACAACAACGTCAATCTGAACGCGGCGGGCCTGGAATACCGCATTCCGTTCCGCAACGACTCCGCATATTTCTTCAACAACCTCGTCACCGACCTGCCCGACTGCGCCAACCTGCCCTCCCTGTTTACCTGCGGGCCAGGGAATATTTTCGGCGCCGATCCTTTGTTCGCCGATACCGCCTCGGTCGACTTTCGTCTGCTTCCCTGTTCACCGGCCGTGAATGCCGGGACGAATGACTTTTACCAGCAACTGGATATTCTGACGGATCTGGGCGGCGGGCCTCGTATACAGGACGGCGCTGCCGATATCGGCGCGTACGAAAGCCCTTCCCTGGCAGCAGCGACGGCCACGACCATCCGGCCTGCTTGTCCGGGCGGTACCGGCGCTGTGACTTTTGATCTGATGAACGGTTGCGCACCGTACGACATCCAATGGACGGGCGCTAACGGCTCGGGCGCCGACACTACCGTCCTTCTGCCTGGCGATTACGTTTTTTTAATCACCGACCAACGCGGAAAAACATGGAACGAAGCCATAACAATCGATGAAGCGCCTGCGCCGGTTTTGATCAACATCATCACACCGGCTTCCTGCTTTGATTGTCCGGACGGAGCCATCTCCTGCTCCGTGACTAGCGGGCAGGGACCCTTTCAGTACTTGTGGAGTACGGGCAGCACGGCCGACAGTCTGAGCGGCATTGCCCCCGGCGATTATGCCCTGACGCTCACCAACGGCATCGGTTGCTCATATTTCTATGCCTTTAATGTCGACTTCGGGTCCGGAGCAACGGAGGGTAATATGCTGTCCCAGACCTTGCAACTGAGCCCCAATCCGGCCCACACGGAACTCCGGCTTGCGCTCGAGCATCCGCTCGACGGGGATGTATCCCTGCAAATCAGGTCCGTTTCAGGGCAATTCATGCGGCAGGAAATATGGCGGGCCGGCAGCACATCCAGGTCGATGAACCTCGCCGGCCTGGCTCCCGGCGCCTATCTTTTGCGGGTGCAGGGAGCGGCCGGCAGAGCAACTGTGGTATTTTTCATTGAATGAGACGGGTATAATGAGGCCATTGCAACAGAAACAGTCGGAGCTAAGAATTTAAATTTGTCTCAAAATCATTACATCATGAACATCGACGACTTTAAGAAACTATTGAATGACGTCCTCTCCAACCAAGGGCCCGATTCCGCGCTGAATCAATTCATCAAAAGCGTCGACAACCGGCGGGATCTATCCCAGAGCCTTTACTCCTTGCAGGCCAGGCATACGCAGAATGAAAAACTCTTTTATGGAAACCATCAGGATGTGGGGAACTATAATATGGAGCGAAGCAAAATTGATGTGGCCATTCGCGAACTGATTGCAACACTTGAGCCTGCGGACCTGATCGACGAGACCTGGGAATTCAATCCCGTCGAAACGGAAAAAGAGCAGCCCGACAGCGCATTTATTTCAACACCGATCGCCAGTTTCACCGCTGACGAATACAAACGGATGAAAAAGATCGTCAAAGACCTCATCAGGGTACTCCGTTACGAACTGGAAATCCTTCACATTTACTACGCGGGAGAGGATATCGACGGCGTGGAAGATTTCCATAGTCCGGAAGTGGCCATCAAACAGGATATGCAGGGCATTTGCTCCTATGAATTTTTCATCCTGATCTATCCCGGCCGGTATATATCCAGTGTGCTGGTGGAAGCGGGATATGCGCTCGCGTTGCGCAAGAAATGCCTGTTTTTTGTCCAAAAAAGGAGCGACCTTCCTTTTATTCTCCAATCGGCCGACAAGGTGTTCAAGCGGGTTCGCATTGTTGAATACGGTGCCATGGAAGACATCCCCGGGTTGCTCAAAACCGAGGGGCTCCAGTAACTATTCCGTGAAAAACCGTCTGCGGAACGCGGATATTCCGTTATTTTCCAAAAACTTAGCCCCCTCATTTTCAAAAAAGACTTACAACCCAAGGAGTAACGATGGACAAGCCCTGGCTCAAAAACTATCCGAACGGCGTTCCGGCCAATATCGACAGTGCAGCATATCCCCACCTGATGGCTATGGTGGAGGAGAGTTTTGAAAAATACCGCGACCAGCCCGCCTTTATTTCAATGGGCAAAAAACTCACGTTCGGCGAGGTGGACCGCCAGAGCCGGGCTTTCGGCGCATACCTGCAATCGCGCGGCCTGCAACCCGGCGACCGCATCGCCATCATGATGCCCAATCTCCTGCAATACCCCATCGCCATGTTCGGGGCCTTGCGGGCAGGACTCATCGTGGTGAATACCAACCCCTTGTACACGCCGCGCGAAATGCGGCACCAGTTTGCCGATTCCGGCGCCACGGCCATCATTATCGCCGAAAATTTTGCCGCCAACCTCGAACAGGTGATCGGCGAAACGCAAATCAAGACGGTGATCCTGACCAGCGTGGGCGAAATGCTGGGACTGAAAGGCCTTATCGTCAACTTTGTCGTGCGCAACGTGAAGCGCATGGTGCCCAAATTCAATCTGCCGAACACGGTTTCGTTCAAACACGCCGTGCGTGAAGGCCGAAAATTCACTATTGCCCCGCACACGCCAAGTCTCGACGACACCATCATCCTGCAATACACCGGCGGCACCACGGGCGTCTCCAAAGGGGCCATGCTCACCCACCGCAACCTGTTGGCCAATATGATGCAGATACGCGCCTGGCTTTCGCCCGTGCTGCAGGAGCGGGAAGTGGTCGCCTTGTGCCCCTTGCCGCTGTACCACATCTTTGCCTTTACGGTCAATTGCCTGTCGTTCATGAGCGTCGGCGGCCGCAATATCCTGATTACCAATGCCCGCGACATTCCGGCGCTGGTGAAGGAATGGGCCAAATACCGGCCGAATATTGTGACGGGGGTCAATACCCTGTTCAACGCATTGCTGAACAACGACGCCTTCCGCGCCCTCGATTTCGGCGACCTGAAAGCCACCGTGGGCGGCGGCATGGCCGTGCAGCGCGCCGTGGCCGAACGCTGGCAGCAGGTCACCGGCTGCATCCTGACCGAAGGCTACGGCCTCACCGAATCCAGCCCCGTGCTCACGGTAAACCCCGTGGACGGCCAGGGGCGCCTCGGCACGATCGGCATGCCCGTGCCCTCCACGGATGTACGTATCGTGGATGAACAAGGCAATGTCCAGCAAGCCGGCCCCGACCACATTGGTGAAATACAGGCCATGGGGCCCCAAATCATGAAAGGCTACTGGCAACGCCCCGACGCCACCGCCGAAGTGATCAAAAACGGCTGGCTCTGCACGGGCGACATCGGCTTTATGCACCCCGACGGCTTTTTCCAGATCGTGGACCGCAAAAAAGACATGATTCTCGTCTCGGGGTTCAACGTGTACCCCAACGAGGTGGAAGACGTGATCGCCATGTTGCCCAAAGTGCTCGAAGTGGCGGCTGTAGGCATCCCCGACGAGAAATCGGGCGAAGTGGTGAAGGTTTTTATCGTCAAAAAAGACCCCGGCCTGTCGGCCGAGGAAGTGATCGCACATTGCCGCGAGAACCTGACGGGCTACAAAGTGCCCAAGCAGGTGGAATTCCGGACGGAATTGCCGAAGACGAATGTGGGCAAGATTTTGAGGCGGGCGTTGCGGGAGGAAAAGAAATGAATTACCCTCACGCCGCCACCGGCGGCTTGTTGTACTTGTTGCGGTACTCGATCGGCGTGAGCCCTGTCACCTTCTTGAACACATCCCGAAACGCTTTGGTATCGGTGTAACCCACGTCGAACATGACCTCCGTGATGTTTTTCCGGCTGCTTTCGAAGTGCCGTTTGGCCGCTTCGATTTTCACGCGCTGGATGTATTCGACCACCGTGTTGTTGGTCGCTTTTTTGAACCGCCGTTCAAAACTTCTCCTGCCCGTGGCCGTCAGATCGGCCAGTTGATCCACCGTGATCTTGTCCTGAAAATTCTGCTCGATGAAGTCCTGCGCCCGACGGATTTCCTCGTCTTCGTGCTCCTTTTGCCCCTGAAAAATGACGAAGTCGGACTGGCTGTTGCGGTCGATTTCGATGGCAAAAAATTTGGCTGCGAGGATGGCTGTCTCCCGGTTGGTGAATTTCTCCACGAGGTAGAGCAGCAGGTTCCAGTACGAACTGGCCCCGCCGCTGGAATAAATCCGTTGCTCTTCGGTGATGATGCTGCCGTCCACGACTTCCACGTCGGGGAACATGGCGCGGAACTCGTTGGCGTAGAGCCAGTGCGTGGAGCATTGTTTGCCGCTCAGCAGCCCTGTGGAAGCCAGCAGGAAGGCGCCGACGCACAGGGAAGCCAGCTCGGCGCCGTTGTTGTACTGCCGCACGAGCCAGGGGACGAGGTCCTTGTTCATCTGCAGGGCTGTTCTCATGTCGCCGCTGAGAGCGGGGATAAAGATCAGGTCCGTTTTTGTTACCTCTTCCAGGAGCAGGTCGGTGTGGACGGAGAACTGGCCGTTGTTGAGGCGGATTTCTTTCGCATGACCGACGAGCTGGACCTGGAACAAAGGCGGCTTGCCGGCCGATTCCAGAAACTGGTTCACGGCCGAAAACATATAACGCGGGTCGCAAATGGCGGCCATGACCGCGGTTTCAGGCACGAGGATAGACACGTGTTTCATGGCGCAAAAGTGCGGCGAAAACCTGTCGCGATCAACCCCTCGAATTGTCGTTTTTGCACTGCACCGCATGGCAGGGCATGCCTGCATCTTTGCCCCAGGTATATCCACATAAAAAAATGACCCGAATTCACGCATACCTGACTTTCAACGGCAACTGCCGGGAAGCCATGACTTTTTACCACGAATGCCTGGGCGGGGAACTGACGCTGCAGACCATCGGCGAGTCGCCGATGTCCGAGTCCATGCCCCCGCAAATGAAAGACTGCATTCTCCATGCCAACCTTCAAAGCGACAAGCTCGTGCTCATGGGGTCGGATATGGTGGGTGAAAACGGCCTCGTCAAAGGCAATTCAGTGTCCCTCATGCTCAATTGCAGCAGCGAGCAGGAAATAAGCGCCTGTTACGCCCGGTTATCGGATGGCGGGCAGGCCACCCATCCGCTGGAAAATACCTTTTGGGGGGCTTTATTCGGCGACCTCACTGACCGCTTCGGCGTCCACTGGCTGTTGCAATTTGATAAAAACGAGTCACCGTAAACCCGGCAGCAGCGGCAGTCTTCCATTTGAAAAATAATATTTTAGCCAAGTATTTTACAGAACAGCAAAAGTATTTTTATCCTTGTGTTCGAATCGCCAATTGTAATTCTGAAATCAGCCATTTTATCAGAATACTTCAATAGCCCGGACCATGGAATCTTTTCAGCACCCGACCACAGACCAAAACTCCAGTGACGCCTTACTGGAACCCGTAGCGACCCTTCCCGGGTCCGTTTCAAAAGAAGAACACCAGCGTCTTTTCCAGCGCGGACTGAAATGGCTCTGCGGAGGAACGGCCCTGATGGGCCTTAGTTTCGGGATCAATTTTCTGCTTTTTCACTCGGATCAATCCTTTATCACCGCCATGTATGTGCTGACCTCCGTCGGAGCGGTGTGCCTCATGAAAGGCCTGGCGGATATTCTTGGCTTTTGAAAAGCCGCAGGTCCGCACTTCAACAGACAAGAGCCTTCCCGAAAAATCGGGAAGGCTCTTGTCTGTTTGGATGTAAAAAGTCGTTAACCGAAACGTTTACGAAACTTTGAAAGTTTCGTAAACGTATGCGCCAATCTATTACTCTTATTTCAAAAAATCGGAGCGCGCGATGGCTGCTGCCTCCGCCTCACACCGTCCCGCGGTTCCTCGTTCGCCAAATGGACAGCATCAGCCGCCCGGCAAACACCGGCGCAGCGATCACGCTGCCCACGCCGAAGAACAGCATTTCACTCCAGATATAGTTTTCGATAGACGCTTTTTCTGCTGCGGGCAGGTGGCCGGTGAGGGTATCCCAGGTGTTTTCCTCGATGTAGTTCATGAAACTGTGCAGACCGTCCACCAAGGCGAAGGTGAGCGGGAACATCAGCAAAAGCAGGACGATCTTCAAGGTTTGGCGTTTGGCGAGAAAGGTGTGTTTCAGCAAAAAAACATAGCGCCCGAAGGTGAACAGCACGACGATAAAAATGATGTTCCAGCCGCGAAAGGGCCACACGTACATGGCGTCCTGAATCGGGTACAGCACCGCCACGACGATCAAAGCCGTAATGATCCACCAAACGAATTCCAGCGAAAGCAGGAGGGAGAGTCTTTTTTCCATAAATATCCGACGGGCGAAGGTAGGAAGCTTTTAATGGCAATGGCAACTGCCACTCCTTTAATACCCGCAACGCTCCGGCGCTCCGCTCAGGATATAGGCGATGGTGAAGCCGGCGAAGTAGTACCAGTCTTTTTTGTCCGGATTGCCGTTGCGTTTGATACCGTCGAGGTCGTCCGAGAAGACCGGGCGCCAGCCCAGTTCGCCGCCGAGAATGATTCGGTCGTACACGTCTACTTCAATTCCGAAACCCGCGGGCGCGCAAAAGAAGTGTTTTTTCAACCCGGCTTCGGGCAGTGGCGCTTTCAGGTAAAAATCGCGCAGGTCGGCCGGGCCGTAGTATTCCGCTTTGGCATCGGTGACCACACCGCCCACGCCGGCGAAGATGTAGGGTGTGACGTGGAAATTATGCCCCGCTCCGTTCAGCCGTTCCGGGGCGAAAAAATGGTATTCAGCCACGGCGCCGTATTCAAAGATGGAAGTGGCGAATTTAAGGCTGCGGCGCACCCGTTTGATGTTGGTGGAATTGTTGTCGTCGCCAGTCACGTAGCCCGAATACACCTGCCCTTTGATGGCGAAGGCCGGAGAGAAGTGGTAGCGCACAAAGGCGCCGAAACCCGGGCGTGTTTCCGCCATTTCGATGTGGGATTCGGCCAGGTCGCCGGAGTAGTTGGTCAGGCCGAACAGAAAACCCAGTTCGGCGTAGTGTTCGCGATTGCCGTGGTTTTGGGCGAAAAGGTTGGACGCAGCGCAGAGCAAAAGCGGCAGCAACAATTTGTTCATGTTGAGAAAGCGGTCTTCGTTAGCAACAAAAAGTGTGGCACACCCGCTGGTAAAAAGGTGTGCCACACCAGGCTGATTAGCGATAAAAGAGGGGCAAAATTCGGAATTTAACGGCACTGTCATTGAAATATTGCCGGGCGCCCGGCTTAACCTTTTACCTTTGCCCAGTCTAAGTGCAACCACAATCCACTACCCATGCCGCTCGATCAACCACAGGAGCACGAACCCCGCGAAGGAGCCGAAATGTCTTTTTTTGACCATATTGAAGAACTCAGGCGCCGCATTTTGCGCAGCCTGGCTGCCGTAGGGATCATCGCGATGGTCTTTTTTTGTTTAAAAGACTTTGTGTTCAACTGGCTGATTTTTGGTCCGCGCAACCCCGATTTCCCCACTTACCGGGTCATGTGCGGCATGTCGCACCTCCTGGGCCTCGGTGAAAGCATGTGTTTCCAGCCCACCAAATTCAACATCATCACCCGCGAACTCGGCGAAGTGCTGATGCAGCACATGTACATCTCGTTCTGGCTGGGCGTGATTCTGGCGTTTCCTTACATTTTCTGGCAATTCTGGCTGTTCATCAGCCCGGGTCTGCACGAAATTGAACGAAAAAACGCTCGCGGCATCGTCTGGATCTGCTCCATCCTGTTCATCATCGGGATCATGTTCGGCTACTTTGTTATCACGCCGTTCTCGGTCAATTTTCTGGCCAGTTACACGGTCGAGGGCCTGGAAGTCGCCCCCACGCTCGACTCGTACGTCACCTACCTGACCATGCTGACGATCCCCACGGGCCTGATTTTCGAAATGCCCATCGTCGCTTATTTTCTTGCCAAAATCGGTCTGATCGGTACCAAATTCATGCGGAGTTACCGCCGTCATGCCGTCGTGGTCATCCTGATCGTCGCCGCCATCATTACCCCGCCCGACGTGCTCGACCAAACCCTGGTAGCCATTCCGCTCTATGCGTTGTATGAAATCAGTATTTTCGTGGTGGCCAGGGTGCAGCGCCAACGCGAACTGGCGGCGAAAAACGACCACCGGGACCTGGAACCCGCCGGGTAGGTTTTGTACGGATATCTGAATACAGTGCCTGAAATCAGGACGGTTTAACCTTGCAAAAACATGGAAGGTTTAACGCATGCTTTTAGCCGGCTATCGCCGCTTGGCCCGGAGTCAGCTCAGGACCTGCTGGCTTGCCAGGCATCAAAATCCTTTGAAAAAGGTACGCTGTTGCTTCGGGAGCGACAAATTTGCAACAAGCTGTATTTTATAGAATACGGCCTCGTCAAAACCTTCTTCGCCAACGAAGAAAAGGAGTTCATTATGCGCTTCTTCCCGGAACGCTCCCTGTTCACGGTGCTCGACAGTTTTACGATGCAGCAGCCTTCCACTTACGAGATCATGGCCCTGGAAAATACCGTGGTTTCGTGGGTCACGCAGTCCGACCTGGAATTGCTGTGCAAAAAACACCACAGCATCGAAACGGGTTTCAGAAAACTGATGGCCATCGCTTCGGTGAACATGATGAAACGGGTAAGCGAACTGCTGGAAGAAAACGCGACCCGGCGCTACAACAATTTCCTGAAGGAAAACGGCGCCCTGCTCCAACGGATCAGCCTTGGCGACCTGGCCAATTATCTGGGTATCACGCAAGTCTCTCTCAGCAGAATCAGGGGCAAAAAATGATTATTTATCATTTGTAAAAAGCTTGCCTGGCGGCGCCCCGGAACTTTGCGGCATAAAATTCAACGTTATGCCAACATCAAAATCAGTTCAACTAGCCAGCCTTATCGCCGTCGCGGCATTCTCCATCGCCGCCCCCATTGGAGGCTACCTCAAAATCGGCCTTCCGCCGGTCATCATCATTGGAGGTTCCGCTTTCATCGGATTTTTCTTCTGGTATTTTACCTACCTGAAAAATCCCACGGACCCCAGCATCATTTTGCCGCTTTTCGTCCTCACAGTAGCCGGACTTCAAATTCACATCATTGAAGAATATCAGACCGGATTCGGACCGGCCATGAGCCGTCTGTTCAATATTCCCTGGACGGAAAAGGGCTTTCTGATCGTGTTCGCACTGGTGGGACCCACTATTTACACCCTTACAACCCTCGGCCTGTATTACCGGGTACCCATTGCCGGGTTTATCGCCTGGTTTATCTTTATCGGGCCGGGCGTGGCCGAATTCACCCATTTCATTTTTCCGCTGATTCAGCCGGATATAGAACCCGGTAATCTCGACGCGGTAACCCAGTCCATCAACGGAACGGAGGTGGCGAACATGCCCAATTATTACTACAAAACTACCGGGCATTACTATTTCTCCGGCATGTGGACGGCCGTGCTGCCGATGATTCCCGGGATGTACGCCATTTACCGGCTGGTGAAGGAACACCGTTTACAGAAATCCATAAAAGTGGTTTAACCATGCGACAATCAGGCACTCCAATGTACGCCGTCTTTATTGCGGCCTTTCTCGCCATGCATGCCGTCAGCATTCTGACATCAGGTCTTCCCTATATCCTCGGCGCATTCATTACATCGGGGGCAGTATTGGGCGCTTTGCTGATCTTGCTGAGATGGGTCTTCGCAGAGCCGCCAGAAACGGCTGCCGAAAACATCGGCTTAAAAAAAGTCCCGTTCAGGGATATGGTTCCGGGACTGGCCGTTTCTGTCGCGCTGCTGCTGGCGTATCCTTTGCTGGGTGCCGCATTGAACACTACGCTTGCCCTGACGGCAACCTGGCCGGCAAACCTCGCCGGCACTTTTTTTACCGGCGGAATTGCGGAAGAGGCGCTATTCAGGGGATTTCTGTTCGGTCGTCTGCGCCGGACCATGAGCTTCCGGAGGGCGTCCCTCATTTCAATGGGGGTCTTTTCACTGGCCCACCTGCTTCTGTTCACCTATCTGGACTGGCCCATCGCGCTGCTCTCCACCCTGCTGGCTGTGGTCACATCCGTCCCGCTGGCTTACCTCTTTGAGCGGGGCGACAACACGATATGGAGCCCTGCCCTCGTGCATACAACCATCCGTACGATCGGAATGGTCGTCACGACCGATCAGAATTATATGGGCCTGGCCGCGGCGTGGATGGTCTGCTGCATGGTCGTGCCGTATGTCGTTCTGGCGTTTAGCCGGGATTTTCGCGACATCTGGAAGCGGCAGCAACCCATTGCGGGCGGCTCTGCGGATGTCCGCCGGCCCTGATTTTCTAAAAAAACAATATTAACAGCATGAAAACGCTTTTTTTCTTCCTCGGCCTCCTGATTTCAATCGCTGCCGCAGGGCAGTCGGTCAAGGCCTCCCCGACGAACTCAACCGGTTTCGAAATCGACGCCCTGCCATACATCACAGGCGGTTATTATGGCTCCGTGTGGGTATCGCACAACCATTTCAGGTACCGGGCCATCGTCACCCGCGTCACGACACCCGATTTTTTTCTGCAGGACGGATTTACCAACAACAGGATGATGGTATATGCCTTCGTGACGGATTACTTTTTCCTGCCCAGGGTTGAAAAATGGTGGATCGGCGCGGGCTTCGAATACTGGGATGCCCGAATTCAGACCGATGCCCGGTTGTCAACAGCAAAATACAACAACTACATATTCACTGTCGGCGGCGGTTATGTCTGGACATTTCACAGGAATTTTTACCTCAATCCCTGGGCAGCCGTACATGGAAGGATTGCCGGCGACAAGCGCGTGGCCGTCGACGGAGCGGAGTTCAAACCCGGTTTTTTCACGCCGGAAGGCTCCCTGAAGGTCGGCTGGTACTTCAACCGCAAAAAATAAACGGATGAACAGAAGAAAATTTCTCAGAATCGCCGGCGCTTCCCTCGCGCTTGCCGGAAGCGCCGGTTATCTGTTCAGCGACAGGAATAATGCCGTTCGAACAGATGTGCCCGCCTGGAACCGGGACAAGACGCCTCTCGAAGCCGCGGAAAGGGAAATACTTTATCTGGCTTCCCTGGCGCCAAGCGGGCATAATACCCAGCCATGGATCGTAAAATACCGGGAACCTTATCGGTGGATCATCGGAAACGACCCATCCCGGTGGTTGCCGGCCGTGGACCCCTCGCAAAGGGAAACGGTTTTGTCGATCGGGGCTTTTATCCAAAACCTCGAATACGCAGCCGGCAACCTGGGTTACCAGCTCACTTATACTTTGCTGGCCGATACCAACCAGGACGAAGACCTGATAGAAGTCACCCTGAAGAAAACGGGCAACCGGGCCGAATTCAATCCGGAAAACATCAAACTGCGCAGAACCCTGCGCTCAGGGTACCTGAACGAAACAATCCGGGCGGAACACATCGATTTCCTGACGACAGGCGACGCCGATTGGTACCGTTTTATACCCAATACATCCAGAGAATTTCAGTGGCTGAACGAACAAACCATTGAAGCGAACCGCCGGCAGGCCTACCGTGATGATGCACAGGCCGAGCTGGGCGACTGGATGCGGTTTTCAAGCAAAGACGCCCATGAATTTTGCGACGGCCTCACCACTGCGGGCATGGAAATATCCGGGATTCCGGCCTGGGTATTAAGAAACTTCTATACGAAGAAAAATGTGATGAGCGGAAGTTTCCGGGAACAAGGCCTCGACAAGGTGAAAGACCAGGTGCGGCATTCCGGCGGGTGGCTGCTGCTGAGCAGCCGGGACAACTCTACCGCCGAATTGATCGAATGCGGTAAAAGGCTGCAAAGGATGCTCCTGAAAATACGGGAGAAAAACATCGCTATTCATCCAATGACTCAGGTACTCGAAGAACAGCCTCATCGCGATGCCCTGCATGCGTCATTGGAGCTTACCCGCCCCGTTCAGTTTATCCTGAGAATGGGATACGTGACCCATTATCCCCGTCCAGTTTCTTTGAGAAGGCCCGTGGAAAGGTTCGTCATGGTTTTATAGAGCCACTGGACCTGGGTCGCAGGGAGGCTCAACCCTTGTACGTCTCCGCTGCATATGCGGCAGCCCCGATGATCCCGGCATTATTCAGCAGTCGAGCGGGCACCACCCTGGCCTCAGTGGTCAGCTGGTGTTTGTATTGTTCAAAAAACTTGCTTTCGCCACCGCCGAGAATGAACAGGTCGGGCGAAAAAATGCGTTCCAGGTGCACCAGATATTCGTTGAAACGGCCGGCCCACTCCTTCCGGCTGATCTTCAACCGCTCCCGGGCGCCGGACGAACAATACAATTCCGCAACACGGTTGTTTTTAAAAATCAAATGCCCCAGTTCGGTACCGGGCAGCATGTAGCCTTTAAAAAACATGGCCGATCCGATGCCCGTGCCGATGGTCAGCAGAATTACCAGGCCCTTTTCCTCGCGGCCCATGCCGAAACGCATTTCGGCCATACCCGCCGCATCGGCGTCGTTGGTAGCGAACACGGGGTTGCCACAGGCCTCGCCAAAGGTGGTTTCAATATTGGTACCGATCCAGCTGTGGTCGATATTGGCGGCCGAATGACACACGCCGTTTTTGACGATCGACGGGAATCCACAGCCAACAGGGCCCTTGTAGCCGAAAAATTCCACGATTTCGGCAAAAGCTGCAGCCATGGCGGCCGGGGTGGAGGGCTGGGGCGTGGGCACGCGGAAGCGTTCGCCGCTGAGTTTGCCGCTTTTTAAATCCACCAGTGCGCCTTTGATGCCGGAAGCGCCTACGTCGATGCCAAGGATGGTTTGCATATTCAGAGAAGGGAGGTTGATTGAAAATTGGCGTTGTCGGACTAAATGTATTCAACACGGAGACACGGAGGCACGGAGAATTTTTGACGCTTATCTCCGTGTCTCCGTGTTGAATATTATCCGGTATCTGGAATTACTCTTCGGGAAGCACTTCTTCGATCACTTCGTCTTCTCCCGTCTCACTTTCCAGCGCTTTTTGTTTGCGGCGTTCCAGCGAATTGGCGCGCAGTTCGAGGTATTCTCCGCGGTTGCGAACGATGTCGGCGGCCAGGAACAGGGCTTTGATCATGGAGGACTCGTCGGCTTCGCCTTTTCCGGCGATGTCGTAGGCGGTTCCATGGTCGGGTGAGGTGCGGATGGCCGCGATACCGGCTGTGTAATTCACGCCGGCGCCGAACGACAGGGTTTTGAAAGGGATCAGGCCCTGGTCGTGGTACATGGCCAGCACGCCGTCGAATTTATGGAACTGGCCGGAGCCGAAAAAGCCGTCGGCCGGGTAGGGGCCGAAAGCCAGGATACCTTTTTGCTTGGCCTGCTCGATGGCCGGGCGCACGATTTTGTCGTCTTCTTCGCCGATGGCGCCTTCGTCGCCGGCATGCGGGTTGAGGCCCAAAACGGCGATGGTCGGCTTGTCGATGCCGAAGTCGATGCGCAGCGTTTCGGACATGATCTGAATTTTGCGCAGCACTTTTTCCACCGTGACGGCGGGCACGACCTCTTTCAGCGGCAGGTGGTTGGTCACGATGCCGATGCGCAGCGTGTCGCTCACCATGAGCATGAGGGAATCCTTGGCTTTGAAAGCGTCGGTCAGGTATTCGGTATGTCCGATGAAGGGGAAATTGGCCAGTTGCATGGCCTTTTTATTGATCGGGGCGGTCACCAGGGCGTCGAGGGTGCCGGCGCGGAGGTCCTGCACGGCCCGTTCGAGGGCTTGAAAAGCGCACAGGCCGCTCAGGTCGCTGGGTTTGCCGAGGGTGATATTGACGTTGTCCTGCCAGCAATTGATCACGTTGATGCGGTCGGGCTGGGCTTCTTCGGCCGTTTGGATCGGAAAGAACTGGATGTTTTCCTGGGTGATGATGTTCTTATGGTAGGCCACCACTTTCGTGCTGCCGTAGATGATCGTGGTGAAAGACTGTCCGGCTTTTTTGATGGCCAGGGCTTTCAGGATTACTTCCAGGCCGATCCCGTTGATGTCGCCGCAAGTAATGCCGATGGTCGTATGATTCATGTGAATTTTGGTCGTAAAGCGCTGTCGGGCAGACTCATGCGTCTGTTTTGGCAGCGGCGTATTTTTTCAGAAAATCGTATAAAAGTCGCACGCCGACGCCGGTTCCTTCTTTGGTCCGGTAGCCGTTGGCGTGGCGAAGGTAAGCAGGCCCGGCGATGTCGAGGTGCAACCAGGGCAAGTCGCCGGCGAAATGTTCGAGGAATTTTCCGGCCGTGATCATGCCGGCATTGCCCGTGCCCACGTTGCGCAGGTCGGCGATGTTGCTTTTGAGTTCGTCGCCGTATTCTTTCCAGAGCGGCAATTCGACGAGGCGTTCGTAAGTACGCAGGCCGCTGGCTTCGAGCGCCGTTTTGGCGGTTTGCGGAGCGGTGCCCATGTAACAAATGGCCTGGCTGCCCAGGGCTCGCACGGCGGCGCCGGTGAGCGTGGCGAAGTCGAGCACCAGTTCGGGTTTGTATTTTTTGGCGTAATGCAGCGCGTCGGCGAGGATGAGCCGGCCTTCGGCGTCGGTGTTTACTACTTCGACGGTGGTGCCGGAGTACATGCGGATCACATCTCCGGGGGCCACAGCGCGCTCGCCTATTTTGTTGTCGGTGGCCGGGATGAGCCCGACCAGGCGCAAAGGCAGCCGGTTGCGCGCCGCCACAGCCATGGTGCCGATCACGGCGGCCGCTCCGGCCATGTCGCACTTCATGTAATCCATGCCCTCGGAGGGTTTCAGGCTGAGTCCGCCGGTGTCGTACACGACGCCTTTGCCGATGAGGACGATGGGCGATTCAGGGTTGCGGACTGTTTGGGCTTCGGGATTGTATTCGAGTACGATAAACTGGGCGGGCACCTCGCTGGCGCGGTTGACGGCCAGCAGACCACCCATTTTCAGGCTTTCGAGTTTTTCTTTTCCCAGCACCTCTACCGAAAAACCGTACGTGGCGCCCGCAGCTTCGGCGGCCTCGGCCAGTTCGATGGCATTGAAATGCGACTGGGGTTCGTTCACGAGGGTGCGGGCCAGAAAAACGGCTTCGAGCAGGCTGTCGAGTTCCGCTACCGCAGCCGGGGCGGGGCCAATAAGACGGATTTCGCGCAGGCTATGCTCCTTTTTATCCGGTTTGGAAAAATATTTCAAAAACTGGTAGCTGCCCAGCGCAAGGCCTTCGGCGAAGGACAACAAGCGGTCATTTTTGCAAAAATTCCGGATGCTGATCGATTCGATTTTGTACTGCCGCAGGTCGCGAAGCAATTCGTTTCCTGCCAGCCGGGCCTCCTCTGCCGCGGCATTTTCTTCGGCATGCGGAGCCAGCAGTCGGACAAATGCAGCGCCCTGGGCGCGTGGGAAAAAACAGGTTTTCACCTCCCGCCCAACAGCATCGCGAAGAAAGCTCATTTCAACGGGCGACAGCGCCTGCTGCACTTGGTCCAGGCTGTCCTTGTCGATAAGGAGCACCTGAGTATCATTGGTTTGACCGGCGGGGGCGGCGGTCAGTAGTATTTTTTTCACAGGCCGGGTGGATTTGCAAAACGCGCGTGGCGGGGCGTTTTTTTCTTAAAAAAGCCGGCAAAGTTAGAATTTTATAGTAAAAATCAGGGCAATGTGCGAGATTGGCCGGCTACGGCCGATTCAATCCCGCACAGCAGTATCTTTGGCCGCCGGTTCAGAGACCGGCCACTATCCTTTCGCACCAGCTATGAAAAAACTCTTCCTCCTCGACGGCCACGCCCTCATCTATCGCGCCCATTTCGCCTTTATTACCCGCCCGCTGATCAATTCGAAAGGCTGGAACGTGTCGGCGATCCAGGGCTTCATGCGCACCTTGTGGGACATGATCCAGACCGAACAACCCACCCACCTGGCCGTCGTGTTCGACCCCAAAGGCGGCACTTTCCGCCACGCGCAATACGAGCCCTACAAGGCCAACCGGGAAGCGCAGCCCGAGGACATCACCTTCGCCCTGCCCTGGGTGCGCCGTATTATCGAGGCCATGCGGATTCCGGTGCTGACGATCGATAATTACGAGGCCGACGACGTGATCGGCACCCTCTCCAAAAAAGCGGAAAAAGACCATTACCAGGTGTATCTCGTCACGCCCGACAAGGATTTCGGGCAGCTGGTCGACGATCATATTTTCCTCTACAAACCCGGCCGGCAGGGCAACGAAGTCGAAATCATGGGGCCCAAAGAGGTTTGCGAACGCTGGGGCATCAAACGCGTCGACCAGGTGATCGACATGCTCGCGCTGATGGGCGACGCCGTGGACAACATCCCCGGCCTGCCCGGCATCGGCGAAAAAACCGCCACCAAACTGCTGGAAGAATTCGACACGGTCGAAAACCTGCTCGCCAACGCCGACAAACTCAAAGGCAAACAACAGGAGATCGTCAAAACCCACGGCGAAAAAGCCACGCTTTCCAAATGGCTGGCCACCATCGACACCAACGTGCCGGTGGAATTCGACGAAAAATTCTTCGAGATCGAACCCTTCGACCGCACGGCTTTGATGGAAATTTTCAAGGAACTGGAATTTCGTTCCCTGGCCGACGCCATCCTGCGACACCCGCTCGCCAACCCGCCGGCGCCGCCATTAAGCGGCAGCAGCACTGGCAGTGGCACGAGAAGTGCAACCGCTACTGCAAGTGCCACTTCAAAACAAGGCAGCCTGTTCGATGATGATCCGGCCGCGGCGGCTCACCCCCAGCCCGGCCGCTTGTCGCACACCAGTCACAACATCACCAACGTCGAGCACACTTACCACCTCGCCGACACCCCCGAAAAACGCGCCGAACTCATTGCCCTGCTGGAAAAATCCGCGGCCTTTTGCTACGATTCCGAAACGACCGCACTGGAAGCGCCGCAAGCTGATCTGGTGGGCTTTTCCTTCGCCGTGCGCGCCCATGAAGCCTGGTACGTGCCCGTGCCGGCCGAGCAGAAAGCAGCGCAAAAAGTCGTCGAAGAATTTCGCCATCTGTTTGAAGATGAGGCGATTGAAAAGATCGGACAGAACCTGAAATACGATGCGGTGGTGCTGAAAAATTACGGCGTGGAACTACGCGGACCGTTTTTCGATACCATGCTGGCCCACTACCTGCTCGAACCCGACCTCCGCCACAACATGAATTACATGGCGGAAACCCTGCTCGATTATTCACCCGTCAAAATTGAAGACCTCATCGGAAAAAAAGGCGCCGCTCAGGGCAACATGCGCGACGTTCCGGTGGAAATAATCAAGGATTACGCCGCCGAGGACGCCGACGTCACCATCCAGCTGCGCGACGTACTGGCGCCCAAACTCGAAGCGGGCGGAGAGAGTCTGATGCACCTGTTCCGGGAAATCGAAACGCCCCTGGTCAAAGTCCTGGCCGCCATAGAACACGCCGGCGTGCGCATCGACCCCGATTTTTTGAAAAAATATTCGGTCGAACTCAGCAAGGAAATCGACATCCTGGAAAAAAAGGTACTGGACGAAACGGGCTTCACCTTCAACGTTTCGAGCCCCAAACAGGTGGGCGAAGTGCTGTTTGAACGCATGAAAATCCCGTATCCCGGCAAAAAAATGAAAAGCGGGCAGTATTCCACCGACGAAGACATGCTCAGCTCCCTGGCCACCGAATACCCCGTCTGCGCCGACATCCTGCAGCACCGCGCACTGATGAAACTGCGCAGCACCTACATCGACGCCCTGCCGGCATTGATCAATCCGCGCACCGGCCGCGTGCATTCCTCTTTCAACCAGGCCCTGGCTTCCACCGGACGCCTCAGCAGCCAAAATCCGAACCTGCAAAACATTCCCATCCGCACCGCCGAAGGCCGTAAAATCCGCGAAGCATTTATCCCCCGCGACGCCGACCACGTGCTGCTCTCGGCCGACTACTCCCAGATCGAACTGCGCCTCATCGCGCACATCGCCGACGACGCGGGCATGATCGAAGCGTTCCAGAAAGGACTCGACATCCACCTCGCTACGGCTGCCCGGGTGTTCGGCGTATCGCTCGACAAAGTCACGCCCGAGCAACGCCGCGCCGCCAAAACGGTCAATTTCGCCATCATCTACGGCGCCGGCGCTACCAACCTGTCGGGCCAGCTCGGCATCAAACGAACCGAAGCCAAAGAGCTGATCGACAACTACTTCCGCGAATACCAGGGGCTGAAAAATTACATGACCTCGACCATCGAATTCGCGCGGCAGCACGGCTATGTCGAAACCCTGCTCGGCCGCCGGCGCTATTTCCGCCACATCAACGGCAGCGGCCTGGAGCGCGCCAACTCGGAACGCGCAGCCATCAACGCCCCCATCCAGGGCACGGCAGCCGACATGATCAAAATCGCCATGGTGAATATCCACCGCGCCATGGAAAAGGAAGGGCTGCAATCCAAAATGATCCTCCAAGTGCATGACGAACTCGTGTTCGACGTGCAAAAAGATGAACTGGATCGCCTCAAACCGCTGGTCAGCGAACACATGCGCCACGCCATCCCGAACCTGAAAGTGCCGATCGAGGTGGAAATGGGCGTCGGGCACAACTGGCTGCAGGCGCATTGATGCCTCCGTCTGACGCGCAGCGTCTGCTCGGAGAAGCGCAAGGCTCTACTTTCACAATCGGGGTCCCTCCTTCACCCCGTGCAGACGCTGCGCGTCAGACGGGGTGGCAAGCCTTGTTTTTCGGGGTTATATTTGTTGAAAATGTATTGGCTTATGACACGCGCGAAATCCACAGAGCCTGTCCAAATTACCCTCCGTTTTGATGGCTGGGAAGTCAAAAGCTTCCGGCCCAAAATGAGCGACAAGGAATTCGAACAATTTTGCCAGGACAATCCATACCTGCAAATTGAAGTTGATCCATTCGGGAACATCGTTGCCGAACCGCCGGTGTCGTATGGTTCCGGTGGCCATGAAAGCGAGGTTGGAATCGATTTGGGAATCTGGAACCGCCACACCAAACTCGGCAAAACGTTCAGCTCCTCCACCATGTTTACCCTTCCTGACGGCTCCAAACGCATGCCTGATGCTGCATGGGTCTCTATGGAGAAACACCAAAAACTCACGCCGCGTCAGCGCAAAACCTTCGCCCGCGTAGTACCTGATTTTGTGGTGGAAGTCCGCAGCCCGAGCGACGACCCCGAAGTGTTGAATCGAAAAATGACCGATGTCTGGATTGCCAACGGCGTCCGCCTGGCCTGGCTGATCGACGCCGAACAGGAAAAATCGTGGATTTTCCGCGCCGACGGATCCAGCGAAGGGATCGAAGGTTTTGATCAAAAATTGAGCGGCGAAGACGTGCTTCCCGGCTTCGAATTCGACCTGAAAGTGTTGATCGGGTAAAGCCAGCCAAATTTTCACCCGGGCGCATCCGCAAAACGGCAAGGAAATCAACGGCGATTGTCCGCTCCCGCGGTAGCCGCTGCTTCCTTTTCGCCGAAATGCCGCCCAGCATTTGCCGCCACTTCCCTGACGGTGCGCATGGCTGCGGCCACGCATTTTTCCTCTACATAGCCCATCATGCGCAGCACGAGGTCCTTCGCGGCTTCATCCAACTGCTCAAATTCTTTTGCAAAAACCACTTGAGCGCGTTTCGTCGCCTCGTGCGCGGCTTCGACCACCGGCGCCAGCGAGCGTTCCACTTGCCGCTGGTGCCAGCGTTCGCGGAAGAGCCGGACTTTGCCGTTGAGCAGCGCGTCGGCCTTGGCGCGCTCGCGCTCGCGGAAGGCCAGGTTGTCACGTGCTGCATCGCGAAGGCATTCAATTTCAATGTATTGCACGGGAAAATCTGCCACGCTTCCGCTGCCACGTTTTTCGGAATGGACAGGTCGACGACGACTTTTGGCGTACGCTCACCACAGAGGAGTTGCTGATAAATGGCGGAAGTAATGACGGGTCTGCTGCGCCGGTACATACGACAAGGGCGTCAAAACCCGGCGTTGATTCATTTCGTCCAATTGCAGCGCCCTGCCAAATGAAGCAGCTACTTTTCCGCTTTTCCAGCGTCCGGTTGAAGACCGTGACGTGCTGGAAACCGTATTTTTTCAAAAATTTGGCGAACAAGGCGTCGGTCTGGCCTGCGCCCACCAACAGGATTCGGGCATCGGAGCGCAACCCCGTTTTTTGTAATTCGGCAAAAGCCAGGGCCACAATCGACAGGGCCTTCTGGCCGATACCCGTCGCAGTATGTTCCCCTTGGCTGTTTCGATGGTAAATGCAGCAGCAAAACGCAAATGATCACCGCTCAGGCCCCAGTCGCGGCTGCGCTCGAAAGCTTCACGCAACTGGCGGAGGATTTCCCGCTCGCCGATTACGAGGCTGTCCATCGAAGCGGCCACCTCGAACAGGTGCCGCACCGCGTCGGCGCCGTGCAGCAGGCGCATGCAGGAACTAATTTTTTCAATAGCCTGACCCGACAGGTCGGGCCGGATGGCCGACAACACCTGCCTGGGCAGGTCGGATTCCAGTGGCGCAGCGCTAAAAAACAGGTAAATCACCCGGTTACAGGTAGCCAGGTAGCTGATTTCCTCCCAACGGAAGCGTTCCTTGAGATCGAGCAGTCGCTCGGCGGCAACATCGCCGGGGAGCACGGCCTGGCCAATATGGTCCAGCGCGGCGTCGCGATACGTCAGGGTAAGAAGATGATAACC